>JAQTYB010000032.1 GCA_028688475.1 Elusimicrobiales bacterium
TCGGGGCTTGCGCCGCGGCGAATATCGCCAGCCCCAGCGCGGCCAGCGCCACGGCGGCGGCTTTTGCCCGACGCATCACGACCTTGTGCCGGATTGCCACCGGATGCCGGTACTTCCTTTTCAACAGCCGCACAGAACCTCCGCCGGACGTCCGGCCCTCTCAAGTTGTATCGCCGGCATACAGATGCGCATCAGCGGAAATGCCCGGCCTGCCGATTTGGCTGCGAGCACATGCAGATTATATTAAGTTGGAGAACAGCATTGCAATTTTCCCGCCCGAACGAGCGGAACGGGGTCAAATATACCGCGAAAGGGTATCCCATAAATCAGCCAGCGCGCCCAGGGCGCCGGGATACTCCAGCCTGTGCACGCATTTGTCGAAAGCCTTCTCCCGTTTGCCTTCATCCATATATGGAATCCGGCAGCAGATATGCCCCCCCGCGTTCCTGACCGCCACCATCGGCAGCAACTTTCCATCGGCGGCCATATCATGGAAACAGGACAACACGTCTTTTGGCATGGCGCTTTCGTAATCCGTGTAGACGTACTTGATGTTTCCCAGCCGCGCCAGCCGGCTGACGGCGTACTGCGTTGCCTTGATGCCCTTGGGGCAATTCATCTTGCGTTCGTTTAAGACATACACGTCCGGCCTGCTCCGGCGCTGCGCGGCGCCGGCCTGCGCCTCGCAGCCGATGACGGCGGACAGCGCCATCAAAGCCACAAATTTCGCTGGCATGGTTTCCTCCTGGAAGAACAGGGCAATTCTACAAAAAACATGCGCGTCATTGACAAAAAAAAGCAAACCTGCTAACTTGTTTTTGGCGCGATATTTCAAGTTGTTTTTCCCCGGCATAAAATCCGCAGCTTGGCGAACCGCCCGTTCTGTTGCGGCTGCCCCGAAAAACAAGGAGAGCAAAACCATGAGTGAGATACAGTTCACAGACGCCAATTTCAACGAAGACGTGCTTAAAAGCCCCCTGCCGGTTCTGGTGGACTTCTGGGCGCCGTGGTGCGGCCCGTGCAAAATGCTGGGGCCGGTCATAGAGGAACTGGCGGCGGAATATCAGGGCAGGGTGAAAATCGGCAAGCTCAACACCGACGACAATCCGCAGACCGCCTCCACCTACAGGATAACCGCCATCCCCACCGTGATGCTGTTCAAGGGCGGAAACCCGGTCGGGCAGATAACGGGCCTGCAATCCAAATCAGACCTCAAAAAACAGCTCGACGGCCTGCTCTGAGGCGGATTTGAGAAGATTTAAACGGACGGCGGCGCTCTGCGCCGCGCTTTGCGCGGCGCTGGCCCTGGGTTGCGCGCAAAACGAAGAGGCGGCCCTGAAGGCCGAGCGCAGGGCGCCGGATTTTTCGCTTTCCACCCCCCTCGGCGCGGACGTGCATCTGGGCTCCTTAAGGCAGTCGGGACCCGTGCTGGTGGTTTTCTGGTCGGTATACTGCGGTGCCTGCCGGTACATCATCCCGGCGCTCAACGCGCTGGCGGAAAAATACCCGCGGGGCGGCCTCTCGATAATCGCCGTAAGCACCGGCGACCCCGCCGCCGAAGTGCAGGCTTACGCCGACGCCAACAGGCTCAAATACCCCGTGGTCGTGGACGGGGCGAACCAGGTAGCCCGCCTCTATCAGATAAGAGGCACCCCCACGGCGATACTTATAGGGAAGGACGGACTGATACGCAAAGTCTGGATGGGATATTCCCCGGAGATGGATGCGCAGCTTGAAAACTCGATTGCAGCCCTTCTGAAGTAGCCTCCTGATAACATGCCGCAAAATTCGCAGCAAAATTCCTTTTACATAATAGACGCGCACGGCTTTCTGCACAGGGCCTACCACGCGCTGCCCAAATTCACAGCGTCGTCGGGCGAGGAGGTGGGCGCGCTCTACGGCTTCACGCGCCTGCTGCTCAAACTGCTGCGCGAGAAAAAACCCGCCGGAGTGGCGGTGTGCTTCGATTCACCCGGCAAAACTTTCCGGCACGGGATGTTCTCCGATTACAAAGCCAACCGCTCCAGGACCGACGACGCCCTGGTGAGCCAGCTCCGGCTGGCGCGCGACATCGCGGCGGGGCTGGGGCTTAAAGTGCTCGCCGCCGAAGGCTATGAGGCCGACGATTTGATGGCCTGCGCCGCGCAAAAAGGCAAAGCGGCGGGCATGGACACCGTGCTGGTCACCACCGACAAGGATGCGCTCCAGCTCATCGGCGGCGGCATTTCAATATGGACTGGGGACGCGCAAGCCCCCCGCGGCGAGGATTTCGTGCGCGCCAAATACGGCGTGGAACCGCGGCAACTGGCCGATTATTTCGCGCTCGTGGGCGATTCCTCGGACAACGTGCCCGGCGTGCGCGGCATAGGCCCGAAGATGGCGCAGAAACTTGTAGCGGCCTGCGGCTCGCTGGAGACCATGCTGGAAAAAGCCCGCGCTGGCGACCCGGGCATGGACCCCGGCGCGGCGAAAAAACTGCTCGAGCAGGAAAAGCAGGCCCTGCTTTCCAAACGGCTGGTTACATTGGACTGCGAAGTTTCCGTCGGAGAAATTCCGGATTTCGCCGTGAAAACGCCGGACCCCGCGAAAATAGCGGAACTGGCAAAACGCTTCGAGTTCAAGGACTTGTTTTCCCTGGCGCAGGCGGGCGCGGCGGTTTCATTTACGCAAATTCCAAAAGCGGGCGGCTGGGACGCCGCGCTGGCGCGCCTGCCGGAGGCGAAGGAATTTTTCTTCCAGGCGGCGGACGGCTGCGTGCTGGCGGGGTTTTCCGCGCAGGATTACGCTTATAAAGCCGTTGACGAACTGACCCCGGCGGACAGGGCGGCGTTGAAAGCCGCCGTTCAAAATCCGGCCCTGCGCAAAACCGGCTGGTATATAAAGGAAGCCTTGCGCTTCGCCGGCATAAAGCTGGACAAGGATTGCGCTTTGAGCTGCCTGGACCTGGCGCTGGCGGCTTATTGTCTCAACCCGTCCCGCCCGAATTACGATTTCGCGGCTCTGGCCGCCGAATATGCCGGCGCGATTGTCCCCGCCGCCAAACCGCCGGAAACCGTCATCTGGCAGAACATGTTCGCTTGGGAACTGGCGCGCGGACTGGACGCGAAACTTGCCGCCGAGGGAGTGGAGCGGCTTTACCGCGAGATGGAAATGCCGCTCATCGCCGTGCTGTCCGAAATGGAAAACGCGGGCATAGCGGTGGATATGGACTGCCTCAGGCGGGCGGGAACCGAGCTTGCCGCCAGAATGGAGGCGGCGCAGTCTAAAATCAACGAAGCCGCCGGTTCCGGCATAAACGTCAACTCGCCAAAGCAGCTGGCCTTCCTGCTTTTTGAAAAACTGGGGCTCAAGCCGCTGCGCAAGACCAAAACCGGCTATTCCACCGACGAGGAAGTGCTCGCCGCGCTGGCGCCCGCCCACACTGTGCCGGGGCTTATACTCGAATACCGCGAAGCGGCAAAGCTCAAATCCGCTTATATAGACAATCTCACGGAAATGGCGGTTGACGGCAGGGTGCACACCCGCTTCGACCAGACCGGCACGGCTACGGGCCGCTTGTCCAGCCTTCAGCCGAATTTGCAGAACATTCCGGTGCGCGGCGAGAGCGGGCGGGCGGTGCGCAGGGCCTTCGTGGCAAAAGAAGGCTGCGCGCTGCTTTCCGCCGATTATTCGCAGATTGACCTGCGCGTGCTGGCGCACGAAAGCGGCGACGAAACGCTGGTCCGCGCGTTCATTGACGGCGGGGATATCCATGTCAAAACCGCCGCCGAGGTTTTCGACGCCGCGCCCGCGCTGGTTACCGCCGACATGCGGCGCGCCGCCAAAACCATAAATTTCGGAATAGTCTACGGGCAGGGCGCGCCTGGGCTGGCGCTGCAACTGGGCATTTCCCGCCAGGAGGCGCAAAAATATATCGAGCATTATTTCGCCACCTATAAAGGCGTCAAAGCCTGGATAGACGCCACCACCGCCAACGCCCGCCGGGACGGCCTCGTGCGCACGATGAGCGGCAGGCTGCGCCGCCTGCCGGAGTTCGCCTCCGCCAACGGAGCGACGGCCTCCTTCGCGCAGCGCGCGGCGGTGAACACCGTCGTGCAGGGCGGCTCGGCGGACGTCATCAAAAAGGCCATGCTGGAAATACACCGGCTGCTGGCCCGGGAAAGCGCGGCCATGCTGCTGCAGGTGCATGACGAGCTTGTTTTCGAGATTCCCAAGTCCGATTTGCGGCGGCTGGCCCCGCAGTTGAAACATTTGATGGAAACCGCGTATCAGCTCAAGGTGCCGCTGCTGGCGGATATGAAATGCGGCGAAAACTGGCGCGACATGAAACCTTTCCCGCCGGAGCCGGCGTGAGGGTTCTGCTTGACGAATTCCACTCTCTGCCGCGCGCCACGCGGCTTTTTCTGGCGGCGCTGCTGGGCGGCTGGCTGCTGTCGCTGCTGTTCGGATATCGTTTTGAGCTGCTGTTCGGGCTGGTGCCGGCGCGGGTGACGGGCAATTACTGGATTTGGCAGACCGCCACCTACATGTTTTTGCACGACGGGTTCTGGCATCTCTTCCTCAACTCGCTGCTGCTGTGGATGCTGGGCGGCATGATGGAAAACGTGTGGGGCTCGCGGCGATTCGTCCGGTATTGCTTCATAACCGGCGTGGGCGCGGCGCTGTTTCATATCGCCGCCGGACCGCAATCCGGGATACCGGTGGTGGGCGCGTCGGGCGCGGTATTCGGGCTCATCGCGGCTTTCGCCCTGACGTTTCCCGAAAGCACGGTTTACTTCTATTTCGTGTTTCCGATGAAGGCGAAATATATGGCTGTCATCATCGGCGCGATAGAGCTGGCGGCCTCGTTCAACCCGCACCGCGGCGCGATAGCCAACCTCGCGCATCTGGGCGGCATGATAACCGGCTACCTGTATCTGCGCTGGTATCCGGTCATGCTGGAGAAGCTTTCAGGCGCAATGCCGGACAGGCGGGAACCGGCGCCCAAACCCGCGCCGCGCCCGGCAAGCCGCATGGACGCGCTGCTGGACAAGATATCCAAGCGCGGCGTCAACTCGCTAAACGAATCCGAAAAGGAAGAAATGGAGCGTTACTCCAAATGGCTGAAAAAATGAGACCCCATAGCTTCCGCCGGCCCGGAAAAATCGTCATGGGCCTGACCGGCTCAATAGCCGCCGGAAAATCAGAAGCGGCGCGCTGCCTGGCGCGGCTGGGGGCGCAGGCGATATGCGCCGATTCGCTGGCCGCCGCGCAGTTGCGCGCGGGCGCGCCGGGCTGGAAAGCGGTCAAAAAAAAATTCGGCGCGCGCGCCCTCTCTTCCGACGGCGGCATAGACAGGGTTTTCCTCGCCGAAAAGGTGTTCGCGGATGACGGCCTCAGAAAATGGCTTGAAAATACCATACATCCTTATGTTATAATAGAAGCCTCAGAGACAATCCGCAAAACAAAGCGTACAATAATCGTTTTTGACGCGCCGCTGCTGTTCGAGGCGGGACTGGGAGACATGTTCGATATCACCGTCTGCGTCCACGCGGAAGAGAAAATCCGCCTCGCGCGGGCCGCGGCGCGGGGCTGGACGAAAGAGGAGTTTTTACGCAGGTCCCGCGCCCAGTTCGCGCCGGAGGAAAAAGCGGCGCGCGCCGACATAGTGATTGATAATTCCGGCCCCGGGCCCCGTCTGCGCGGAAAAATAGAAACCCTTTACAAAGCGCTTAACTCGCTGAAATTCCGGTAAACACTCGCTGAACTTTCATCAAAGACACATAACCAAGGAGCAATAAATGCAGAACGGTCAAGAAACGCAGAGCAACCCCAAATCCACTGCGCATCAGGCGGCGGAAATCCGCGAGCCGCGGCCCCAGAACGCTTCGCAGCCGCAATCCGCGCCGCAAAACGGCAACGGGGCGAAACCCGCGGAAGCGCAAAAACAGGTGGATATCAACATCCTTTCAAAAATGACCGTGGCGGAACTGACCCGCGTCGCCACCGACTTCAAGGTGGAATACATCTCCGGCCTCAAGAAACAGGAGCTTATCGGCAAGATTCTCGAGTCGCAGGCGCGCATGAACGGCTCCATCTACGGCGGCGGCGTGCTGGAGATACTGCCCGACGGTTTCGGCTTCCTGCGCTCGCCGGAAAACAACTATCTCTCCGGCCCGGAAGACATTTACGTTTCCCCCTCCCAAATCAAGAAATTCTCGCTGCGCAAGGGCGACACGGTGGAAGGCCTCATCCGCCCGCCGAAGGAGGGCGAGCGTTTTTTCGCCATGCTCCAGGTCAAGCGCGCAAATAATGTCGAGGCGGAAGTAATAAAAGACCGCCCGCTGTTCGACAATCTGACCCCGCTGCACCCCAACGAGCGCTTCTTTCTGGAAACCACAAAGGGCGAGCTTACCACCCGCGTGATAGACCTTATTTCCCCCGTCGGCATGGGCCAGCGCGCGCTGATAGTCGCCGCGCCGAAAACCGGCAAGACCATAATACTTCAGAAACTCGCCAACGCGCTCACCACCAACCATAAGGACATAGTGCTTATGGTGCTGCTGATAGACGAACGCCCGGAGGAAGTCACCGACATGAAGCGCTCCGTGCGCGGCGAGGTCATCGCGTCAACCTTCGACGAGCCGCCGGACCGCCATGTGCAGGTTTCGGAGATGGTGCTGGAAAAGGCCAAGCGCATGGTGGAGCAGAAAAAAAACGTCGTCATTCTGCTCGACTCCATCACCCGCCTCGCCCGCGCGTTCAACACCATCACGCCGTCAAGCGGCAGGGTGCTCTCAGGCGGTCTGGAAGCCACCTCGCTACAGCGCCCGAAGCGCTTTTTCGGCGCGGCGCGCAACATAGAGGAGGGCGGCTCGCTCACCATCATCGCCACCTCGCTGGTGGAAACCGGCAGCCGCATGGACGAGGTTATTTTCGAGGAATTCAAGGGAACGGGCAACTCGGAAGTCTACCTTGACCGCAAGCTCTCCGACCGGCGCATATTCCCCGCCATAGACATCAACCGCACCTCCACGAGAAAAGAGGAATTGCTGCTCACGGAAGACGAGTTGAACAAAGTCTGGATACTGCGCAAGGTGCTGGCCCCGCTCAACGCCGTTGACGCGATGGAACTGCTTGTATCGAAACTGTCGTCCACCAAATCGAACAAGGACTTCCTCAAGTCAATGGAAATGTCGAGCATGTAGAATCTTGCCAGATGTACGAAAAGAGACGGGCCGCCGGATTGGGCGGCCCGCCTCTTTTTAAGCCTCTATGCTTGTTATCTCTGATAGCAACCCTGATTCCACGCACAACCGGCAGCGCGGAGTTTGAGCGCGAGCAGACATCAGGAGCAACCCTGATTCCACCTACAACCGGCAGCATTGCAACTGCCAGCGCTACCGCAAGCGCAACAACCCCGGCACCCGCCGCACCTGCCTTTCATCACGCCCTGTGATTCGCTTTTCTGAGTACCTTGCGCGTGCCACTGGAACTTGCCGTTTGCCACGCTGCCGGAGGTGATCAGCCCGCCGATGGTGCCGATGGGGGCTCTTTGGTAGATGTGCACCGACAATCTATCCGCGCCTTCCTCATGCTCGAGCACGAAAACCGGCTCGGCGCTTACATGGCGCACGTAGGCCTTTGTATGCTCCGGGTCTTTGTTGAACTCATCAGCCAGAGCATTCTTCGGCAGCACGGACGCAAGCTGGTCCGCCGGAATCGGCTCGCCGAGGTTTGCGTGGGACTTCTCATAATCCTTCTGCACAGCCGCAACCCACCACGGATCATTCGTGAGTTGGTAGCCGCCGTTCTGCGCGTAGCCGCAGGCGGCCAGGGCGCAGAACAAAAACAGCGCGCCGGTCAGTTTCATGCTTTTCATTCGGAGTTCTCCTTTATGTATGCGTTCCGCCAGGAGGCGGGGTGAATCTGCTTCTGAAAATATTTTAACAGATACCCGTCTTCCTTCAAAGGGTCCAAAGACCCATTTTGAAAAGTCTTTGGACCCATGCCGGAAAGGTCCGACAGGGCAAAAGGGCAAAAAACTGTTTGAGAAGGGTATACTGATAAGGTAGAATACGCAATGCACAAATTATTGTTCCTGGCGGCGGCTGTAGTGCGCCAGGCCATCGCGTCGCCGCTTCCGGCGCCGATGCTGCCGTCCGCGGCGTGGCCGCAGGAATGGCTGCGCTACTCCGTATGGACAACGGCGGGCCCGGCTTCCCCCCTCCCGCAGGCGTTCTCGCAGTTGAATCTCCTAATACAAGCCCGGCACCGGATATCGAAAGAAGACAGCATAGCCTCCATCGCGCGGCGTTATAACACCGACGTGCGCTCGCTCCAGTCAACCAATCAAAATGAATTCGTGGTGCTGCGTCCCGGCGGCTACATCCGCGTGCTCAACAAGAGGGGCTATCTCTACGAAGTGACCGCGAAATACGAAAGCCTCGATTCCATCATCGGCGGCTACGGCAGGGGCAAAAACCGCGCCGATTTCAAGCGCTCAGTGATAGACGCCAACAATCTGCCGCCGTCGGCGCTGCTGGCCGATTTCAGGCTTAAAAAAGGCGCCCGCATACTTTTGCCGGACGTTTATGCCCCCGTGGACGGCTACCATATCCCCATGGAAGGCGGGTTCCGCATCAGTTCCGGCTTCGGCTACCGGCGCCACCCGCTGTTCCGCCAGGTGCGCAAGCATCAGGGAATAGACATCGCCAAACCCTGGGGCGAGAAAGTGTACCCGTCGCGCTCCGGCAGGGTGGTTTTCGCCGGCTGGGAGGGCGGCTACGGCAACATGGTGGAAATAGAGCATCCCAACGGCGAATCCACGCGCTACGGCCACCTTTCCAAAATAACCGTCAAGACAGGAGACGCCGTTTCCAAAGACAAAACGCTCATCGGCAACGTGGGCGACACCGGCTGGACCACCGGCCCCCATCTCCATTTCGAAATACGCGACAGGCATGGCCGCCCCGTCAATCCGCTGCTGCGGCTGGGCAAGCATTAGCCCTTTTTGCTATAATAACGTCAAGAGGTAACAAACGATGAAACCCGAGATACATCCCAAGTACGTTCTCTCCACCGTCACCTGCGCGTGCGGCAACTCTTTCACCACCCGTTCCACGAAACCGGTGATAAGGCTAGACATCTGCGCCATGTGCCACCCCTTCTTCACCGGCAAGCAGAAGCTGCTCGACACCGCCGGCCGCGTCGAGAAATTCCAGAAACGCTTCGCCACCACCGAAGGCAAAATGGTCTCGCGCAAACCCAAAGCGGCGAAAACCAGCAAGACCACCACGCCGAAAGCCAAAGCGAGAAGCACCGCCGCCGTGGTCGTGGACCCGAAAGCGGCCAAAGCCGCCAAGCTGGCTAAAAAAGCGGAAAAGAAAACCGCCCCGGCAAAAGCCGAGCCGGCGGCTAAAAAGTCTTAGCGCTTCATGCGATAAAGGCAGACTCTTCCCCTGCGGAAGGGTTTGCCTTTCGCTTTTACAATTATGGATACGCGCCGCTTCACCGAGGAATTCAAGGCTCTGGAGGAGAAACTCTCCGCGGGGAATCTCCCCCCCGAGGAATTCACCGCGCTGGCAAAACGCCACGCGTGGCTCAAACCGCTTGTCGAAAAACTCGCGACGCTTGAAAAAACCGACCGCGAGCTCGCCGACGCCCGCGCCTTCCTGGAAAGCGGAGACCGCGAACTGGCCAAACTCGCCTCCGAAGACATCGCCCGCCTCGAAGCGCAAAAGCCGCCGCTGTTTGAAGAGATTAAGACGCTGCTCCTGCCGCCGGACCCCAAAGATTTCAGGAACGTCTACATAGAAGTGCGCCCCGGCGCGGGCGGCGACGAGGCCGCGCTTTTCGCCGCCGAGCTGCTGCGCGCCTACACGCGCTTCGCGCAGAACCGCGGCTGGAAGGCCGAGGTGCTGGAATTCACGCAGACGGGCGCGCGCGGCTGCAAATTCGGCTCACTCTATATAAAAGGAGAGGGCGCCTACTCGCTGCTGCGCGAGGAAGGCGGCGTCCACCGCGTGCAGCGCGTGCCCGACACCGAGGCGTCGGGCCGGGTGCACACCTCCACCTGCACCGTCGCCGTCATGGCGGAGGTGGAGGACATAGACGTCACGATAAACCCGAAGGATTTGGAGATGGACACCTACCGCTCCGGCGGCGCGGGCGGGCAGAACGTCAACAAAGTGGAAACCGCCGTGCGCATCACCCACGTCCCCACGGGAATAGTGGTGCAGTGCCAGCAGGAACGCTCGCAGGGCCAGAACCGCGAGCGCGCGATGAAAATGCTGCGCGCCAAGCTGGCCGTAATCGCCGAGGAAACCCGCGCGAAAGAGCTCGCCGCCGAGCGCAAGGGGCAGGTCGGCACCGGCGACCGCTCGGAAAAAATCCGCACGTACAATTTCCCGCAAAACCGCGTCACGGACCATCGTCTTGAAGAATCCTGGTACAATATTCCCGAAATAATGGACGGCAGGCTAGACGCGATTTTCGAAGCGCTCAAAAAAGCCCGCATGGAAGCCAAACTCAGGGAGCTAAACGTGCTATGACGCCGCCTTGCGCCACCGCGCGCAAACTGATTGAGAAGGGCGCGCTCCGGCTCGCGCAGCGCGGAGTTGACGAAGCCGGCCAGCACAGCGAGTGGCTGCTGTCTAGCGTAACGGCGCGCCCCCGTCTGGAGTTGCGCGCGTTCGGAGATATCGCGGTCTCAGCGCAGGAAGCGGAAAAATTCCTGGAACTGATAGAGCTGAAATCGGAAGGCTGGCCGCTTTCCTATCTCACCGGCGAACAGCCTTTTTGCGGATTCACTTTCAAGGTAAGCCCCGCGGTGCTTATCCCCAGGCCGGAAACCGAAGGCCTGACGCTGCGCGCGGCGGAACTGCTGCGCGGCGCCGCCGGACCGGAAATCCTCGAAATCGGCGCCGGCAGCGGCTGCATAGCCTGCACTCTGGCCAGATTGCTGCCCTCGGCACGCATAACCGCCGCGGATATTTCCGGCGCGGCGCTCGCCGCCGCCCGGCTCAACGCCGGCGAACTGCAAGTCGCCGACAGGATTTCGTTTTTGAGCAGCGATATCTTTTCCGCCGTGGAAGGCCGGTTCGACATGATTATTTCCAATCCGCCCTATATCCCCTCGGCGGATATAGCCGGACTCCAGACCGAAGTGCGTTTCGAGCCTAAGCTCGCGCTCGACGGCGGCGAAGACGGCCTGGCCGTGCTGCGAAAACTGATAACCGGCGCTCCGGCGCATCTCAAACCCGCCGGCATTCTGGCGCTTGAAATCGGCTATAATCAGGAAGCGTCCCTGGCGGCTTTCCTGTCAAAACGCGGCGGCTGGGAAAATATGTATATCTCAAAAGACGATTTCGGCATAAACCGCTATATCTTCGCAACCTGTAACAGCAATGGATAAATTCATCGCGCAGGGCGGCGTTCCGCTTAAGGGAACCGTGACCGTAAACGGCTCCAAGAACGCCGCGCTGCCGATACTCATCGCTTCGCTGCTCACCGACGGGGAATGCGTCGCGCGCCGCGTGCCGCCGCTGCGCGATATCCGCGCCGCGCAGCGGCTGCTGGAAGCGCTGGGCAAAAAAACCGTTTACGAGAATAATTCCGTCAGAATACTCCCCGGACGCAGGCTGTCCACCGCCGCGCCGTACGATTTGGTGCGCAGAATGCGCGCCTCCGTGCTTGTGGCGGGACCGCTGCTGGCGCGGTTTCATGAGGCGCGCGTGCCGCTCCCCGGCGGCTGCGCCATCGGGCTGCGCCCGGTGGACATCCATCTCAAAGGCTTTGAAAAACTCGGCGCGAAAATCATCACCGGACAGGGCGACCTGCTGATATCCGCGAGGAAACTGCGCGGCGCGAAAATAAAATTCCCGTTTCCCAGCGTCGGCGCGACGGAAAACATAATGCTCTGCGCCGCGCTGGCGCAGGGAGTCACGGTAATCGAAAACGCCGCGCTGGAGCCGGAAATAGACGATCTCGCCGCCTGCCTCAACAGCATGGGCGCAAGCGTGCGCCGCGCGCCGGGCGGGAAAATCGTCATAGAAGGCGCGCCGAAACTCAGCGGATTCTCACACGACGTGATGGCTGACCGGATAGAGGCCGGCACCTACCTGATAGCCGTTGCCGCATCGGGCGGAAAGGCGCAAGTCCGCGGCTGCGTACCGGAACATCTTAAAGCGGCGCTGTCCGCCCTTAAGAAATCCGGCGCGAAGCTGAAAATAAACAATGGCGTAATCGCCATAACCGGACCCGCGCGCCCCGCGCCGGTAAGTGTGAAAACGCTGCCGTATCCCGGATTTCCCACTGATTTGCAGGCGCTCTGGATGGCCTACATGTGCCGCGCGCGCGGCGCAAGCGTCATTAAAGAAACGATTTTCGAGAACCGCTTCATGCACGCCGCGGAACTGAGCAGGATGGGCGCGCGCATCTCGGTGCGGGGCGGCGCCGCCGTAGTGGACGGCGTGGACGCGCTGTCCGGCGCGAGCGTGATGGCTTCCGATTTGCGCGGCGGCGCGGCCCTCACCGTGGCGGCCGTCTGCGCCGCCGGAGAATCAGTCATCCGGCGCGTGTACCACATAGACCGCGGCTACCGCCGTCTCGAAGAGGGGCTGCGCGCGCTGGGAGCTAAAATACGCAGGGCAAGCGAGGAGATGTGACATGGATTCGACCGAACGCACGAAATATCTTTCCGTCATCGCAAGCCAGTTGAGGGCCGCGCTTCCTGCCGGCGAGGACGCGGTCTGGCGGGCTTTCATAAAAGCGATGAGCCAGGCGCTCGACTGCGAGGCGGCCAGCTTTTTTTCAGTCAACGGCGCGCGGCGGCTGCTTACGCTCAAATTCGCGCTCGGCCCCAGCGCCAGGGAAATAGCCGACATCACTTTCGGCTATCAGGGCATCGTCGGCGCGGCGGCTTTAAACCGCCGCAGCGAGATATCAAACGATGTCTCAAAAGACCCCGATTTCTGCGGCAAGCTGGACCGCGCCACCGGCTTTAAGACGAAGGCGGTGCTTTGCGCCCCCATCATACACGCGGGCGACCTGCTCGGCGTGATAGAGCTTATCAACCCGCGCTGCGGCGCGTTCACCGAAACCGACCGCGAACTGGCGGATTTCCTGTGCATAGCGGTCGCCAAAGCCGTGCACGACCTGCGCAAAGCGGCAGGGACGGCCTGACCCGCGGCCATGAATTTTTTCCGCGCCGTGGAAACCGCGCTTTCCCGGCAGACGATAAAAAAGCATGCCTCCCTTGACGCCGCCGCCAGCTGCCTGGCGCGGCTGGGCGACCCGCAAAAGTCGCTGCGCGCCGTGCATGTCGCCGGCACCAACGGCAAAGGCTCCGTGAGCGCGCTGCTGTCCGGCACTCTGTCGAAAGCCGGATTCAAAACGGGCCTGTTCATCTCCCCCCACCTGGTAAGCATACGCGAACGCATCCAGATTGACGGCGTCTGCGTCAGCGAGGAAGGATTCGCCCGCGCTATCTCGGACGTCGTCGCGGCGGAGGCCGGGCCACTGACGTTTTTCGAGCTGCTCACCTGCGCGGCCTTCCTGCATTTCGCGCGGGAGAAAACGGACGCCGCCGTGATTGAAACCGGCATAGGCGGCAGGCTCGACGCCACCAGCCTGCTGGAAAACCCGGCGGCCTGCGTAATCACCTCCATCGCCTTCGACCACGCCGAAATGCTGGGGGACACGCTGGCCGCCATCGCCGCCGAAAAAGCCGGCATCATAAAACGCGGCGCGCCCTGCGTCTGCGCGGAAGTGCCGCCGGAAGCCGCCCGCGTCATCGCCGAAAAAGCCGCCGCCGTCTCCGCGCCGCTTTATTTCATGCAGAAGTCCGACGCGTTCGCGGTAAGGCGCACGGACTGGGACAAGGGATACGCTGAAATCGTCTCCCCGTCCGGCGAAACTTTCCGGCTTGGACTGCTGGGCGAAACTCAGGCGGCCAACGCCGCAACGACAGCCAAAACGCTTGAAATACTGCGCGGCAGGGGACTGTCCGTAACGCAAGAGAATATCCGCGCCGGCTTTGAAACAGTGAACTGGCCGGGGCGTTTTCAGATAATACGGCAAAGCGGACGGACGTTCATTCTCGACGGCAGCCACAATCCCGAAGCCGCCCGCAGCTTCGCCGCGACGCTGGCGGCCTCGCCCTTCGCGGACAAAGCGCCCGTTTTCATAATCGGCCTGATGGCGGACAAGGATTACAGGGCGATACTCGCCGAACTCGCCCCTCTTTTCAAAAAAGTGCTGGCCACGCGGCCCGCCTCCCCCCGCGCGCTCGACCCCAGAACGCTGGCCGATTGCGCGGCGCAGGCCGCGCCGGGCGCCGAGGTGGAGGCGCACGAAACGCTGGCCGACGCTCTCGCGGCGGCCCGGAATGCCGGCGTAGTCGTAATCACAGGCTCGTTCTACCTCATCGGAGCGGCGCTATCCGCCCTGTCCGCGACGGACAGCGCAATTTCCGAATGGATTTCAAAAAGCCCGTGACAAATTTTGTTTTAACTGTTATACTAGGCTCTAAGGACTCTACCCTTCAAGCTTATGAGCCGTCACGACAACTGCGCGAGAGTTCAGACTATGAGCGGCGAAGAGCAAGATAAAAAGCCGATTTCCAGTTCGGAACAACAACCCGGCGGCGGACAGGGTTCTTCGGGCTCGCCGACGCCTCCTTCCGAAACTCCTGAAGATATCCGCAAACGTCTTGCCGAAATGGAAAAACTTCTCGCCAAGGAACGCGAGAAGGCTATGCTGCTTGACATGCGCGCAAAGCAGGAGGACGCCTACTCCGCGCGCGTCGAAGCCTCCCTAAAGGATATCCAGCAAAAAATCCAGCGCGACAGGCGCGAGCGCGAGATAGAGGAAGAGCGCGCCCAGTTGCGGGAAAAAGTCAGAGAACTCGAATCCAAAATAACCTCAGAGCGGGAATCGTGGGTGCATGTGCTGCGCACGCAATTGCAGCCGCAGCAACAGCCTCCGCCGGCTCCTCCGCAGCCGCAGCAGCCGGTTGTTCCGGCCCCGCAACAGTCCCAGCCCTCCGTCCAGCCGCAAACCGGCGCGCCGGCGGAAACTGCGCGGCAAAGCGAGATACTGGCCCGCCTCGAAATGCTCGAGCGCAAATGGTCCGGAGAAAAGCTTCCGCCCGTGCAGCCCGAACCGCCGCAGCCCGCTTCCCGCGCTGAAGCTCCCGCGGAAAAGTCCGAGATGGTCAGGGAGCTTTCGCGGCTCCGCGAAAATTTCACCCGTCTTGACAGGCAAAACTCATTTCTAAGCCAGATAGCCACCGTGGTGGGCGGCTTGCGCGACGCCACGGCCCACATGTCGCGCCAGGCCGCGCAGCAGCAACACCAGCAGCAGCCGGCGGCGCCGGTGTTCGCCTGGCCGCCTTATAATCCCTACGCGCAGCCGCTCCAGCAGCCGCAACCCTACAGCCAGCCTGGTGCACAGCCGCCCGCGCAGCAGCACCCGCCGGTTTCATACACGGAACTCGCAGGGCTGCGCGAGGAAGTGCGCAAGGCAAAGGAACTCGCGCGGGAAAAAACCGAAACCGCCGCCCGCGCGGAGCAGGAAAAGCTTCACGCCCTCAACGGCCTTATCCGCATGAAAAGCATGTTGATGCGCATGAAAGCCGTCAACACCGCCATCGAACGCGAAATCGCGCGCCTGCAGACCGAAAGAAAGCAGGCCGAGGAAGCCGCGGCGGAGCAATCCCGCCAGACGGCGCAGTTGCAGGGCGAAATCAAGTCGCTGGCCGAGCGCCACGCGTCAGACATGTCCGATGTCACGCGCCAGCTCGACTTGAAAATCGCCGAGGCCGCCGGCCTGTCGGCGGAAATCCGGCAGTTGCAGGCGGAGCATCCGGAAAAAATACTTGCGCTTGAATCCCTCCTGGCCACCAATGCGCAGGAATACGAGAGGCGGCTCACCCAGGCAGAGGCCGATCATGCCGCCGAAAAAGAGCGGGCGCAGCAGGCCGAGAACGCCGCCGCCGCGCTGGGAACGCGCCTTACCGCGCTGGAGTCCGAGAAAACCGCCGCCGAAACGGAACTGCGGCAGAAGCTCGCCGAAGAAAACGCCGTGCGGCGCGAATTGGAAACCGGCCTCGCCGGCGCGCGCGCGCTTCTGGAATCCGCCGGTGACGAGGCCTCCCGGCTTAAGCAGGAAACCGTCCAGGCGCGGCTCGAGAGCGCGGCCGCCGCGCTCCAGCAAAAAACCACTTTCGATATGGAACTTGGCCGCCTTGCCGGCTCGCTGCGCAAGATGAAAGCCGAGCAGGCAGCCCTCACGTTCAGGATTTTCAAAGCGGAAAAAGAGACGCGCGACGTCTCCGCTAAAAAAGAGCTGCTGGAACAGTTGACCGAGCAGTTGCGCGCGCAATCCCAGGCCGACAGGAAGCTGCTGACGGAAACTCAAGCCCGACTGGCCGAGCTGGAGGGGATTAACGCGGAACTGCGCGGCGAACTGGAAAAACAGCGCCGCGCGCTCGAGCAAGCGCTCGCCAAATCCGCGGAAACCGAGCTGGAACTGAAAAATCTTCTCGTGAAAGAAACCGCCGCCGCTTTCGAACTGCGCCAGCGGCTCGCGCAATACGAAAATATGTCGTCCACCTTATCAGGACGCCTGAAATGGTCTTTGTCCGGCAAATTCCGGCGGCCCCGCGCCTCCTGACCTCCATTCCAGTAATCCCGCCGTTTCCGCAAAACGCGGAGGTATCCCATGCAAAAAATAAAACTGGCCGTCTTGTACGGCGGCAAGTCCACCGAGCATGAAGTCTCCATCCATTCCGCCGAAACCGTCGGCGCGCTGCTGTCGCCGGAGGTTTACGAGGTGTATCCCGTTTATATAACCCGCGGGGGCGCCTGGCTTTTGCAGGAGAAGTGCGGCCTGTCCGACCCGAAGGGCGCGGAGCTCTTTCCCGTTTTTCACGGCGGGCACCAGTTCACGACCGCCGCGGGCAAAAAAATAGCGCTGGACGCAGCCTTCCCGCTCGTGCACGGCACGCTGGGCGAGGATGGCACGCTGCAAGGGTTGCTGGAGCAGCTTGATTTGGCCTTCGTCGGCTGCGGCGTAACCGCCTCCGCCATCGGCATGGACAAGGAAATCGCCAAGCGGCTGGCCGCGCTTGAAGGGCTGCCGGTCCTAGAGCACGTCGCCCTGGAAAAGGGTGAAAAATACGACGCCGGCTCGCTCAAAGCCAAAATTGCGGAGTTCGGCTATCCCGTTTTCGTAAAACCGGTTACGCTGGGCTCGTCGGTGGGAGTAACGCGCGTGGACGCGCCGGAAAAACTCGTGGAAGCGATTGATTACGCTTTCAAGTTCGACACCCGGGTGATGATAGAAAAAGGCGTGGACCACGCGCGGGAAATCGTCTGCGGCGTGCTGGGCGCGGGGGCCGGGACGCGCGCCTCCGTCTGCGGCGAGGTGCGGCCAAAGCACGAGTTTTACGATTATAACGCCAAGTACATAGACCCAGACGGGATGAGCTTGGTGGTTCCCGCCGGGATAAAACCCGGGGTCTCGGAGGCCATGCGCGCGGGCAGCGTCTCGCTTTTCCGCGCGATGCGCGGCTCGGGGCTGGCGCGGGTGGATTTTCTGCTGGACCACGCGGGCGATAACTTTTACTTTTGCGAAATCAACACCATCCCCGGCTTCACTTCGCACAGCCTTTACCCGCGCCTGTGGCAGGCGACCGGCCTGGAGCCCGCAAAAGTGGTGGATGAGCTTGTCCGGCTGGCACTGGCGGCAAAGAAAGCGCGCCGCGAACTGCTGCTCAAACCCGAACACGCAGTCTGCTGACCATGCAAAAAACGGAAACAGCCGTTTTCGCCGTCGGCTGCTTTTGGGGCGCGCAGGCGTATTTCAAAAAAGTTCCAGGAGTGTTGAGCACCAGCGCCGGTTACACCGGCGGATACAAGCCAAACCCGACTTATGAAGAAGTTTGTACCGGCAAAACGGGCCACGCCGAGGCGGTGGAAGTTGTTTTCGACCCTGCAATAATTTCCTTCAGGCGATTGCTTGAGCACTTCTGGAAAATCCACAACCCCACAAGCCTAAATAAACAGGGCAATGATTCAGGCTCGCAATACCGCGGCGCGGTTTTTTATCGCTCACCGGAGCAAAAACGCGATGCCGAGGAATCGAAGCTCGCCCTCGAAAAATCCGGCAAATATTCAAAACCCATCGCAACCGAAATCACCACGGCAAGCGAGTTCTATCCGGCGGAAGACTATCATCAGGATTACCTGGACAAAAACCCCGGCGGCTACTGCCACATAGACCTGAGTACCATACGATAACCCCGCTTTTCCGCCGGCAAAAAGCCCCCTAACGGGGGCTTTTGCCGACAGATTCGATTCGCGCGCCGGTATCAGGCGTTTTGCGAAATTGCGGCGGGGACGGGAACTTCGGCGGAATCGCGGTTCTCGCGCAGCAGCCACGCGCCGAAGGGCACAAACAGCGCGCCGAACATGATATAGAACTGCCAGTAGTTGCCGTGCAGTTCCTGCCAGAAATGGCCGCCGCCGTGAGTGGCCATCCACCACGCCGTCATGGAGGTGCCGAAGGTAAGCAGCGTCGGCGTGAGCATGAGCGGCAGCACTTTCCAGGTGGAGAGTTTCCAGTTGGTCATTACCGCAACGCAAAAAATTCCCAGCAGCGGCCCGTACGTGAAAGACACCAGCCGGAACGCCAGCCACAGCAGGCTGTCGAGCTTGCTCAGGCACAGCGCGAACACGAGAAACAGCAGCCCGAAGCCCACGAACGAAATCTTGGAAATCTTCACTATCCTCGCCTCCGAGTCGCCCTTGCCCCAGAACGGCTTATAGAAATCCATTATGAACACGGTGGAAAGCGACGCCAGCGCCGAGTCCGCGCTGCCCATCGCCGCCGAGGCCACCGCCGCCAGCATGAGGCCGCGCAGGCCGTGCGGCATCACGTTGAGAATGAAGCGCGGGAATACATGGTCGGGGTCTGTCATGCCGGCAATCAGTTCGGGATGGAAATGCGCGTAAGCGTAAAGCCCCACGCCAATGCTCAGGAACGTGAACGCGATTGGTATGCCTATTATCCCCGTGAGGATGAGGCTCCAGCGCGCCTTGCGGTTGTTGTTGCAGGCCAGCAGCCGCTGCGCCATATCCTGGTCCGTGCCGTAAGCCGCCGAGGAATTGAATGTGCCCCACAGCGTCATCACCACAAGCAGCCCCAGATTCGCCGGAGTGAACATTTCAAGGAAATTAAACTTGTTATAAACCGTGCCGTCGGGCTTGACCGCGTGCTTGCCTAAATCCATTATGGTCGGAACTCCTCCCGGCACATGGTTGATTATGTAAACGAGCGCGATTACCGCGCCCGATGTCAGCAGTGTAAACTGCATCAAATCGGTCCACGCTATCGCCCGTCCGCCGCCGATGGTGGTATAAGCCAATATGCCCGCTATGACGATAACGACGCAGTAGTTATAGGAAAGACCGCCGCCGCTGACCACCTCCAGCACTTTGGCTATGGCGACGATGCGCACCGTGGAGGCCAGCGTCCTCGTCACCAGAAAATAAGCCGAGCAGGTGGTGCGCGCCCCCGGCCCGAACCGCTCCGCCACGGCCTGATAGATTGAAGTCACGCGCAGTTTCTGGAAATGCGGCAGGAACACCAGCGCGATGAAAAACACCGCTATCATGTCGCCTGGGTTGCTTAAGAGATAACGATAGTCGCCGCTGTAGCCGACGGCGGGCGTGCCGATGAAGGTCAACGCGCTTATGCAGGTGGCGGTGAAGCTGGCCGCGGTAACCAGCCACGGGATGGAGCGGCTGGCCAGGAAATAATCGTCGGTGGTTTTGGCGGTGCGCCGCGCGGCCCACCAGCCTATGGAAGCCAGTATGGCCACATAACCTATCAGTACTGCGGAATCCAGAAATCCGAGATGCAATGCGGCAGGCATCATGCCCCCTTGTACGGTGTCATATCAGGAATACTGCACGGGAAATTCTACAACAGTTGCCTACCTTCGCGCAATAATAATGCGGGGGATAACTCGGCGGCGAGGCGCGCGGGCTTCCCCTTTCAGCGGATAGACGATAAATCCGGCGTTTTCATACGCGGGGACAAGGCCGTGAATTTTTTTGCCGGCGTGGACGACGCAGTAATCCGCCCGGTATAAACCGGCCAAATCCTGAAAGCCTTTCATATCCAGCTCGCCGTAACCCAAATCCTGCGCTGAAAGCGCGCCGGCGTCCGGCGCGCCGCGCTTTCTCGCGGACGCCGCCGCGGCGGCGCTTCTGACGGCGCTTATGCGCCCGAACCAGATTTTTTCCGCGCCCGGCGCCCAGTGCATGGCCGCGCCGTCAAGCCACTCGACCACGGGCGCGCGTTCCGAAAAAACGCGGAAGCCGTACCTGTCCGGCGGGGTCAGAAACACCGCGCTTTCCGGCGTATGTTGCCGGGCCCAGGACTGCGCGTCCAGCCAGGCTTTATCCTCCGCGTCGAGGTACTCGAATCCGCCGGAAATCCGCTGCGCCATTCCGGGCAGGAACGGCAGCAGCGCAAGCACGCAGACGAGGGCGTATCTGCGCCGGACGCCGTCTAATTTCAATTCGACACCGGTCAAATACCATGCGGATAAAAGCGTTAATACCAGTGATTTCTCCCAGCTTTGCGGACTCACTAAAAAACCGGACGCGGCAAACAGCGCCAGCAGCGCGGCAGCGATTTTAGCCGCGCGCGGCGCAAGCCTGTCGGCGAAAAAGACAGCGAACACATACGGCGAGCAAAGCGGCGGAGTCAGCTCTAAAAACGCGCACAATAAAAGTCCCGCGAGCGCGGTTCCCCGCGCCCCTTCTTCGACCAGCGCGCATAGGGCGCGGCCCGCAAACAACAATCCGATTGCGGCAAAAAACGAATCAATCCTGAACAGCTGCATGACTATAATCTGCCTCACCGGAACCGCCTCGGCGAAAAACGCCGCGCCCAGCCACAGCGCGGCGAAAGCGATCAGAAACGCTTTTATTTCGGCGCGCAGCGCCGTATGCTTGAGCCCGTCGAAATAAAACCACGCGAGCAGCGGCAGGAATATGGCTATGCTCCGCCATTTTTCCGCGCTCCAGCCCGACGGGAAATAATGCCCCGGATACCAGAGTTTTAGCAGGCCCGCGAATTCCGGCCCCGCCCCGCCGAAGGGGTTGGACAAGCGCATATACCAGACCGCCCAGGCCAGCATCAATGCCGCGAAAATCCCCCCGGCCATGAGCATCGCGGCGCGGTTGGGTTTGGAACCTATAAATACGGCAAAGTACAACGCAGTCAGAAAGTTGGCGGACAACCCGTTGATAAAATATACGATCCACAGCAGGATGAACGCCGGAATATACTGCCGCCGCAAAAACCAAATCAGGCTCAGCAGCGCAAACGGCGCGGCGAAAGAGGTCTGAAACAGGGCGGTTTTAAGCAGCGGGTCCTCGCCCATAAGAGCGAGCAGATTGGAGAGCGGGCTTGCAGCCGTCAGAAAACAACCCATAGCCGCGGCGTCTTCGCGCCCGAAAAGCTCCATTGCCAGCTTGTAGACAAGCCACATGAACCAGACCTTCACGCACAGATAAAGCGCGAAATGCAGCGGCTCCAGCGGGAAAAACCGCGCAAGCCCCGCCATAAGACGGGGGTAAAGCGAGGGGAAGGCGGAAAGCGACGCGATATAAAAGTCCCCCGGATAAAGCGCGGGATTGGCGAGTTTTTTTATGAAGGGTATTATCTGCGCCGTGTTGGGGTTGGTGGAGTAGGACCAGCCGTATACCAGCAGCGACAACGCCGCCGCGGCGCAGGCGCACAAAAACGGGCCGTAGCTTTTGAGGCGGCGGGAGTTGTCACCGTTGGGCATCGGGCTTGTCGGCGCGCGCGGGAGCGTCGTCGGGCTTGCCGCTGAACTCGTCCTGATATATCTTGATGAAGACCAGTATGCACGCCAAGAGCAGCGGCCCCAGCAAAAGCCCCGACGGGCCGTAGGCGCGCAATCCGCCGATAAGCGCCAGGAACAGCAGCACCACGGGCAGCTCAGCCTCCGCGCCTATCAAAAGCGGGCGGAATATGTTGTCTATCCACACCACCACCAGCGCGCCCCACGCAAGCACGAAAATGCCGAGCGGGTGGCTGTTTTCGAAAAACACGTAGAGTCCCGTGGGCACCCAGACCAGCGCCGAGCCGCCGAAGGGAATCAGCGTGGCCAGCGCGGTCAGAAACCCCAACGTTATCGGCACGCGCACGCCGCCTATCGCGTAGCCGACGGCGGCTGTGCTGCCCTGTATCGCGGCGGTCAGCAGCAGTCCGCGCACCACCGCGACTATGGTGACATAAAGCCGCCGCGCTATAAGCCGTTTGTGGCGCATATCCATCGGCGCCAGCTCCATCAGCTTTGCGACAATTCTCTCGCCGTCCCTGAAAAACAAAAAAAGCGCCAGCAACAGCACGAAGAATTCCATCACCAGCACCAGCGCGTTGCGCAGCGCATGCGCGCCGGAAACCGCCAGCCCTTCGCCCATCGCCCTTATGTTGCTGAAAATCATCGCCTGAAAATCTATATTGAGCTTCGTGCCCAGCGCCTGCATGTTATCCCACAATGAGCCCGCCGGCGGCGCAAAAACGGCGCCGGCCTGCGGAATGCTGTCGGCGAGGTGCTCGCCTATTTCGAGCAGGACGCGCGACTCGCGCAGCAGCATCCAGCCGAAAAAGACCAGGGGAATCACCAGCACCAGCATCACCGCCAGCACCGACAGCCCGGAACCTATGTTGGGATACCCCGGCAGCAGCGCCCGCACGCGGCGGTTGAGCGGGAAAAACACCATCGCCAGCACCACCGCTATCAGTATTGTGTTGAGAAAAGGCGTCAGGACCCGCAGGAACTGATAGAGCAGAAAAAGGAATATTGCGAAGAAAAAATATCCGAAAAGATATTTTTTGCTTATCCAGCGCAGTTGATGCCCGCCTTTGGAATAATCTTCTTCCATTGTTGATACCCTACGTCTCCGGCGGCGTACAAGCCGGGTTGAAGAGCGAAACGGTCAGCCTGGCGAATTCGCGCGCATAGGCGGATTTAGGCAGGCGTTCGGCGAAAGCTTTCGCCAGGCTTTCGTAGTACCATTTTTCGTCCCGGCGCGGGCGCGCGAAGCGTTTCCAGATGCTCTCGCCGGTGTCGGCGTAGTCCCTTGAGATGGAGCGCAGATTGTCCAGCTTGTCGGCCAGCAGGAGCAGCAATTCCGCCTGCGGAGCGCGGGCGATATACTCTATGGCGCGTTTTTTGCGCGCCTGCCAGGGACGTGTTTTATCCTCAGTCACATGGGCCACATAGTTTCTGACGTTGCGCCCGAAAAGCTCGGCTATGCTGCGCAATCCGCAGCCGGTGTCCTCCACCACGTCATGCAGGAAGCCGGCGGCCACAAGCTCGTGCCCCGAGCCCATTTCCATGAGCAATTTGGCCACGCTGACGGGATGTTCGATATAGGGCCGCCCGGTGCTTTTTCTGAACTGGGATTCGTGAGCTTTCATCGCGTAATAGAACGCCAGCGCGAGAAATTCTTCATGCTCCTGACTTTTTGCGACGGTTTTTTTCATCGCCATAGTATCACCCCAGTATGAACGCCGACAGCGGGATAAGCCTGTAAAGATTGATAAGCCCCCCCAATCCAAGAAACGGCCCGAACGGGATGGGGTCGGACTTTCCGGCCTTTTTAGAGATTATAAGCGCGACTCCGTATGCCGCGCCGAAAAAAGAGCCCAGCATCAGCGTGGAAAAAACGCCCTGCCAGCCGAGCAGCGCCCCAAGTCCGGCCATGAGTTTTATATCGCCGCCGCCCATCGCTTCTTTTTTGAATATGCGCTCGCCTATTTCCGCCACGGCCCACAGCGAGAAAAACCCCGCCGCCGCGCCGCCGAAAGACTGGCCCAGCTCCCGCAGCCAACCGCCGCTGAAATTGGGATTGGCCCGGAAAGACAGCAGCCCCAGCGCCAGCAGGCCGAGAGAGATTTCGTCGGGAATTATCATGAAATCCATGTCCACAAATGACAGCACTATTATCCCGCAGGCCGCCAGCAGGCTGACGGCAAACCAGACCGGCGTCCCGCCATGCTTATGGAACAGCAACACCGCCGCAAGGCCGGCGAGGCACTCCACCAGCGGATAGCGCCACGCTATCGGCCCGCCGCAAGCGCGGCATTTGGCGCGCAGCAGGATAAAGCTGATTACGGGCACGTTGTCGCGCCATTTTATATGAACGCCGCAGTTGGGGCATTTGGAGCCGGGCCAGGCGATGGATTCCTCCCGCGGCAACCGATGGATGCACACGTTGAGGAAACTGCCGATTATCAATCCCAGCCCTAGAGCGAATGCGTATTCCATATTATGGAAATGATAGCTTAAAGCGGAAACGCCCGTAAACCATACGTATTGCGCAAGCTAAAATCTAACCATAGGGCATATCGTTGTGCAATTTACTATCTAACCCTGTAGCGGGTCTGTTTGGTGGCCTGCGAGGGGCGGATAATGACACGACAAACCCGCATGGAA
>JAQTYB010000119.1 GCA_028688475.1 Elusimicrobiales bacterium
AATCCCCCGTAAACCGCCAGACCCGCCGTGAGGGATGCAAGCGCGGCAGAAACTCCGTTTGCGCTCAGTAAATCAAGCAACACGCGGGCTGTTCCCGCGGCTGCGAGCGCGACGATAAAGTTCAGGGCAAGCCCCTTTAGCATGTAATGTCCCATAAGCCCGCCAAGCCTTTTCCTTAGATGCATAAAAAACAGCAGCGATGTCACCGCATGGCAGACGCAGGTGGAGAGCGCTATGCCGGCCACCGGCGGGCTGAAAAACCGTATGAACAGCAGATTGAGCGCCGCGTTGAGCAGCACGGTCAGCAGGGCGAACCGCGTCATCGTCCACATGTCCTTTAGCGCGAAAAAGACCCGGCTGCAAATGATGTTGCTGGTATGGAAAAACAACTGGAATGAGAAAAAGATGAAGGTCGCCGCCACCAGATTCGTGGCGGCGGCGTCGAAATGCCCGCGCTGGAACAGCAGCGCGATAACCGGTTTCGCGAATATGACGGCGAACAGCGAAAACGGGATATACACGAACCCCACCGTCCGCACGCTTCTGGCGAGGGAATATTTCAGCTCTTCCGGCTTGTTTTCCTCCAACTGCCTGGCGAAATACGGAAACACGGCGGTGATTATGGAGCTTGAAAAAATCACCATCGGCACCTGGATGAGCTTGCCGGCGTAGCCCAGCGCCGCCACGCTGCCGGGCGCCAGCCAGGAAGCCATCATCTGGTCCACGACCGGATTTATCTGCGCCGCCAGCATTCCCGCCGTGAACACCAGCGCCAGTCCGGCCAGGCCTTTCATCTCGTCCCAGCCGCCGCGCAGCGAGAGCGAATACACGAACCCCGCTTTGAGCAGCTGCCGCCGCAGGAACGCAAGCTGCAGCGCCAGCCCGCCCAGCAGCCCGAATATGACGGTATATATGCCCAGCCTCGGCAGGAAAAACAGCACCAGAAATATCGTCGCCAGCGTTATGAACGATTGCGAGATGACCGGCCAGGCGAAATTTTCCAGCGCATTCAGCAGCCCAGTAGCCAGCCCGATGGGCACGGACAGGAAGGCCGACCACCACAGCAGCCGCAGTATTTTGACTGCAAGCGCGTGCGCCTCCGGCTCCAGCCCGTGAAACAGCAGCGTCATTATCGGTCCGGAAAGCAGCGTCAGCATAACCGTCGCCGCGAAGAATAGCAGCACTATCCAGTTGAACACGGCGGAGGCCAGTTTGTCCGCCGCGGGGCGGTCTTTCATTTTGGTCCGAATATAAAGCGGTATGAAGGTGGCCGCCAGCACCGAGAGGAGTATGCTGCTCATAAATCCGGGTACGCTCATGGCGGCGTAGAACGCGTCCATGCTTTTCGACACGCCGAACGCCCTCGCCACCAGCATTTCCTTGAACAGGCTGAGCGCGTGCCCCGCGATGTTGACCAGTATGAGCACGGCGGAAATTTTCGCTATTTTCCTGTTTGTGGTCATTATGACTAGCATATCTGGTTTCATGCTTCTTTTGCAACTACGCCGCCGTCTTTTTTAGCTAAAATGGGTTTATGAAGTACCAGACGCGGGAAGAAAAAATCTCCAGACTGCGGGAACTGACTGCGCGTTTCCAGTCCCACCTCGCCGAATATAAAAACAAGGATTACAAGGAAGCCAAGCTCCGGCATGATTTCCTTAACCCGTTTTTCGAGCTTTTGGACTGGGATATCTATAACGAATCCGGCAAAAGCGAGGATTACCGCGACGTTATCGTGGAAGACAGCCTTGAAGTGTCCGGCTCGCGCAAAGCGCCGGATTATTGTTTCAAAATCGGCAAGGAGCGCAAGTTTTACGTCGAGGCTAAAAAGCCCTCGGTGGACATTAAGCATGAAGTCGAACCTTCGCTGCAAGTAAGGCGCTACGGGCATACCGCCGGATTGCCGCTTTGCATACTCACCGATTTTGAGGAATTTTCAGTATACGACACCACCAGGCGCCCGCATAAAAACGATACCGCCGGAACCGCCCGCATATTCAACTGCGGTTTTGCGGATTACGAAAAGCAGTTCGATTTTATCTGCGACACCTTTTCCCGCACCGCCATCGAAAAAGGCAGTTTCGATAGTTTCGCCAAAAGCGACAAGCGCAAAAAAGGCACCGAGAGCATAGACCGCGGAATTTTGGAACTGATAGAAGCCATCCGCTGCGACTTCGCCAAAAACATCAGCAAAAACAACAAAATCGGCCCGTATGAGTTGAACGCCGCCGTCATAAAAATCATAGACCGCGTAATATTCCTGCGAATCGCGGAAGACAAGGAAGTCGAACCCGGCGAAGCCCTGTTAAAAGCCGTTTCCGGCGAACACGGCTGGCAGAAGCTAAAACAAATATTCAAAGCCGCCAACGAACGCTATAACAGCGAACTGTTCAAGCCGAACCGCGCCCTCGACGAGTTGCTTATAGAAGATAAAACCCTGCGCGACATAATCCAGTCTCTTTATTACCCCGAATGTCCGTACGAATTTTCCGTGCTGCCGGTCTCAATACTTGGCAATATCTACGAGCAGTTTTTGGGGCGGACAATCCGCCAAACCGAAACGGGACTGATAAAGATTGAAGAAAAACCGGAAGTGCGCAAAGCCGGAGGCGTCTATTACACTCCGGAATATATCGTTGACTATATAGTAAGACATACCGTCGGCGAAAAAATAAAAGGCCTCGCCCCGCACCAGATAGAAAAGCTTAAAGTGCTGGACCCCGCCTGCGGCAGCGGCAGCTTTTTAATCGTGGCCTACCAATGCCTGCTGGATTACCATCTGGACTATTACACGCAACCGGAAAACCTGAAAAAAGCCCTGAAAGAAGAACGCATCGCCCGGCTTGTAAAAGGCGGCTTCCGCCTGACTATCCCCGAAAAGCAGCGCATCCTCAAAAACAATATTTTCGGCGTGGATATAGACGCGCAAGCGGTCGAGGTGGCAAAATTTTCGCTGCTGCTAAAGCTGATGGAAACGGAAAACAAGGAAAGCACCGGCGAGCTTTTCCCCATCAGCCACGCCGAAGGCAAAAAAGACGCCAAAATCCTGCCGGACCTGAGCGCGAACATAAAATGCGGCAATTCGCTGATAGGCAAGGATTTCCTGCAACAACAGGAGAGCCTGTTTGAACTGGAAAACGAGGCGTTGCGCAAAGTAAACCCGTTCGACTGGTCCGAAGCCTTCCCCGAAATAATGCAATCCGGCGGCTTCGACGCCGTAATAGGCAACCCGCCGTATGGGTACATGATTTCCGACGGGGAACAGCGCTATTTCGCTAACAGTTACAAATGGCAGGACTATCAAAAAGACTTGTATTTGCTCTTTCTTGAGCGATATCAAAGTTTACTGAAAAAACAAGGATTGTTGGGAATCATTATCTCCAATACCTGGCTGCAATCTGTCAAACTCCGAAAAATAAGGGAATACCTCGCTGCAAATTACACATGGCTGAAAATTCTGCATTTGCCGGAGAAGGTTTTCTCTGCCGTGGTTGATACTCATGTGCTTATTTTCAAAAAGGGTTTTTCCAGTTCCCATAAAGAGTTTATTGTTGAAGTGCGCAAACAGAATGAAAATATTTATTTGCACTCCCTCCCGGTAAGTCAAATCCCGCAAAATGGCGACCCAATAAATATTGTCTTTCCGGCGAAGGCGCAAAAATTGTTTGGCAGGATATTGTCGGACAGTTATCCGCTGTCGGAAATTTGCGAAGTTTATAACGGAGTGAAGCCTTTTGAAAAAGGTAAGGGCGTACCGCCTCAGACCGAAAAAACAATGCGAGAAAAACCTTTTGTAAGCGAAGGAGTACGGCCCGATTCAAAATGGATGCCGTTGTTGCGTGGCAGCCTGATAAATCGGTATATAACCCTGTGGCATAACAATTACTGGATTTTATACGGCGAATGGCTCGCCGCCCCGCGGGACAAAAGCATTTTCGATGCTCCCGAAAAAATAGTTGTCCGGCAAACGGGAGATTCGATTATAGCCACATTGACAAATGATAAGTTCATCGTACGAAATAATTTGCACATTCTATTGCCAAAAAGCAAAAGTTATGACCTATTGTTTTCACTCGGGCTATTGAATTCTCGATTGATGGATTTCATGTATACTGTGATCAATCCTGAGAAAGGCGAAGCACTGGCTGAAGTCAAAAAACAACATGTGGAGCAATTGCCGGTAGTAAAACTGGATTTCGCCAACCCCGCGCAGAAAGCGCAGCATGACAAAATGGTTTCGCTTGTGGAACAAATGCTGGGCATCCAAAAACAACTCCACGCCGCAAAATCCGAATCAGACCGCAGCCTGTACCAGCAAAAAGCCGCCGCCATAGACCAGCAAATCAACGATTTAGTCTACACTATTTACGCCTTAACAAAAGAGGAAATAGAAACAATCAAAAAGTCATGTTTATGTGATGACTATTAGCAGGGAATTTACTCTCACAAAATCTGATGCGGCTATTCGGCAATTAGAAGAAGCCATTATCTTATTTTTTGAAGACAGAGACGCTATATCGATACATACCCTTGCAACTGCTTCACATCAGATTTTAAGAGATATTGATTCAACATGTTCTTTTTTGGATATACTTGAGCGGGATTGTGTGAAAGATGAGTTTAGGAAAAATGTACGGGATGACTATACACGCAAGGCTCAGAATTTCTTTAAGCATGCAGACAAAGACAAAAATGCCACAATTGCATTTAAACCTGCCTTTACTGAGTTCCTAATTTTTGATGCGACGCTGATGTGGCTTTATGCTGGGGGTGCTAAGTCCATAAAGTTGACCGCATTTTTGTTGTGGTTTTCGGCAAAGTATCCGCCAGTGGCAAACGTCATGGTGAAAAAACCAGAATTAGCGAGTATGCTAAAAAAGCATAAAAATATAACACAGCGCAAAGATTATTTTTTGCGCATCATACATGAGAAATAAGGATAGCCCCAAAATTTAGTTTTAACGGCCTCTGTCGGCCTCTTGATATGCTGAACCTGCTTTTATATAGTACCTCGTAGGCACCTATCTATTCACAGGAGATGATTATGGCTAAAAAAGGCGAACAAAATGATGATGTCTCCAAAACAGAAGAAAGTAATTCTTCATCGAATCAAAATCACAAACCAGAAAGGCTTATTATTCCCGGTGATGGTAGCCAAACGGCATGTCAACCAGCGGATATAGGGAGAGTGGTCTTTAAACAAAATATCAAGGAAAGTTCTAAAGGCTTCCGTTGTATAGATGTGAATCCACTAGACGTTGATGTCGGACCCAAGCCGCATCTAGGTAAAGATGGACATGATGATGAGCCTGTTGCGAAACGTCTGAAAATTCCTTAAAAACAGCTATTCCCCAAATAGCCGCGCATAAAATATAATATCCTCGTCGACGCCACGTCGGCAAAAGAGCGAAAACCATGCAACTACATCGGGG
>JAQTYB010000120.1 GCA_028688475.1 Elusimicrobiales bacterium
TCAATCCTGCGACGGAAATTGCCCGAAAGTCCCATAAAGGCATGGGTCCAAAGACTGCGTAAAATTGGCCCTTCCGGCCCTATGCAGGCTCGGCTCGGCTCGGCTCGGCTCGGCTCGGCTCGGCTCGGCTATAATAAGAACATGACAGCCGCATGTTTTGTGTGGGCTGTCAGAGAAACTGAAAACAAAGGAGACATACTAATGAAAGCAAAGAAACTTGTGTTCGCAGTCGCAGCAGTAGCCGCATTAGTTTCGCTGGGTTTCGCGGCGGAAGCTACGCCTGAAATTCCGGCGGCGGCGGTCCCCAAAGCTACTTACCACCTCACCACCCCGAACGACCTCGTCGAGAAAGGAACGAGATTCGACATGTTTGCCAACGGCAAGGAAACCGAACATCAGAAAGCCGGCACTGTGCTGACGGTAACGGTTCCTATATCATCCGGTGGTTACGCATGGAAAGTAGCGAGCTTGGATACAAACCACCTGAAAGTTGTCAGCCAGACCATAGTCCCGCACAATCCCAATGCTCCCCAGCACCCCGGCATGCCGCTGGACAACTACGAGTTGAAGGTTCAGGTGGTAAAAGAAACCCATTCGTTGCTGCTGTTGACCGAACACAAAGGCGATGGGCTTGCGGCATCGGCTTGGTTTCTTCACATAAGATAAGAACCAACGATACCCAGCAGCAGTTCCAATCGTAAAAAGGCGCGGCTCGTTGAAGCCGCGCCTTTTTATTAACCCGCGCTGCAAATACCTACCGTCATCGTAAGTCCCCCCTCGCCTGAGTCTGTTGTTATGCCACACTGCGGGTATTTTGGGACAGTATACTTTATTCCCAATTTCGTCGTTCAATAGGCGGGGACAGACACTTATTTTCCGCTTTCCAGCCAAGCGTTTAACAGGAATATCGTTTCGGTTCGCAGTTTGGCGCGGGACCAGTCTTTTTGAGGTTCGGTCAACAGTTCTCCGAGGCCGTCGAGGATGTGGCGGTTGTCCATCTTCTCCAGCAGCTTGACGCACTTGGTCAAAACTTCTTTGAAAGGCATTTTGGCGCGGGTCTCGACCAGTTTTTTGTTTATCGGCCAATTATTTTTTGCGAAAAAGTACACGTCGTAAACGTCGCGGCTTGTTTTGCCGATACGCTCATACATCGCCATCAGTTTGTTGGCGAACATCTCTTCCTTGACCATTACCAGCATCGAGATGCCGAGCATGGTTTTCACTTCGTATTTCGAGCCAAAATTCCGGCGGTTGACTTCAATCTTGATGTTTTGAGATTTCAAATCATACGAGATAATCGTGAGGAGACTGAATCGCTTTATTCTTGAATCCAGAATTTTGCCGTAACCTTTGGCGATTTTCTGGATTTTATCGAATACTTCCTGTTGCTTGCTGTCGTCCAAAAGGTCAAGGTCTATATCCACCGAGTTGCGGTCCAAGCCATAAAACATCAGAGCCGCCGTGCCGCCCTTGAAGCCCAGATACGGGGCGATAGATGTGTCGGAAAAGATATCTTTCAGTATCTGCAACAGTATGTTCTTGTGCTTCGGATAGTCCAGAGTCATAAGGTTTTGTTTTTCTTATAGTCCTCAAAGTATTCTTTAACTTTTTTACTCATTCTCTTGTTGCGGTATATCGGCAGAATATCGAAAACTTTGTCCCAGTCCAAAACGTCCAAATGGTCGAAGTGATAATCCTTACTGATGTATATACGGTCCAGAAACGCGCGCTCTTTTGTCGCGGTGGCAACGTCGTTTACATGTTCAATTCCGATAGTGTTGCTCAGGACATAATCTTTCATCCGCAAGAAAGATATTTTCTGTCCGTCAACCTCTATTTCCCGCGTAATGTATGAAGCGGCAAAAATGTTTCCGTAATATTGAAAATTCACGCCGGTGCGGGTCAGCACCGTCTCAAAGCTGATATATGAGGGGGTATAGATTCGGGTAGCCAGCTCAAACCTGTCATAGTTTTTGTCTTTGGCGTAAATGCCGCGATGGACTCTAACCAGCTTCCCGTTTTTAACATAGCTGCTCAATCTTCTGCGGGGATTGTTTCCTCCTTTTTCACCCCACAGCAAAGCAATGTCTCTTGTGGAAAAGACAGTCTTGGGAGACCGCAATAAAGTCTCGATATATCGGCCTTTCGCAGGTTTTTTGTCCATATATTAACTGGTAGTGATGTTAAAGCTCACTACCAGTATAATTATAGATGGTTTTGCGGGTAACATCAAGGGGCAAGGCAAAACGGCCGCTTACCGCCCTCGAATCCCGCTACTCTATTGCACAATCCGGGTTGAGCCCGCCGCCTTTTTTGCCAGTTCCAGATTGCGCGCCGCCGCCGCGAAAGCGGGCTCCGCCGCCGCGGCGCGCTCCAGATAAGGCAGGGCGGCGCGGCAATCGCCCGCCAGCAGCAGCGCGGTGCCCAGCGCGAAGTCCAGCCGTTTCAGCGGCGCTTTTTCCTTCTCCAGCGTGTGCAGTATTTTCAGCGCCTCCGCGCCGTGCCCCGCGGCGGAGAGCTGGACCGCGTACTGCATGGCGGAAAATGCCCGCTCGAAGCCTTTCGGCGGAGTCACCCTGAAAACGCCGACTTTCTCCGCGGGATTTATGAAAACGGGCTGGAAGCGCGTTTTGTCGGACAGGAATTTTTCCTGCCTGGACAGCGCGAGGTCGTAGGCCGCGCTTTTTTCCGGCACGCGCTGTATAGGTTTGCGGTCTCCTTCAAGTATTACATAGCTCACCTTGTTGCTTACCGCGCCCGCGTACCAGACGTCGGGATTTTCCTGCTTCGATACGGGGTAGCCTTTCCTGCCGGTATGCAGATACAGGCTCTCGATTGAAAGCGTCGCTACATACTCGTCGGGCCGCACGCTGCGTTTTATCCACTCGAACAGGTCGGACGGCGCTTTTGCCGGCGCCAGGAGGGCCAGCGCGGCGGCTTTTGCGCCGCCGTATATCACCAGCGCGGAGGCCGCCAGCAGAGCATATTTTTTCAAGCGCTCAAACGGCCTGAGCCCGTCAAAGAAAAATTCGGGGATGAAAGGCAGCAGGGGGTAAATATAGCGCGGGTCGCGGTTCACCCAGAAAAGATGCATTCCCAGCATCAAAAAAACATAAACCGCGCGCGCCGCGCGGCCTTCCTCCCCTGAGCGCATTGCGGCGGAAATCCCGCGCGCCAGCGCCGTCCAGAAAAACAGCATCACCAGCCACGCCAGCGCCGCCGGCGGCTTCTCAAACGGGTTGACGAAAACAGTTCCCGGAGTCAACTGAAGATAAAAAAGCAGGTTGGATTTGAACCCCGCCCCAAGCTTGAGCAGCGTGTCCGCCGTAGTCTGACCGACCGCCAGTTCCCCGAAATACCCCGCCGGAGTGCCGCTGACCAGCGTGTTCCGCGCGTAAGGCAGCGCGAACAGCAGCAGCGCCGCCGCCGCGTAGCCCAGCCGGGTTTTAGCGTCCATTTTTTTTGCGCAAAACGGCGCTATGGCCAGCAGGAACAGGAATCCTTCCGGGCGTATCCACGACGCGAAAACGCAAAAGGCCAGCAGCCACGGCGTCATTTGCCAGCGGTTTCTGCGCAAAAGCAAAAACGCCGCCACCGTCCAGAGAATGAACAACGGCTCCGTCATCGCCGTGCCGGAAAGATTCACGGTCATCGGATGCAAAGCGTATATCAGCGCCGCCGCAAAGCAGGCCGGCAGCAATGCCGGCAGCAGCAAAACCGTGGAGGCCGCGGCGGCGAGAGAGAGCAGCTTCACGCCCGTTATCCCGCCCAGCAGCAGAAACGGCGCTACCGCCAGCGGATAGCCCGGAAGCAGATTGTGTATCGGGGTGGGGTGCGGAAGGAATACATTTACATACCTGCCGTGCAGCAGGGATTGGGCGGCCAGGATATGGCGCGCGTCGTCGGTATAAATGCCGGTATAGACGACGTTGAACGCCGCGGCGTAAAGCGCCAGCGCGGCGGCGGCAAGCAGGTATTTCTTATATTTTGTAGCCGGAATTTCGCCCAAGTTCACGGTTGAGGTCCCTGCGTTTTATGGCGTCGCGCTTGTCGGGAGATTTTTTGCCGCGCGCAACGGCTATTTTCAGCTTCGCCCAGCCGCGCCGGAAATAAAGCTCCAGCGGCACTATCGCGCAGCCTTTTATGCGCGAGTCCGTCTCCAGCCGGCGCAGTTCGGCGGGTTTCAGCAGCAGCTTGCGCGTGCGCAGCGGGTCGCCGGCGTAATGGTGCGTGTAGGAGTAGGGGGAGATGTGCATGTTGTAAATGAAAGCCTCGCCGTTTTCGACGCGCACGAAGCCGCCCTCCAGGCGCGCCTGCCGGCCCCGCAGCGATTTCACCTCCGGCCCGTCGAGCACAAGCCCGGCCTCGTAGGTTTCCTGGATATGGAAATCATGCAGCGCCTTGCGGTTTGTGGCCACTGAAACGTCGCCGCTGTTTTTATCGGTCTTTTTTTCCGCCATAAAAAATCCGGTTGAATGCCGTTCGCGGATATTCTACAATTTATACATCGCTGTCGCACGGGCGGGTGGCGGAACCGGCAGACGCGTACGGCTCAGGACCGTATGGACGAAAGTCCTTGAGGGTTCAAGTCCCTCCTCGCCCATGTTACATAAAAGTGCGTTGACAGCGCGTGAAAGGCGGTATAAACTCTAAAAGGACCCATCGGGTCCGGGCGCAGGCGGAATTATCATGATTCCTTATATCTCTGCCGCGCGAAGGGAGGAGACAGTATGAAAAAGACAAATGCCTCCGCTAACCGGGGTTTCACGCTCATCGAACTGATGATCGTGGTTGCCATCATCGGCATTCTGGCCGCAGTGGCCATCCCCAAGTTCGCGGATCTCATCAACAAATCGAAGGAAGGCGCGACCAAGGGCAGCCTGGGCTCCATCCGCTCGGCGCTGACCGTGTACTACGGCGACCAGGAAGGGGCCTATCCTCAGGATACGCTTGCGTCCCTGATGCCTAAGTACTTGCAGGATATCCCGATGGCGAAGATTCCGCCGAATCATCCTGATAACTCGACCGTGACTGCTGCGAACAGCGCTTCGTACAACGCTGGCAGCGATGCTGGCGGCTGGGCATACAATAACGTCAGCGGCGAGGTTGCCGGGGGATATTCATGGGGCTCGGTGGTTGTGAGTTGCACTCATACCGATAGCAAAGGTGTCAGATGGTCCTCGCAAATATAGTTTGAACAAGCTGTAAAAACGGCCCCGCTTTACCGCGGGGCCGTTTTTTTATGGCCTGTCAAGCAATCTAAGAATCTTACCATGAGGGTTTTTGCTCCTGTTGTCAAAAGTTGCTGTTTTTAGGCTTTTTCGATATATTGGACAATTTATAAATCGCCTCCAGTTTTTTCTCTATCGTTC
>JAQTYB010000121.1 GCA_028688475.1 Elusimicrobiales bacterium
TGAAGGCCGGGGTGGAGATGATAATGCCCGGCGACAACGCGGAGATGACGATAACGCTGATGACGCCGATAGCGATGGAGACCGGATTGCGTTTCGCGATACGCGAAGGCGGCCACACCGTCGGCGCAGGCGTAGTGACGGAAGTGCTGGCGTAATTTCTCAGGAGTTTGAGATGGCAACGGAAAAAATCAACATCGCCCTGTCTTGCGAAGTGTGCAAGCACCACAACTACCACTTCAGCCGGGGCTCGAAGAAGGACTTCAAGCTTGAGCTCAAGAAGTTCTGCAGAAATTGCGGAAAGAGCACCAAGCACAAGGAAATAAAAGCCTGACCGATTGCGCCGCAAGCGGTCTCCGCCGGGTGAAACCGGCGGAGACCGGCTGGCGCGGCGGGTCGGCGTCGGGGAGCGTCGGTTAACTGGTAAACCACCGGTCTCCAAAACCGGGACTGAAGGTTCAAGTCCTTCCGCTCCCGCCAATTTCCAGTTCCAGGGCAGGCAGGGCAAGCTATGAACACAGCAATAAATTTCGTGAAAGAGGCCTACGCCGAGCTTTCCAGGGCCACCTGGATGCCGCGCGACAAGGTGGTGCAGTCCACCATATTCGTGTTCATGGTGGTCATACTCGTGGCGGCTTTCGTGAACACGATAGATTTCGGCCTGGCGAGAATTTTAGACGCCGTAATCGGAGGGCGCTGACACATGGAAGAAAAAGGGTGGTACGTAGTCCACACCCAGACTGGCTATGAGGACAAGGTCCACAGGCTTATAACGCAGAACGCGCAGTCTCAGGGGTTCACCGACAGGGTTTTTCAGGTTCTCATTCCCACGGAGGAAGTCGTCGAGGTCAAGCAGAACAAGCGCCATCTCAGGAAGCGCAAATTCTTCCCCGGCTACATTCTGGTGGAGATGATACTCAGCAGCGAGTCCTACTGGTTTCTCAGGAACACCACCGGCGTTACGGGCTTTCTGGGCGACCCGAAGCCGGTGCCGCTTCCCGAAGAGGAGATAAAGGGCATCATCGAGCTGACCACCAGCTCCGCGCAGAACAAGCCCAAGCCCGCCATTCAGTTCGAGAAGGGCGAAAGTGTGCGCATCACCGAAGGCCCCTTCAAGCATTTTCTCGGCGTGGTCGAGGACGTCAACGAAACCAAGTCCAAGCTCAAGGTCATGGTCACGGTGTTCGACCGCCCGACGCCTGTGGAGCTGGATTTCCTTCAGGTTGAGAAGCAGTAACAGGCAGTTTCAGGAGCTATTATGGCAAAAGCAAAGCAGATAAAGACGCAGATAAAACTTCAGATACCCGCCGGCGGAGCCACCCCCGCGCCCCCCGTGGGCCCGGCGCTCGGCCAGCACGGCGTGAATATCATGGATTTCTGCAAGCAGTTCAACGCGCGCACCCAGAAGATGGAAGCCGGAATGACCATCCCCGTCGTCATCACCGTGTTCGACGACAGGTCGTTCACCTTCATCACCAAGATGCCGCCCGTGTCCGCCCTTATAAGGAAGACCGCCGGCCTGGCGAAGGGCTCCGGCACGCCCAACAAGACGAAAGTGGGCAGGCTCACCGGCGCGCAGGTTGAGGAAATCGCCAAAGCGAAGCTGGTGGACCTCAACACGAAAGATATCAAGCAGGCAGCCGAGATGGTCAAAGGCACCGCCCGCAGCATGGGCGTGGATATCGCCAATTAAAATCCGGCGCTGAGAGGGAGAGGGCCGCGAAGGCCCCCGTGAAAACCTCGGGAGAGAATACATGTCAAAAAGAATGGAAGCGGCAAGAAAAAATTACGACGCGGCGAAAATCCACACGCTGGAGGAAGCGGCGGCGGCGGTGAAGAAAAACGCCACGGCCAAATTCGACGAGACGGTGGAAATGCACCTGCGCCTCGGCATAGACGTCAAAAAGGCGGACCAGATGGTGCGCAGCACCGTCGCGCTGCCGCACGGCACGGGCAAGAAAAAGCGCGTCGCCGTGGTCGCCAAGGGCGAAAAAGTCAAAGAGGCGCAGACCGCCGGCGCGGACCTCGTGGGCGGCGCGGACCTCATCGAGGCGATTTCAAAAGGCGAGATGGATTTCGATATCCTCGTGTCCACGCCGGACATGATGAAAGACCTCGCCAGGCTCGGCAAGGTGCTGGGCCCGCGCGGCCTCATGCCCAACCCGAAAAGCGGCACCGTCACGTTCGACGTGGAGCGCACGGTGAAAGAGCTCAAGGCCGGACGCATAGAGTTCAAGGCGGACTCTTTTGGCATCGTGCACGTGCCGGTGGGCAAGGCTTCCTTCGACGATAAAAAACTCGCCGAGAACGCCAAAGCCGTGCTGGAGGCGGTGCTCAAGGCCAAGCCGTCAACTTCAAAAGGGACTTACGTCTGCTCCGCGTATCTCAGCTCCACCATGGGGCCGAGCGTGCAGTTGCAGGTCGCGCAGGAACTCTGAGCTGTAAAATTAATGGGAGGAACCGGAATGGTTTCAAGGATGGTCGCAGTGCTTCGCCGCCTGGCGGCGCAAAAGGCAGCTAACACCTCCCGCAATCCGTCGAAAACCGCGCAAATCGTAAAGGTTTGCGCGGTTTCGCTTTTGACCGGACTTTGCGGGACCCCGGCGTTCGCCAGCGAGGCCGAACTGGTTATACCAGACCTTTCCAGCGTCCGCTTCATGGGGATAGACGGGCATTCGCTGCTGCTGTTCGGACTCGCCGTCTGCGTGCTGGGAATGCTCTTCGGGCTGTGGCAGTCCATGCAGATAAAGGGCCTGCCCGTGCACCGCTCGATGAGCGATATCTCGGAGCTCATCTACGAAACCTGCAAAACCTATCTTCTCACCCAGGGCAAGTTCATAGCCATACTGTGGGTGTTCATCGCCTCGGTCATGGTGGTTTACTTCGGCGTGCTGATGCATTTCACGCTGTTCAAACTGGGCATCATCATACTGTTTAGCATCATCGGCATTCTGGGCAGCTACTCGGTGGCGTGGTTCGGCATAAGAATCAACACCTTCGCCAATTCACGGACGGCGTTCGCCGCGCTGGAAGGCAAGCCCTGGCCGACGATGGCGATTCCGCTGAAATCCGGCATGAGCATCGGCATGCTCCTTATATGCGTGGAGCTGGTCATCATGCTCTTCATATTGCTGTTCGTGCCGGGCGATTATGCCGGCCCCTGCTTCATCGGCTTCGCCATCGGCGAATCGCTGGGCGCGGCGGCGCTTAGAATCGCGGGCGGCATCTTCACCAAAATCGCCGACATCGGCTCCGACCTGATGAAAATCGTCTTCAAGATTAAGGAAGACGACGCCCGCAACCCCGGCGTCATCGCCGACTGCACGGGCGACAACGCCGGAGATTCCGTGGGCCCCACCGCCGACGGTTTTGAAACCTACGGCGTCACGGGCGTGGCCCTCATCACCTTCATCCTGCTGGCGGTGAACAAAACCACCGCCGGGCCGGAGTACCTGTCGCTCCAGGTGCAGCTGCTGGTCTGGATATTCGTGATGCGCATCGGCATGATTATCACCAGCGCGCTCTCCTACGGACTCAATAACGCGATATCCTTCTCGCTCTACGGCCACAGCAGGAAGTTCAACTTCGAGATTCCGCTGACCATGCTGGTCTGGATAACCTCCGGCGTCTCGATAGCGATGACCTACCTGCTCTCGTACGTCCTCATCCCGACGGTGGGCGACGGTTCGATGTGGTGGAAACTCTCCACCATAATAAGCTGCGGCACCGTAGCGGGCGCGCTTATCCCGGAACTGGTGAAGGTGTTCACCTCCACCAATTCGGGCCATGTGCGCGAGGTCGTGGCGGCCTCCAAAGAAGGCGGCGCGTCGCTTAACGTGCTGTCCGGCCTGGTGGCGGGCAACTTCAGCGCCTACTGGATGGGCGTCTCCATAATCGCGCTGATGGGGCTTGCGTATGCCGTCAGCCTTACGGGGCTGGGCTCGCTCATGGCGGCCCCGGCGATATTCGCCTTCGGCCTCGTGGCGTTCGGTTTCCTCGGCATGGGTCCCGTGACTATCGCGGTGGACTCCTACGGTCCGGTCACCGATAACGCGCAGTCCGTGTTCGAGCTTTCCGGCATCGAGAACATCGCCGGCATCAGGGAAGACGTTAAAAACAACTTCGGCTTCACGCCGGATTTTGAAAACGGCAAGATGTTCCTTGAGGAAAACGACGGCGCGGGCAACACGTTCAAGGCCACCGCCAAGCCCGTGCTTATCGGCACGGCGGTGGTGGGCGCGACGACGCTTATCTTCTCGATAATCCAATTGCTCACTGCCAAGTTTGGCGCGGCGGACGTTTCGGAGGGGCTCTCCATCCTCAACCCGCTGTTCCTGCTGGGCCTCATCACCGGCGGGGCCGTGATTTACTGGTTCTCCGGCGCGTCCATGCAGGCCGTCACCACCGGCGCCTACCGCGCCGTGGAATTCATCAAGAAGAACATAAAGCTTGAGGGCGGCGGCGAAAGGGCTTCCGTAGAGGACAGCAAGAAAGTGGTGGAAATCTGCACGCAGTACGCGCAGAAGGGGATGTTCAACATATTCCTCGCGGTGTTTTTCAGCACGCTGTCGTTTGCGTGCGTGAACCACTACTACTTCATCGGCTACCTCATCTCGATAGCGATATTCGGCCTCTATCAGGCGATATTCATGGCCAACGCCGGCGGCGCGTGGGACAACGCCAAAAAGCTCGTCGAAACCGAGCTGCGCATGAAAGGCACCCCGCTCCACGACGCGACCATAGTGGGCGACACCGTGGGCGACCCGTTCAAGGACACCTCGTCGGTGGCGTTGAACCCCGTCATCAAGTTCACCACGCTGTTCGGCCTGCTGGCGGTGGAACTCGCCATCACAACGGAAAACCCGGCGCTCAACGCCACGCTGGCGCTTGTGTTCTTTATAGTAGCGGCGGTATTCGTGTGGCGCTCGTTCTACTGCATGAGAATCACCACCGAAGCTGAAGCGAAATAGACTTTAGTAAAACAGCAAAAAGCCCGCCTGCAAAAGGCGGGCTTTTTGTTCGGGAGCAAGTCTATTTTGTCCGGTTGATAAATTTATTCGTGCCGGGCACCCGTATCCTGTCGGGCAGCGGCAAACCGGTTGAGACAGAGGCGCGCTTTGACTGCGCTTTTTCCTGCACGATATTGCCCGCCGGAGCCAGCGGCGCCCTGCCCGCGTACATGAAGTCCTGATTGCCAACCAGTACGGACGTCCAACGTCCCTTGTCGCGGTATGCGAGGCGGATGGTTCCTTTTTGCATGAGTTCCCTGTCTTTGCGGTTTACGGGATAGATTGCGGAGTCTTTTTTCATCTGTTCGTCGTTCTGGTAATCCCAGAAACCCAGCCCCTCCGGCATTGACCAGT
>JAQTYB010000033.1 GCA_028688475.1 Elusimicrobiales bacterium
AAAAAACGCGCCGAGACAGCTTCAAGACTGTTGATAATCTGATAGAAAGGACAACAGCAAGGAAAACGACAACTACATGACATTTCTAAAAAACGCAAACCATGACATTTCTATAAACTTGCAACAGTCTCTCTTTCGTCGCGAAAGCGGCGATTTTGCCCCTGAGACGCAGCGGGCTGAGGCGAGCAGGCCAGTGGGCCTGTAAGCCGAAGACCGCGAAGTATCAGGGGCAAAAGCGGCGCTTGCAGCAGAATACGGAGACTTTAGACAGGCTCTTACTGAGCTTTCCCTATTAGGTTGACATGCTGGCTGGCCAGCTTTGCGGCGAAACAAGGCGCGCATGGCGCAGCATACTGCCTGTATGGTGCGACATGCGCAACGCGGTTGCAGCCCAAAGATGGCCAGCCCCCTTCGGGGAGGCTCACCTTTGTCCGCAAGCGTCGTTGCGTCTGCTTGCAGGACAGGCAGTCCGTCTGCGCAGCCGCGCCTAGCCTGCGGACAAATCTGAGCCTCCAGCATGTCAACCTAATAGGGAAAGCTCAGTAGGCGTCAATCCATTTTCAGCAGCAAAGAGGCGAGGGCTTTTGAATTTTTCAGCAGGTCCGTCCACGTGCGCATCTTGAAAAGCTTTCCCGTGATATAGGCGGGGTTGCGGTAGAATTTTTTGTAAGCCTGCCGGTAGAATTCCTCTATGCGCTCCGGCGCAAGCCCGTCCAGCCGCATGACGCAGTGCGCCAGGTCGTAGCGGTCCCAGTCTTGCGTCAACAGCCTGCCGGTTTCCTTCGCCCAGGCGTACATCCCGGTTCCGGGGTACGGCGTGGCTATGTTGAACACCGCGAAATCGGGCTTGAGGCGCATTGCGAAATCCAGCGTCCGGCGTATGGTTTCCTCGGTCTCGCCCGGATTGCCGAACATGAACATCGCGCGGGCGTCTATTGCGCATTCCCGCGTAAGTTTTATGACGCGGCGCACGTCTTCAAGATTGATGCGCTTTTTTATATTGCCCAGAATTTCCTCGTCCACGGACTCCACGCCGTAGCCTATCTGATGGCAGCCGGCGCGCTTCATAAGCGCCAGCACGTCCTTGTCCATGCAGTCAACGCGGGACATGCAGGTCCAGGTGATATCCACTCCGCCGCGGATAAGCAATTCGCAAAGCCGCATGACGTTGGGACGATTGGCGGTGAAAGTATCGTCGTAAAAACAGATTTCCCTTATGCCGTGGTCCTTTATGAGCAGCTTTATTTCGCCGAGGATGCTCTCGGCGGAGCGGAAACGGATTTGCCGCCCGTGCACGCCGGTGTAGCAGAAAGTGCAGCGCCCCGGGCAGCCCCTGCTCGTCATTATGCTGGCGGCGGGCAGCCGCTTGTAATTGCCGAGGGAGGGGCGGTATTTTCTCATCGGCAGCAGATGATACGCGGGATACGGCATCTCGTCGAGGTTTTTTATGTGTTCGCGCGGCGCGTTATGGCGCGTTGCCCCGCCGGCGCGGTATGAAAGGCCGGCTATGCTCTCCGGCGCGGCGCCGTCCGCCAGTTCCGCCAGCGTCAGTTCCCCCTCGTGGCGCACGACATAATCCACCGACGCGCGCTTGAGCACCTCTTCGGGGAATATGGTCGGATGAACGCCTCCCAAAACGATTTTGGCGTCCGGTCTCGCGGACCTGGCGCAGTCCGCCAGCGCCAGCGCGTTGCTTAGCAGTATAGTGTTGGCGGTTATGCCGACAATATCCGGCGCGCAAGACTTAACATAGCCGGACACCTGCTCCAGCGGCATCGGCGCGACCGAGAGGTCCAGTATTTTGACCTTATGCCCGCGCCGCTCCGCATAGGAAGCCACGCAGGCCAGTCCCAGCGAGGGCAGTTGCGGGTTGATTCGCGCCCACATGTTTTGCCGCGCGATAACGCGCGGCGGCTGTATAAGCAGAATATTCATCTGGAACTCAACTTTGCGGCATAGCCTTCGGCGGAGGCTTTGGAAACGCAGGTGTCGCCGCGGGCGGCGCAGGCTATCAGCCTGGGCGCTTCGCGGAGTTGGGGCTTGTACATCGTCCAGTCAAGCCCGAAGTATACGGCGATAACCGCCTCCAGCGCGGCAAACGCAAAAAGGCCGCGGCGCAAAACCGTCTTCGTATTTACGCGCGGCATCAACGAAACGAGGTATTTTGCGGCGAGCGCGCAAAACGCGGTCAATGCCACCGGATATACTATGAAAAAGGTATCGTAAGCGTAAAACGGGTCGAACCGCCGCACCATCACTATTTGCGCCAGCGGAAAAAGCACGCCGAGCGCCGCAAACAGTTTGACCTCGGAGGACAGTTGCTCCCTGATGATTCCCCAAAGGAACAATCCCAGCAGCAGCGGGCTGTAAGCGGCGGCGAACTCCTCCACCGCCAGCGCGGAATAATGCAGCAGGCTTTTATAAAGCGCCGCCGGACCTGACGCGGCCAGCGCTTCAAACGGCCAGTACCCCTGATGCGCCACGGACAGGCTCACGCTGGAATAATGCAGCCCCATGAGCGGCAGAAACGCCATCCAAAGCAGCAGCGGAATAAAATGCAACGCGAAAGTGCCCGCCGCGACGCGCCAGTTGCGGCGCGACGCCGCCCAGCACCAGCCGATGAACATGATGTCGTACTGGGTTTTGACAAGCATCAGCGTTCCCAGCAGCAGCGACGCGCGCAGAATTTTTCCCCAGGACGGTTCAGGCTCCGCAAGCAAGCTCTCGAATATAAGCAGCCCCGCGGGCATGAACCAGTATGCCACCGAATTAGTGGCCACCTGGTTGGAATTCCACAGCAGAAACGGGCTCAACGCGAAAAGCAGCGCCGACACGAAACTTATTTCAGACGAGAAGCGCCGTCTGAGCCACCGAAAAAGCATAAGCACGGCGGACACCGCTATGAGATAATTGACGAACAGCGCGGCGGCGAAAGATATGCCGAGACCGCAGGGTTTGGTGAAAGCGGTTTTCAGGCTGCCTGTTCTCGCGGCGGTGGCGATACGCGCCACCAGATTCCCCGCCGCCGGGTACACCGGCCTGTCTATGCGGCGGTTGTCTATGGCGAAATTGGCCGGGAAATCCGCCACGTCCCGTATCCACAGCCCCACATCGCTGTTGAGCTGAAGGTAATGCTCGTACGGCTCCAGAGGCCGGTTCACGTCGCCGTATTTGGCGTGGTGGAGCCAGAAGGCGTTGTCTTTGGGGACTTCAAACAAAAACGGGATGACCACCACGGAAACGGCGAAAGCCAGACTCGCGGCGGCGGCGAGCCAAAGTTCAGTAGCATTTTTGCCGGCAAAAGTCTTGAGTCGGTTCATAATCACTGAATTTTACAATAATTCGGATGGCAAACCGCCGCAAAGGTAAGTAAAATGTCTACGGAGCGCCGGAACACCCTTTTATGGATATCAAAAAACTTTCCGTAATCGTACCATGCTATAACGAATTTTTCACCATCGGGCCGCTGCTCGACAAGGTGAACGCCGTGCGCCTTCCCGGCGGCATGAAAAAGGAAGTGGTAATCGTAGACGATTGCTCACGGGACGGCACGCGCGAATTGCTGCGAGACCGGTTGTCCTCCACAAAATACTCCGGCATAGACGAGCTCAAAATAATCTACCAGGAAAAAAACCAAGGCAAGGGCGCCGCCATCATCCGCGCCATACCGGAATGCGCCGGCGACTACACGATTATCCAGGACGCGGACCTGGAATACAACCCCGAGGAGTGGAGCGCGTTGCTGGAACCCGTTTTCAAAAACGACGCGGACGCGGTTTACGGAAGCCGCTTCAAGGGAACCAGCACCCGCGCGCTTTATTACTGGCACGCGCTGGGCAACAAATTCCTCACCACGCTTTCCAACATCTTCTCCAACCTGTATCTGACGGACATGGAAACCTGCTACAAGCTGGTCCGCACCGATATACTCAAATCGCTCAATCTGGAAAGCCGCCGCTTCGGCATAGAACCCGAAATAACGGCCAAGCTGGCCAAGCTCAGGGACCTGTCCATTTACGAAGTGCCGATAAGCTACAGCGGACGCACCTACAGCGAAGGCAAGAAAATAAACTACAAAGACGGCATCGCGGCGGTTTACTTCATACTGAAATATAATCTTTTCCCCGGGCAGGTCCTCAGAAACGCGCAGGAGGATATCCTCTACAACATGGATTCCTCCAGGCATTACGAGGAAATGCTCGAATTCCTCAAGCCGCATATCGGCCGAGACGTGCTGGAAATAGGCTGCGGCAAGGGCGCGCTCACCGCGCGGCTGGTGAAGCTCAGGAAAAACCTCGTCTGCATGGATATCAATGACAAGCTGCTCGCCAGGCTGCGGCTTCAGTACGGGCACATACCCTCGCTTGAAATCCGCGCGCTCGACGCGCGGGACATAAAAGCCGCCTTCGGCCCGGAACGGTTCGATACGGTGATTGCGTTCAACCTCATGGAGCATTTGCCTGACGACGCCGCCTTCGCGCAGGATATCAGGACGCTGCTCAAACCGGGCGGCAAATTCATAGGCGTGGTGCCGGCCTATCAGGCCATTTTCAACGAAATAGACAAAGCCGTGGAGCACCGGAGACGCTACGATTTCAACTCGCTGGCGGCGGTGCTGCGCGGCTACTCCGGACTTGAGATACGCCGCTACAACTCGCTCAGCATCCCCGGCTGGGTGGTTACCGGCGGACTGCTGCGGCGCAAATACATTCCGAAAATGGGCGTCTGGCTCAACAACAGCCTGCTCGCGCTCACCAGGCTGGCGGACCGGCTGACCGGCCACAAAATCGGCCTCAACATCCTGTTCATCGCGGAAAAATAGCACGCCGTCCGCGCCTCTTTTGGTATTATAAACGCATGCCTACCGGAGAGCCGGGGAAAATAAAAACCGTGCGCGCGCTGGCGCAGCTTTGCGCAAGATTCAAGCGCGGCGGCAGGAAAGTGGTGCTCTGCCACGGCATTTTCGACCTTATGCATCCCGGGCACATAAAGCATTTTCAGGCCGCGCGGCGGGCCGGCGATGCGCTGTTCGTCACCATCACGCCCGACAGGCACGTCAACAAAGGCCCCGGGCGCCCGGTTTTCACCCAGAACCTGCGCGCGGAAACCATCGCCTCGCTCGAGACAGTGGATTACGTGGCAGTCAACGAGTGGCCCACCGCCGTCGAAACGATAAAAGCAATCAAGCCGGATATTTATGTCAAAGGCGCCGATTACGCCGACGCCGCCGGGGATATAACCGGCGGCATAGCGCGCGAACGCGCGGCTGTGGAATCCTGCGGCGGCAGGCTGCACATCACCGATGAAATCGCTTTCAGCTCCACCGAGCTGCTGAACCGTTTTTTCGGCGTCTTCAGCGAAGAAACGAAGCGGTTTCTGGACTCTTTCCGCCTGAAATACTCCGCGCGGGACGTTTCCGCCGCAATCAACGGCCTCGCGGGCCTGAAAGTGCTTGTTGTCGGCGACGCTATCGTGGACGAATACCACTATTGCAGCGGCCTCGGCAAACCGCCGAAGGATAATATAATATCCGCCAAATTCGTCAGCGGGGAGAAGTTTCCCGGCGGAGCGCTGGCCTGCGCAAACCATGTGGCGGGATTCTGCGGGCGCGTTGATTTGCTCACCTGCCTCGGCGCGCGCGATTCGCGGGAGCAGTATATCCGCGGCCGCCTGCGCCCCAATATCAGGCCCAGATTTTTTTACCGCCCGGACGCCTGCACCGTCGTCAAGCGCCGTTATGTGGACGCGGTGTTCCTGACCAAGCTTTTTGAGGTGGAATTTCTGGAGGACAAGCCGCTGCCCTCCGCCCTGTCGGGAAAAGTGCTGAAATGGCTGGCGAAGAACATCGGAAACTACGACCTGGCGCTGGTGTCGGATTTCGGCCACGGCTTCATAAGCGGCGATGCGGCAAAGGCGTTGTCCAAAGCGAAGTTTTTAGCAGTGAACGCGCAGACAAACAGCGCCAACGCCGGATTCAACCTCATAACCAAATACGCGCGCGCCGATTATGTGTGCATAGACGAGCCGGAAATCCGCCTCGCCGCGCGCGACCGCCACGGCGATATCAGGGACGTCATCAGGAACGTCTGCGCCGCGGTGAAATGCCCTCGGGTGTCGGTCACGCGGGGCCATCTCGGCGCGATAACCTACGACGCGAAGAAAGGCTTTTTCGAGACGCCCGGCTTCGCCGACAAGATAGTGGACCGCGTCGGCGCGGGCGACTCGTACCTTTCCATAACCGCGCCGCTGGCGGCGGCGGGCCGTCCGGCGGACCTGCTGGGTTTTGTCGGCAACGCGATGGCCGCGATTAAAGTAGGCATAGTCTGCAACCGCGCGCCGGTGGAGCCGGTGCCGCTCCACAAATTCATAGCAACCCTTTTGAAGTGATGGATAGATACCGCATAGACAGCCACAAGCTCATTTTTCACCCGGAACGTGTGGCGGACTGGCGCGCGGGAAAAAACATCCATCCCGTCTACGCCGAAATTTCTCCGTCGGGCGCGTGCAACCACCGCTGCGTCTACTGCGCGCTGGATTTCATGGGGTACAAGCCGCGTTTTCTCGACGCCAAGCTTCTTGAAAAACGCCTGACGGAAATGGGCCGGCTGGGACTGAAAAGCGTGATGTTCGCGGGCGAGGGCGAGCCGTTTTTGCATCCCGAAATGGCGTCCATAGCGGAGCGGACAAAAGCCGCCGGAATTGACGTTGCTTTCACCACCAACGCCGTCCTGCTGCGGCCCGAAACCGCCGCGCGGGTGCTGCCCGCGGCTTCCTGGATAAAAGTGAGCATTAACGCCGGAACGCCGGAAACCTACGCGAAAATCCACCGGACAAAGCCCGAAGATTTTAATCTGGTTTTTGAAAACATGGAATACGCCGCCGCGCTGCGCTGGAAAAAAAATTATTCCTGCGCGCTCGGGATGCAGCTTGTGCTGCTGCCGGAAAACGCGCATGAAGCTGCGGCTCTGGCGCTGCGCGCCCGCGCCGCCGGGATGGATTATCTCGTGGTAAAACCCTATTCCCAGCATCCGCAAAGCCTGACCGGAAAATACGGCGGCATAAAATACGAAAAATATGAAAAACTGGCGCAGGAGCTCGCCCGCCTGAACTCGCCGGTCTTTTCGGTGATTTTCCGGTTGAGCACCATGCGCAAATGGGACAACCGCGAAAAGCCGCACCGCCGCTGCCTCGCGCTGCCGTTCTGGACTTATATTGACGCGGGCGGCAGCGTCTGGGGCTGCAGCATGTTCCTCGGCAAAAAAGAGTTTTATTACGGCAATATCGCAGAGAACCAGTTCAAAAAAATCTGGAACGGGCCGCTGCGCAAAAAATCGCTGGAGTTTGTCGAAAGCAAACTGGACGCGCGCAAATGCCGCCTAAACTGCCGCATGGACGAGATAAACCGCTACCTGCACCGGTTGCAAAACCCGCCGGAGCATGTGAATTTCATATGACCGCCGCCGATAGCCGCGCAGTGCGGCTCGAACTTCTCCGGCTGATGCTTAAAATCCGCGTTTTCGAGGAGAAAATAGTTTCCGTCTATCCCGCGCAGGACATGAAAACCCCCGTCCATCTTTATATCGGGCAGGAGGCAATCGCCGCCGGGGTATGCGCCAACCTGCGCGCGGAGGATTACGTTTTCAGCACGCACCGCAACCACGGCCATTATCTCGCCAAGGGCGCAAACCTCGACGGCATAGTAGCCGAACTTTATGGCAAAACCGGCGGCTGCTCCAAAGGCAAGGGCGGCTCCATGCACCTTGTGGACACCGACGCCGGCTGCATGGGAACCTCCGCGATTGTGGGCGGCAGCCTGGCGCTGGGAACCGGCGCGGCGCTGGCGATAAAAATGCGCGGCGAAAACCGGCTGTCCGCGATTTTCTTCGGCGACGGAGCGGCGGACGAGGGCACATTTCAGGAATCGCTCAATTTCGCCGCGCTGAAAAAACTGCCGGTGCTTTTCGTTTGCGAAAATAATTTTTACGCAACCAATTCTCCGCAAAGCGCGCGCCACTCCGTGCCGGAAATATACAAGCGCGCCGAAGCGTTCGGCATTCCCGCCGCTCATCCCGACGGCAACGACGCGGACGCGGTTTATGAAGCCGCCTCTATCGCCGCCGCTCATATCCGAGCCGGAAACGGCCCTTATTTTTTGCAGTGCGACACCTACCGCTGGAAAGGCCACGTCGGCCCGGACTGCGATTTTGAAAAAGGCTGCCGCCCCAGAGCGGAACTGGACAAATGGCTGGAACGCTGCCCCGTAAAAACCTATCAGGCGCGGCTGCTGAAATCCGGCGGAATCACCGAGCAGGAATTGGCGCAAATGCGCGCGCGGATAACCGCCGAAGTCGAGGCCGCGTGGGACTTCGCCAAAAAAAGCCCGTACCCCGGCCCGCGGGAGCTTTTAACGGACGTGTACAAATAATATGCCGTGGACAAAGGTCCCGATAGATAAATCCGAATTTGAAAACACGCTCGGCAAAGAGGGCCTGCGCGGGCGCAGCTACCGTCAGGCGCTGCTTGAGGCGCAAACGCAGTTGCTGGAGTCCGACCCCTCGGTATTCGTTATCGGCGAAGGCGTAGACGACGCGGGCGGCGTTTTCGGCTCCACGCTCGGTCTGGCGCAAAAATTCGGCAAAGAACGGGTGCTGGACATTCCCATAGCCGAGAACGGTCTTACCGGCATAGCCGTCGGCGCGGCGATTTGCGGAATGCGTCCCGTCTTCGTTCATATGCGCATGGATTTTCTGCCGATGTGCATGGACCAGCTCGTCAACCACGCCGCCAAATGGCGGTACATGACTGGCGGACGGCTAAATGTGCCGCTCGTGGCGCGCAGCATCGCCGGGCGCGGCTGGGGCTCGGCGGCGCAGCACTCGCAGGCGCTGCACGGATTGTTCAACCATATCCCCGGCCTGAAAATAGCGCTTCCCGCCACGCCATACGACGCGAAAGGATTATTGATATCCGCCGTCAGGGACGGCAATCCGGTTTTATTCTGCGAACACCGCTGGCTTTACGATTTCACCGGCTATGTGCCGGAGGAAATGTACACCGTGCCGCTGGGACAGGCCGTGACGCGCCGCAAAGGCGGCGATGTTACGATAATCGCGCTTTCGCTTATGGTGTACGAGGCGGTAAAGGCCGCCAGCGCGCTTGAGGCTGAAGGCATAGACGCCGAAGTCATAGACCCCCGCACGCTGGTCCCGCTGGACGAGGCCGCGCTGCTGGAATCCGTCAAAAAGACCGGGCGCGTTATCATCGCCGACACCGGCGTTAAAACCGGGGGGGCCTCGGCGGAAATCGCCGCCGTAATCGCGGAGAAAGGTTTTGAATTTTTGAAGGCTCCTGCACTGCGCGTCGGCTCGCCCGATTCGCCGGTTCCCGCCAGCCCTGAACTGGAAAAACTCTACTACCCCGGCGCGAACGAAATCGCCAAAGCCGCGCGCGCCCTGTGCGGAAAAAAATGAGCGATATTCAGCTAAGCGTGATAATGCCGGCCCTCAACGAGGAGAAAAATATCGCCGCTTCGGTGCGGAACTCGCTCGCGGCGTTTGACGACACCGGCATTTCCGGCGAAGTCGTGGTGGTAAACGACGGCAGTTCGGACAGGACTCCCGATATCGTCCGTGATATTGCCGCGCGGGACGCGCGGGTTTCGCTGCTGAGCCACGCCGCGCCGCAAGGCATAGGCGCATCATTCTGGGACGGCATTGACCGCGCCAAAGGCGGCATCGTGGTGATGCTCCCCGGCGACAATGAAAACGACCCGTGGGAGATTTTCCGCTATTACCGCCTGCTCGAACATGTGGATATCGTCATTCCTTTCATATTCAACAAGCAGGCGCGCTCGCTTTGGCGCAACGGACTGTCTTTCGCCTACCGGTTCATAATAAACACCACTTTTCTCGTCTATTTCAACTACACCAACGGCACCGTGCTTTACCGCAAGTCGGTGCTGAAAACGCTGGATTACCGCAGCACCGGATTTTTTTTCCAGACGGATATTCTGATACGGCTGGTGCGGCACGGCTACCTTTTTTCCGAAGTGCCCTACCGGCTCGGCATGAGGCAGGGCGGGGTTTCCAAGGCGGTTTCCTTCCCGTCGCTCTGGCAGGTCGTCAAAGGCTACAGCCGTCTGGCGCGCGACCAGTATTTCCACAAACACGCCGCCGAACGCTATCCCGCCGATTCGCAAACATTGAAGCGCAGAAATGAAAATGCCGGACATAATTCTTGACGAACACAAGCTGGCCTGGCATCGCGGCAGGGTCGAAGCCTGGCTGCGCGGCGAGCGAATCGCGCCAATCACCATAGACTGCGCGCTCACGCGAAGCTGCGGCTACCGCTGCGTCTACTGCTACGGGCAGCTGCAGTCCAACGACGAGAAGCGCATGACGCGCGACGTCATTTTCCGGTTTCTCGACGACGCGGCGGAAATAGGCGTGAAAGCTGTCAGCTTTGTCAGCGACGGGGAATCCACCTGCTCCCCTCATCTCTACGACGCCGTCCGGCGCGGGCGCGAAAACGGCCTCGACATGGCCCTCGGCACCAACGGCTACCTTTTGCGCACCGACAAGCTGGAGGAAACGCTCCCGCGGCTGACGTATCTGCGTTTCAACATCTCTGCGGGAGAGCCGGAAGCGTACCGCAAAATAATGGGCGCGCCCGACGACGCTTTCGCAAAAGTAACCGCCCTCATCCGCCTCTGCGTCAAGATAAAACAAAAAAACAAACTGCCCGTCACCATCGGGCTGCAAATGGTTCTGCTGCCGCAGTTCGCCGGGCAAATAATGCCGCTGGCGAAGCTGGGAAAACAACTGGGCGCGGACTACCTGGTAATAAAGCATTGCAGCGACGACGAGTTCGGCAGCCTCGGCGTTGATTACTCGCGGTATCCGCAACTGGAAGCGCAACTGCGGGAGGCCGAAGCCCTGAGCACGCCGGAATATCTGGTGCGCGCAAAATGGTCCAAGATAATGAGCGGGGGCCGCCGCTGCTACTCCAAATGCTTCGGGCCGCCGTTTATCATCCAGCTTTCCGGCTCCGGCCTTGTCGCGCCGTGCGGGATGCTGTTTAACTCGCGCTACTCGAAATACCATATCGGCAATATCGCGGACACGTCTTTCAAGGAACTCTGGCAATCGGCGCGCTACTGGGAAGTGATGCGGCTTATCTCCTCCGGCGATTTCGACGCGCGCACGATGTGCGGCACGCTTTGCCTGCAACACAAGGTGAACGAATATCTGTGGTCGCTTAAAGAACTTGCAGAACCGCTTGCCGCACCCTCGGGCAAGCCGCCGGAGCATATAAATTTCATCTGATATGGCTATTATTTTTTACGGCACTGCGTTGTTCCTGGCTGGTTTCGCGCTGCATCTGGCGTGGTGGCGGATTTCCCTGCCGAAGCGGCAGACTAAAACGCTGCTTTTAATTTTTTTCGCGGTGCTGATTGCGGGCTGCGCGTGGCTGGCTTTTGAGCCGGGCGGTTTTGCGGTTTCAGGCGTGCCGCGCCCGCGCGGAGCGTGGGAATTCACGCGCGTCGCGCTCTATGTAACCGCGCTGACGCTGGCGTACATGATAACCTATTCCGCCGTCGAAGCGGACAGTCCTTCGCTGCTGATCGCGCTTGCCGTGGCGCGCGCGGGCGAAAACGGGCTCCCGCCGGACGAGATTCACAGGCTGCTGGATGACAACGCGCTTGTGACCCCCCGCCTCGCAGATTTGCTGAAGGATAAAATGGCTGCGCTGGAAGACGGCAGATATATCGCCACGCCGAAAGGCAGGCTGTTTGCGAAAATCTTCATTTTACACCGCGCGGTTATGGGCGCGGGGAAGGGCGGGTAAATGGCGCAGTTTTTATTTCCGCTGATTGCGCTTTTCGCGAACGCCGCGCTGACCGCGCTGGTTTTCCGGCTACGGCTGAGCCCGCTTTTGAAAGCGGTTTACGCCGGGTTTTTAGCCGGATTTGCCGTGCTTGTCACGCTGGAACTCGCGGCCGGCGGATTTTCATGGAATTGCGCGGCGGATTCAATTATTTACTGCGCGTTGTCCTACTGCCATTTTCATTTCGTCAATCTCGGCGAAACCGCGCGCCGCATCCGCCTGCTGCGCGAACTTTACGAAAACCCCGCCGGACTTTCTCGCGGGGAATTGCTGTCCCGCTACAACGCGCGGGAAATAATTTCGCTGCGGCTGGCGCGGCTTGAGGGAAACGGTCAAATTATCATGAAAGACGGGCGCTATGTTTCCGGTACGCCCGCGGTAATCGCCATGGCGCGGATTCTTGATTTCATGAAACGCGCGCTCTTAAAACGTTCCACCGGCGGCAATTAGCGCGGCTGCAACCGCAATTTGTAAAATTTTATAGCAGCAAAAAGGAGAATTTATGATTCCGGTATCGCGGCCTTCGATGGGAAAAGAGGAGCTTGAGGCGGTCGGCAAGGTTTTTGAAACCGGCTGGCTGGGTCTCGGTTCCACCGTGCTTGAATTTGAAAACAAGCTGAAGGAATACACCGGCGCGAAAAACGCCATCGCCGTCACCAACGGCACCGCCGCGCTGCATATAGCGCTCGACGGTTTCGGCGTCGGCCCCGGCGACGAGGTGATAGTGCCCTCGCTCACTTTCGCCGCCACGATTCAGGCGATTCTCGCCGTCGGCGCGACTCCTGTTTTCTGCGAGGTAATGCCGCAAACGCTCAATGTTGATATAAAGGACGTGGAAAACCGCGTCACGCCGCGCACCAAAGCCATAATGCCGGTGCACTACTGCGGCAACGCCTGCGACATGGACGCGCTGCTTAAAATCGCCGACGCGCGCGGCATAAAAATCATCGAGGACGCGGCCCACGCCTTCGGCACGGTCTATAAAGGCAAAAAAATAGGCGGGTTCGGGCATTGCGCATGTTTCAGCTTCGACGCGATAAAAAACATCACCTGCGGCGAGGGCGGCGCGGTGCTGCTGCCGGATGATGCAATCGCGGAAAAAATCCGCCGCAAGCGCGTGCTAGGCATAGACAAGGACACCTGGGCCCGCTACCAGAACAAGCGCCTGTGGTTTTACGAGGTGGTGGACACCGGCTACCGCTACCACATGAGCAATATCAACGCCGCAATCGGGCTGGTGCAATTCGGCAAACTGGATAAATTTCTGGCGAGAAAGCGCGAAATAACGAAAAATTACGACGCGGCTTTTCAAAACATGGCCTCGGTGCTGCCGCTTGAAAACGACCACGAAAACACCGCCCAATTCTGCTACATCCTGCGCGTGGTAAAAGAGCGCGACGCTTTCATGGAATTTTTAAAAGAGCGCGGCGCGGCGACGGGCGTGCATTATATCCCCAATCACGAACAGCCGGTTTTCAAGCGGTTCGCCAAAGGGCCGCTGCCCGTGACGGAACTGCTGGGCGCCCAAATCTGCACCCTGCCGCTGACGCCCGACATGACGGACGCCGACGTGCGCACCGTAGTTGACGCGGTAACGGATTTCGACAAAAGCCGGAGATAATCCCGAATTGTGCAATAGAGTAGCGGGATTCGAGGGCGGCTGGCGGGACATTTCTGTGTAAAATTTGGAGCGAATAGCCGTAGCTATTCGCTCCAAATTTTACGTCGAACTGTCCTCGCCATCCACCCTCTCGGTCCGAGCTATCTATTGCACAATCCGGGATAATCAGGACTTACCGGCGAGGAATTCTTTTATCTTGGAATCGGTGAATTCGCGGAATTCACGTTCAAATCTTTCTTTTGAAAACCGTTCGGCGTTTTTGCGGCAGGCCGCGGGCGCAAAAACGGCGGTATTTTTTTCAAATTCCGCCACTGCGGATTGCAGGCTTTGGGCGGTTTGTTCCCTGAAGAAAACTCCGGTTTCGCCTTCGGTTACTGTTTCCAGCGCGCCGCCTTTGCCATAGGCGATTACCGGCGTGCCGCAGGCTTGCGCCTCCACCGGCAGAATGCCGAAATCTTCCTCGGCGGCGAACACGAACGCCTTCGCGCGCTGCAAATAATCCTTCAAAACAGGCGTTGGCTGGCGGCCAAGCAGTTGCACGTTACCGCCGGATGCGGCTTTCACTTTTTTGAAATCCGGCCCGTCGCCGATGATGACCAGCTTCTTGTCCGGCATGGCGGAAAACGCCGTCGCTATTAAATCCATTTTTTTGTACGGCACCATGCGCGACGCGGCGAGGTAAAAATCCTTTTTATTTTCGTTTATGGTGAAATTGTTCACGTCCACCGGAGGATAAATCACCGCCGCCACCCTGCCGTACGTTTTTTTTATGCGGCGCGCGATATGGTTGGATATCGCAACGTAATAATCAGGCCTGCCCGCCGCGGCAGAGTCCCACAACCGGATGTAATGCAGTATCCATTTCGCGACCAGCCCCTTCAGTCCGGTTTCCAGTCCGGCTTCGCGCAGGTATTGAGCGTATAAATCCCATGCGTAACGTATCGGCGTGTAGCAGTAGCAGATGTGCAGTTGCTCGGAAGAGGTCAGCACGCCTTTGGCGCAGGCGTGGGATGAGGAAATCACTACGTCATATGGCGACAAATCGAACCGCTCCACGGCGTATGGAAACAAAAGCAGATAGTTGCGGTAGTTGTTGAGGATGTTCGGCAGTTTATCGAGAAAAGAGGTTTCCAGCCGCACTCCGCCCAAGCCGAGTTTTTCAAGGCTTTCCCTGCGGCATACCAGCGCGAACAAGTCCGAAGGATACAGTTTATGGATGGATTGCAGACAGCTTTCCGCGCCGCCGATATCCACCACCCAGTCATGCACCAGCGCCGTCTTTATTTCTTTTCGCACGCTACCTTCTTCAAATCGGCCTCGGTCATCAGCGCGGCGAGGCCGGCGAATTTGGTTTTCGGCTCCCAGCCCAGGATTTTGCGCGCCTTGCTTGCGTCGCCAAGCAGCAGTTCAACCTCCGCCGGGCGGAAAAACTTGGGAGACACTTCCAGCAGCACCTTGCCGGTTTTTTTGTCCACGCCTTTTTCTTCCACGCCTGCGCCCTTCCAGCCGATGGAATAGCCAGCCGCTTCAAACGCTTTCTCGACAAACTCCCGCACCGTGTGCGTTTCCCCCGTGGCTAGCACGAAATCGTCCGCCTTCTCCTGCTGGAGCATCAGCCACATGCCTTCGACAAATTCCTTCGCGTATCCCCAGTCGCGCTTGGAGTCCATGTTGCCCACGGTCAGCTTGTCGAGCAGTCCGTACTTTATTCTGGCGACGCCGTCGGTGAGCTTTCTGGTGATGAATTCGATTCCGCGCAGCGGCGATTCGTGGTTGAACAGTATGCCGGAACACGCGAAAAGATTGTACGACTCGCGGTAATTAACGGTGAACCAATGCGCGTAAAGCTTGGCCACGCCGTACGGGCTGCGGGGATGGAAAGGAGTCGTCTCCCGCTGCGGCGTCTCATGCACCTTGCCGAACATTTCCGACGTTGACGCCTGATAGAATTTCGTGTCGGGCTTGACCACCCGTATGGTTTCCAGCACGCGCGCCGCGCCGAGGCCGTCCACCTCGCCGGTGAACAGCGGCTGGTCGAAAGACGCCTGCACGAAACTCTGGGCGGCGAGATTATACACTTCGTCCGGACGGATTTTGGAGATGACATCCATTATATTGGTGATTTCCATCAGGTCCATATAAACCTGATTTACCTGCCGCTCGATGCCCAGTTCTTTAAGCCGCCAGAGGTCGCCGCTGCCGCTGCGCCGGTCCGCGCCGTACACCTCGTAGCCTTTTGACAGCAACAGTTGCGCCAGATAGGCGGCATCCTGCCCGCGTATTCCCGTAATCAAAGCTTTTTTCGCCATTTCGCAATTCCCTCCGGGCAATTAAAACCAGTCAGAATGATAGCCTATTAAATCTGTTACGCGCAGCGCAACGCGCGTTTGACGCCGTAACGCCGCAAGCGATACAATCTGACTAGACGCCGTTTTATAAACGCAGCGCGGAGCTTTTTATGCCATCCCATACTCAGATATATAAAACCCGCGCGGCGCGATATGACGCGCTTATCTCGCGTGAAGACTATAAAGAAAATCTCCCGCGCTCGCTGCGCCGCGCCGCCGACTGGCGGGGCAAGGATATTATAGAGCTCGGCGCCGGCACGGGCAGACTGACTTTGCTATTTGCGCCGCAATGCCGGAGCATAAAAGCATTCGATCTGTCGCCGCAAATGCTGGCGATCGCGCGCAGGAAGCTGAACAAAACCGGCTTGAAGAACTGGAGCCTCGCTGTTGCCGACAACAGGAAAATCCCGCAGCCGGACGCCTGCGCCGATATAACCGTTTCGGCCTGGAGCATAAGCTATCTGGCACAGGGAAAAATATCCGTCTGGCGCCAACAAGTTGACGCGGCGATAACTGAAATGAAGCGTATCCTCCGAAAAGGCGGAACGGCTATCATAGTGGAATCGCTGGGAACGGGGCGCAGGATTCCCGCCGCGCCGAACCGGAGATTGTCGTCTTATTACAGTTATCTCAAACGTCTGGGGTTTTCACGCCGGCACATAAGGACGGATTATAAATTCAAGGACACCGCCGAAGCCGCCGCTCTGGCGGAGTTTTTTTTCGGAGCGCGGCTCTCGGCGGGAATCAGGAAATCCGGTTCGCGCATTCTGCCGGAATGCACGGGCGTCTGGCATTTGACAATTGTTTAGCGGGGACACAATGAACTGCCTGAATGTGGAAATAAAAGCGAAATGCGCCAATCCTGATTTCATCCGCGCAACTCTCAAAAAACATAAAGCCGAATTTAAGGGCACGGACATTCAAACCGACACCTATTTCAATGTCAAAACCGGCAGGCTCAAGCTACGGCAGGGCAACATTGAAAACGCGCTGATATATTATGTGCGAAAAAACAAAAAAGGCGCGAAAGATTCCCATGTCCGCATTTTCAAGACGGAAAACGACTGCGGACTGCGCAATGTGCTCGCTCCGGCGCTTGGCGTTAGTGTCGAGGTCAAAAAACGGCGGGAAATATATTTTATCGGCAATGTGAAATTTCATATAGACAACGTATCCGGACTGGGGAATTTTGTGGAGATAGAAGCCATAGACAAAACCGGGCGCATCGGGCACGGCAAACTGCTGGAACAATGCAGCCGCTATCTTGGCTTGTTCAAGATTTCAAGCAATGACCTGGTATCGGATTCCTACAGCGATATGCTGCGCAACGTCTGACGAACCCGTCCGCCTGCGGCAATGCCGTCCGCATGCTTAAAATGATATAAATTGAGTTACATTCGCGCACTGGCAATTCATCATGCATAAACTCGTTTTATTCGATTTGGACGGCACTCTCGTGCTGGCGGGCGGCTCCGGGAAACTGGCGCTCAACGCGGCGGTGGAAAAACTCTACGGCAAAAAAAACGTCTGCTCGGAATTCTCGCTGGCCGGCTGCACCGACAACGCCAATTTCAGCCGCGCCCACGAGCTTGCCGCCGGGGAAAAAGCCAAAACCGGCGACGTGGCCAGAATCGCCGCCGCCTACCTGAAAATATTGCCGGTTGAAGTCAAAAAGGCGGTGCGTGAAAAACGCTACTCCAAGATAAGAGGCGTGGAAAAATTCATCGCCGCGCTGAAAAAGCACAAGAATGTGCTGGTAGGACTCGGCACCGGCAACCTGAAAGAAGGCGCGTTCATAAAACTAGGGCCGTCGGGAATGACGGGAGAGTTCGTGTGCGGCGGCTTCGGCTGCGACGGCTACCACCGCGCGGACGTGCTGCGCAAGGCGGTGCGGCGGGCGGAAAAAATCGCGGGCCGCAAAATATCTCCCGCGGAAGTTTATATCGTGGGCGACACTCCGCTGGACATCTCTGCGGGAAAGGAATGCGGCTATCGCACCGGCGTGGTGACCTGCGGCTACAGCCCGCGCGGGGAACTTTTGCGCGCCGGGCCGGAACTGCTTGAAAAAGATTTCTCCGACATGAAACCCTGGCTCGTCTGGCTGGGGCTTTGCAAAGACCCCAAAGGCGCCAGGCACGCAAGCTACATGTTTCCCGATTGCGCGATAGAGCATGTCCAGTTCGGGCGCACCGGAGTTGATTCGGAGCAGTTGAAGCTGTTGCGAAGGGTTAAAGCGAATGCGCGTGGGAAAAAACTGGCATAGGAAATTTTTCGACCCGGCGTTCTACACCCCCGCAAGCCCGGAGGCGCGGGAACGCGCGCCGGAGGAAGTCCGGTTCGCCATGAGGGCGATGGGGCTCAAAAAAACCAACAGCCTGCTCGACGTGGCCTGCGGCCCCGGTCGGCACAGTCTCGAATTCGCCCGACGCGGGCTGGCGGTAACGGGATTCGACTTTTCGGAGCACTATCTGGCCGAGGCTCGGGCGGACGCAAAACGGCTCGGCCTCGGCGCGAATTTCATGCGCGGCGACATGCGCAAACTGCCATTTATCGGCGGGTTCGACGCGGCGGTCTGCATGTTCACCAGCTTCGGCTATTTCGACCGCAAGAGCGATTCGGCGGTGCTCAAAGGCGTAGCCCGCGCGCTGCGCGCCGGCGGAAAATTCCTGCTGGACGTGATTGACCGCGACTGGCTTTACGCCAATGAGCGTCCGAAACACTGGGAGGAATTCCCGGACGGAACGCTGTTTCTGGAGGAATCCTCGCTGGACAAAAAGCGCCGCGTGGCGTTCAACCGCTGGATAACCGTGCCGCCGGGCGGAAAGCCAATCGGACGGAGATTCGCGCTTCGGTTATATAATAAAAGGGACATTTCTACGGCGCTGCGCAAGGCGGGGCTCAAACCGCTGAAGTTCTGGTCCTCGTTTGAAAAAACGCGCACACCCGGCAACAGGCTGATAGTGCTGGCTGAGAAAATTTGATTGCTCAATTCAGGGAGGTCTTATGCCAAAACTTGTGGAATGCGTACCTAATTTCAGCGAAGGCCGCGACGAGGCGAAAATAAACGCCGGCGTGGACGCGGCGCGGGCGGTGCCCGGCGTAATCATCCTCGACGTGGAAAAAGACGCCGACCATAACCGCACCGTCCTCACCTTCATCGCGTCGGTGGATTCCGCCGTTGAGGCTTGTTTTCAGGTGGTCAAAAAGTCCGCCGAGCTTATAGATTTGAACAAGCACAAAGGCGAGCATCCCCGCATGGGCGCCACCGACGTGGCGCCGTTCATACCGATAATGGGCTCCACGGTTGAGGACTGTGTGGCGCTGGCGGCCAAACTCGGCGAGAGAATCGGCGCGGAGTTGGATATACCCGTCTACCTCTACGACCTCGCGGCGCGCCGCCCTGAGCGCAAAAACCTCGCCGACGTGCGCAAAGGCCAGTTCGAGGGACTGCGCGAGGAAATCGGCAAAAACCCCGCCAAAACGCCGGACTTCGGCCCCAACCATATCCATCCGACGGCGGGCGCTATTGCCGTGGGCGCGCGCCAGCAGATAGTGAATTTCAATGTGAATCTCGACACCAAAGATATGGATTTCGGCAAGGCGCTGGCGAAAAAAATCCGCGCCTCCTCCGGCGGTCTGCCCTGCGTGCGCGGCAAGGAAATCTATCTCGAATCGAAAGGACAGGTGCAGCTTTCCACCGTGCTGACCGATTATCGCACCACCTCCATCAAGCGCGTGGTGGACGAAGTCGAAAAGGAAATCGCGCCCAAAGGGATTAAAATCACGGGCACGGAGCTTATCGGCCTCACCACGCAGGACGCGCTGACGCGCTATGCGCTGGAATCGCTGAAAGTCGAAAATTTCAACATGGACGCACAAATCCTCGAGACCCGCATAACGGAACTTATGACCGGCTGGCAGGCCGGAGCGGGAAACCTCGTCGAGGCGCTGTCGGCCCCCACTCCGTCGCCCGGCGGCGGCAGCGCGGCGGCGGCGGCTTCCGCGATGGGCGCGGCGCTGGGAATTATGGCGCTGGGGCTGAGCCTACAGAGCAAAAAGCTTGAGGAAGAAAAAAAGCGGGCGCTGCGCGCTCCGCACGCAAGACTGCTGGAAATAAAAAACGCACTGACCGCCTGCGTGGCCGAGGACGCCCGCGCGTTCGACGTGTTTATGGCGGCGCGAAAAATGCCGAAAGAATCCCCTGACCGTCCGAAAGCGATTCAGGCGGCTATCCGCTACGCCGCGGAGGTGCCGCTCAAAACCGCCCGGCTTTCCAGGCAGGCTATGGACGAGCTCGCAAAAACCGGCGCAGACATTTACGCGCCGGTAATGTCGGATTTCAACAGCGCGCTGCATTTGCTCAAAGCCGGAGCCGCCTGCGCGGCGGAGAACGTGCGGATAAATCTTTATTCCATCGAGGATAAGGAGTACGCCGCCATGCTGGCGAAGGAACTGGATTCGCTGGTCAAGCAGAACGTGCCGGCGCAGCTTTAACAAAAATGTCGGACAAAGCGAATAAAAAACAACTTGAACAGCCGCCCGACCTGGGCGGCATCTTCGCGCGCATCGGCAAAAGAGAGGAGGAAACAGCTACCCCCTCCCCACCGCCGAAACCGGCCAAAGCCGAGGAGCCGCCGGACCGCAAATCGCTCAAGTCCCTGCGCGAAAACCTGCTGGCGTACGGCTGGGCGCGGGAAAACGTCTACAGCATATCGGCTAAATTTTTCGGCAAGCGCACCGCCGCCGAACTCGACGAACAGTGCCGCAAGCTGCTGAACTCGCTCAACTATCTCGACTCGGCGGAGGAAAACGCCGACCTCGCGATCAAACTGCTGCTCGACGAAATGACCAGCGCCGAAGCCATGAAAAAATCGCTTTCGCGCAAGGCGAGGGCGGAATTGAAAAACGCGCTGGCCGGCACCGGCTGGCCGGCGGAAAAAATAGAGAAAATAGCGGCCAAATACGCCGGCGATAAAACCGCCGCCGATATCGAAACCCGCTACCGCATGATTCTTTCCGAACTGCCGCACCGCAAAACACCGGAGGAAAACAGCGATTTGGCGCTGGATGTCCTTGAAGACAAGGGCGCCTACCCGCAAGCCCGCATTCTGGCGGAGCGCCGCAAGTACGCCGCCGAAATAGCCGAACTGCTGGGCCCGCTGCCCGAAGGCTGCGCGTTGCGGCTGGCGGAAAAATTTTCCGGCGAGGCGGCTCCGGCGGAACTGCTGGAAAAATGCAGGGCCGTCAGCGAGGAGATACGAGCCGGCGCGTATCCCGGGGATTTTCTGCCCGCGCTGAGTGTGCTGCTGGGCGAAATAGAAAAAGCCGACGCCGCGCGCGAGATGCGCGCGCTCAAAAACCAGGACGATATCGCCCGCATGACGGCGGAACTGGGCACCACACAGCGGCAGACGGCCAAACTGGTGGCCAACTGCGCCCAATCGAAAAGCGCGCATTGGTTCGACGAAGAATTTCTGAGATTATTCAACGTTCTGGCGCAGTATCCCGATTCGGACCGCAAAAACGCGCTGCTCGCCCTGCGCGTGCTGGCGGGCGAAATCGCTGAGGAGCAGGCGTTAGACGAGGCCCGCCGGGCCAAAAACCGCGCGGATATCGCCGCCCTTGCGGCGGATTTGCGGCTGGACCAGGAATGCGCGGACAAACTGCTGGAACGCTACGATATAGCCGGCGCTCCCGCTTTCGCCGGCGCGGAATACGCGCGGCTGCTTTCCGCAATCCCCTGTCCGCAGGAATCGCATAAATCCGCGGGGCGCCTCGCCGTAAAAGTGCTGCTGGGCGAGATAACCGAAGAAGCCGCCGTCAATATGGCCGAACTTGTCCGGGCGTTCGGAAAATTCGCCCTGCCGGAAAGCGATTTGAACGCCATAGCGGACAAGTATATCGGCAAGAAGACCGCAGGGGAACTGCTCCTATCCTTTGAATTCATACTCGACAAGCTGCCTTTCGTGCAATCTTTCGAGGAGAACTACGGTCTGGCGCTGGACGTGCTCATAAACGGCGGCGCGCAATCGCTTGACGAAGCCATCAACCAGGCCGCGCTCAAGCGGGACCTGATGGAATACCGGAAGGCGCTAAACAGCTACGGCTGGTTCAGCGGCTACGCCAGCGATTTGTGCGAAAAATATTTCGGCAAAAAAAACGCGCAAGCGCTGATTGCCGATTTCGAGGCGCTGCTAGAAGCCCTGCCGCACGAGGCAAAGCCGACGGAAAATTACGATCTGGGGATGCGCGTGCTGCTGGAAAAAATCTCCGTCGCCGAAGCGCAGCGGGAGGCCGGGGTGCGCAAACTGCTGCGCGCCGAGCCGTGGGGGCGCGATTATGCGGCGGAAATGGCCGCCGCCTATCTGGGAGATTTGCTGCCGGAAGAACTCGCCGGCTTTCTCAAAGAGCGCTTTGAGCGGTCCGACTTCTGGAAGAAAGAGCAGCCGCTGCACCGCTACATCGCAGCCAGGACTATCGAGGAACTTTCCGGCAAAAGCGAAACCAGGCAGACGGAACTGCTGTTTGAACTGCTGGCGCTGGGCGTGCCGCTTGAGGCGGTCAAGGATATCGAGCAATCAGTCCCGCGGCTCGCCGGCAGGCACTTCGATCCGAAAGATATAGCCAAACGCTACGCCGCAGCGGCCGCGCAATCAGGCGCCCACTCCGGCGCCGGGGAAGTGTTTCTGGAACTGGTTTTGAATCCAGCCTGACAAGCTCGAATAATTTAGAATTATGAAATTCCTGCCGCCGCGAAAGTATCAGCCAGCAGCCAATCGTCTTTTCGATGAATTGAAAATAAAAATCGAAAAAGCCGTTCCATACGCTCGGGTCGAGCACATCGGTTCGTCTTCGATTGCCGGCGCGGTATCAAAAGGCGATTTGGATATCTATGCGGGAGTGGAAGCTGCCAGGATGAAGGAAACAATACCGCTAATAGAAGCCCTTGGATTTAAAATCAAGTCAGACTCGTGCCGCATCGCAGAGCTGTGCCCTTTTGAAGCGCGGGGGCACACCATTGACGTGGGCCTTCAGCTTGTCACCAGAGGTTCGCGGTTTGAATTTTTTTTAAAATTCCGTGATATTATGAACAGCAACAAAAAACTGAGAGATGAGTATAATCTGCTCAAGCGCGATTCCGCCGGACTCAATCAGGAGGACTATAGAAAAATAAAGTCGGTGTTCATAGAAAGAGTCTTGTCCTGTTGCAAGTTTATAGAAATGTCATGGTTTGCGTTTTTTAGAAATGTCATGTAGTTGTCGTTTTCCTTGCTGTTGTCCTTTCTATCAGATTATCAACAGTCTTGAAGCTGTCTCGGCGCGTTT
>JAQTYB010000034.1 GCA_028688475.1 Elusimicrobiales bacterium
ACGTTCGCTACACGCTTCTTTCAGCGCAGGCCTCGCGGCATTTACGCCTTGCGTTTCGCTTGAGGTTCCTGCAACCTGTATCCCCGGAGGACTTCCACCTCCAAGCTTGGTTTCATGCTGGGCACACAAAAAGACGGCGGCTGCGAAATGCAGCCGCCGTCTTTTTAGGTGCCTGAAAGGTTTGCCCCTCCCGCGAGTATAATGAGTAGGAGGCCGCAAACATGACACTAAGCGACGCACAAGCCGTCAACCTCACCATCGCCGGAAACAGGAATCAGTTCCGCGTTCTGGTGGACAAATATCAGAAACCATTGTACGATCTGGCGCTGCGAATGACAGGTAATCCCCAGGATGCGGCGGATATAACGCAAACCGCCTTTTTGAAAATGTACAACGCGCTCAGCCGTTACGACGGACGCCATCCCTTCCTGAACTGGGCCTATTCCATAACGCTCAACACGGCGCGCAATCATCTCCGGCACAAGACCGTCGTAAAATTCCTGTCGCTGGATTTCCGCCTCGGCGGCGCGGAGGAGAACGACGGTCCCTGCGTGGACGTGCACGACCGGCGGCAGGATGCCGAGGATATGTTCGCAGCCGGCGAACTTTTGAAAAAACTCGAACGCGGACTGCTGCGGCTGCCTCAGGATTTGCGCGCGGCATTCATACTTTTCCATCTCCACAACAATACGGTTAAGGACGTCGCTTTTCAATGCGGCGTTTCGGAAAACGCTATAAACATACGGCTTTCGCGTGCCAGAACCCTGCTTTACAAAAGCATTGATATTAAGGAGGCACGAAAATGACTGTTTCAAACACCGAAATGGAGAAGTTTTTTTCCGAGCTCTGCAAAAACGCGCCCATGCATGAACCGCGTCCGGTGTGGCCGGCGATAGCGGCACGGCTGGGCCGTGGTGAAAAAACCGCTGTCCGCAAACTGGTGTTTGCGGCGGCATGCGCCGTCTCCGTCGCGGTCCTGCTGGCTGTATTGCCGGGGCTTGGCCGGACAGCGGCCGATGTTGCGCGCCGCATTTTCAACTGCGCCTACAGCTTTGGCATCGGCGGACGGGAAGCAGGAAAAGGAACATTCCTGCTGCTGGATGGCGGCGCGAGCTCGATGGAATTTCCAGACGGCAAAATAGAAGCCAGCGTCGCTTCGCATGAAGGCAATGCCGTCCTCATAACCGCCAAAGTTTACCGCAAGGACGCCTCCGGCGGCCTCCAACTAATCAGCCGGCCAAAAGTTCTTACGCTCAAGGGCAGGGAGGCGATGATAGCGATTGGCGACGGAAACGGCAGGCAGTTGTTCAGTCTCAAAATGACGCCCTCGGAAAAGGAAAACGGCTACAGGACAAAACTCGAAAAGCCGCTCAACAAATAAGGGGCGCTTTTATGTTATCCTTAAAATAGATGAATTTCGAGACGGTTAAAAAATTCCTCCGCAAAGACAACCAGCCGGATTACCGCGTGGCGCAGGTGCGCCAGGCGGTGTTCGGGCGCGGCGTTTCCTACTGGGCGGAGGCCACCACGCTGCCCGAACCGCTGCGGCAGAAACTGGAAGAGCTCTTTCCCGTGCTGAGCTTCAAGCCGCTGCAAGTGCTGCCGTCGAAAAAAGGCGACGCTTTCAAGGCGGTTTTGCAGCTTAAGGACGGATTCAAAATAGAAACCGTCCTGATGCGCCCGATGCGCGGACACTGGAGCGTTTGCGTTTCCACGCAGGTCGGCTGCGCAATCGGCTGCGCGATTTGCGCCACGGGCAAAATGAAGTTCGCGCGCAATCTCTCCGCCGAGGAAATTTCCGACCAGGCGCTTTTCTGGCATCAATACGTCAAACGCAAAAACCCGGAGGACAGGATTGCCGGCGTGGTCTTCATGGGGATGGGCGAGCCGCTGCTTAACTACGCCGCCGTGGTGAAGGCGGTGGGAGATATCTCGGACCCTGATTATCTCGGCATAGGCCAGCGGCACATTTCGATTTCGACATCGGGCCACGCGGGAAACATCCAGGCTCTCGCGGGCGATTTGCCGCAGGTGAATCTCGCCGTATCGCTCCACAGCGTCGAAGACGAGGAGCGCGACCGCCTCGTGCCGATGAACAAAAAATATCCGCTGGACGAGCTGAAAAACGCCGTCGAAAAATATATCTCGCGCACCGGCAGGCAGGTGTTTCTGGAATACGCGGTAATCCCGGGAGTGAACAACCTCCCCAAACACACCCGGATGCTGGGCAAATGGGTGCGCGAAATAAAAAACTGCTATCTCATCCACGTCAACCTGATACCCTATAACAACCCCGAAGGCAAAGGCCGGCCCGACGAGGAGGCGGCGAGAACTTTCGCCGCCGCGCTGACGGGAATGGGCATGTCCGCGACGGTGCGCAAAAGCCTCGGCTCCGATATAAAAGGCGCCTGTGGCCAGTTGGCCGCGGGTCATTCCGTCCGGCCCCGCCCCGCCAAACCAAATTGCTGAGTTTCGCGCAATTGCCGGCGCGATTTGTTTCGTTTCTTGGCTATCGCGAGCGCTTTTTTGGTATATTTCTATACTATGCAAGCACAACCCATCAAGTTCGGAACCGCCGGCTGGCGCGCCCAGATAGCGGACGGCTTCACCGCCATCAACGTGCAGCGCCTCACGCACGCCCTTTCCAGCCATGTCAAGGAAAACCCCGATTACGGTTTCAAAGGCGACGAGTACAGCAGGCATCTCTCCCTCGCCGGCGCGTCGCAGAAAGCGCCGGTCGTCATCGTCGGTTACGACACGCGCTACATGTCCGAGTATTTCGCGCGCGTGGCCGCCAATACCCTGGCCTCGAACGCGATAACGGTGCATCTTTCCAAAACCGCCGTGCCCGCGCCCGTCGTGGGATGGGCGGTGCATTCGCTGCGAGCCGTCGGCGGCATGACGGTGACCGCCAGCACCGGCCCTTACACCGCCAACGGCGTCAAGTGGACGCCCTTCTGGGGTGGGCAGGCGATTCCCGAAGTGACGGGCGACATAGAGGCCCGGCTTTCCGGCGTCACGCTGACCATGCTCAAGAACACGCCGGCGGATTTTTCGTACGAGAGCCCGCTGGTGGACCTGGCGGATTTCAGGCCGGGCTATTTCAGGCATCTGGCCGAAATCATAGACGTCAAGCGGATAAAAAAATCCGGCCTCAAAGCCGCGGTGGACCCGCTGTACGGCTCGGCTGCCGGCTATCTGCGGCCCTTCCTTGAGGAAAACGGCGTGCGGGTGACGCCGCTGCATGAAGAGCGCGACGTGCTGTTCGGCGGGCTGGCGCTCTATACCGGACCGGAAACGCTTTCCGCGCTGCGCAAGACGGTGCCCGCAAACCGCCTCGACCTCGGCCTCGCCTGCGACTGCGACGGCGACCGCTTCGGCATAGTGGACGCCGACGGCGCCTGGGTCTCGCCCAACGAGGTGCTGGCGCTGGTGCTTGAGCACCTGGTCAAAAACCGCGGCATGAAGGGCCGCGTCTGCCGCAGCGTGGTGACGTCGCATCTCATAGACGCGGTGGCCCGCGCCCACGGCCTTGAGGTGCGCGAAACGCCCGTCGGCTTCAAATTCATCGGCGAGCTTATGCGCACGGGGCAGTATCTCATGGGCGGCGAGGAGTCCGGCGGACTCTCCATCGGCAGCCATATCCCGGACAAGGACGGCATGCTGGCCTGCCTGCTCGTCGTGGAAATGCTGGCGTGGGAGAAAAAGCCCCTCGCCGTAATACGGCAGGAATTTCGCAAGCGTTACGGGCATTCTCAAAGCGTGAAAATCAGCGTGCCGGTGGAGCAGGGCGGCTTCCAGCCGATAGAGGAGCGGCTGCTGGTCAAGCCGCCGCTCGATTTGGGCAAGCTTTCGGTCTGGCGCATAGACCAGACAGACGGATTCAAGTTCATACTCAAGGACGGCAGCTGGCTGGGCCTGCGCCCCTCCGGCTCCGAGCCTGTGGTGCGGCTTTACGCAGAATCCCAGGACCAGCGCAAGCTGGACCAGCTGCTGGAAGCAGGCAAAAAAATTATCAAGGGAGACTTCTAGGATGAAAAAGATAAAAAAAGTCATCGCCCGCGAAATTCTGGATTCACGGGGATTGCCCACCGTAGAGGTGGACGTTGCCCTCGCCGACGGCACGGTTGGCCGCGCGGCGGTGCCGAGCGGCGCCTCCACCGGCACCCACGAGGCGCTAGAACTGCGCGACGACGGCAAGCGCTATCTCGGCAAGGGCGTGCAGAAAGCCGTGGCCAACGTCGGCAAAATCGCCCCCGGGCTTGCGGGGAAAGACGCAGAGGATTTGCCCGCGCTCGACGAGATTATGCTCAAGCTCGACGGCACGGAAAACAAGACCAAACTGGGCGCCAACGCCATACTGGGCGTTTCCATGGCCGCCGCCCGCGCCGGCGCGGCCGCCAACAACCTGCCGCTTTACGTCTGGCTGCGCAAGGTTTACGGCATAAAAGACAGGGAATTCATCATTCCCGCGCCCATGCTCAACATCGTCAACGGCGGCAAGCACGCCGACAGCGGCATAGACGTGCAGGAGTTCATGATAGTTCCCGTCGGCCTGCCCAGATTCAGCGAGGCGCTGCGCGCCGCCAGCGAGATTTACCACAACCTCAAAAAAATACTCGCCTCGCGCGGCTACACTGTCTCCGTCGGCGATGAGGGCGGCTTCGCCCCTAAAATCGCAAAGCACGACGACGTTCTCAAAACCATCATGCAGGGCGTCAGGAACGCGGGCTATTCGGACAAGCAGATATCTCTCGCGCTGGATTCCGCCGCCAGCGAGTTCCACTCCGACGGCGCCTACAAGTTCGAGGGCAAGCGCCGCGACGCCGCCGAGATGACCTCCATCTACGCCGGCTGGGCTAAAAAGTATCCCGTCATCTCCTACGAGGACCCGCTCGCGGAAGACGACTGGGACGGCTGGAAGCACTTCACCGCCCACCTGGGCGACAAGGTGCGCATAATCGGAGACGACCTTTTCGTCACCAACCCGGAGCGCGTCTACCGCGGCATCAACGAAGGCGCGGCCAACGCCGTTCTCATCAAGCTAAACCAGATAGGCTCCGTGACGGAGACGATGAACGTCATAAAAATGGCGCATGACGCCAATTACGCCACCGTCATCTCGCACCGCTCCGGCGAAACGGAGGACGCGTTCATCGCCGACCTCGCGGTGGCCGTCAACGCGGGCGCCATAAAGACCGGCGCGCCCTGCCGTTCCGAGCGGCTGTGCAAGTACAACCAGCTCCTCAGGATTGAAGCCGAACTCGGCGCGAAGGCCAGATACGCCAAAGGAATGGCTTTCGCGGTATAACGGCGGTTGTTTTCAGACGGACCGGCTGCGCCAGCCTTCCGCCGGTTGCGGGAGGCCGGCGCGCCGTCCGGCACAAGCGCTAAATGGCGAAATATATCCGGTACCTCATTTTCATAGCGAGCGCGGTTTTCCTGCTGGCCAACCGCGATTTCCGCAATCTCGTGCATAACTCCCTCGAATTGAAACGCCTCCAGCGCCAGGAGGCGAAGCTCGATGAGGAAAGCCGCGCGCTGCAAGCCGAGAAAGCGCGCCTCCTCAATACCAAGGACGATTATCTGGAACGTCTTGCCCGGCAAAACCTGAGTCTTGTAAAGCCGGGCGAGGTGGAGTTCCGCTTCCCGGCTTCCAAGCCGTCCGGAAAATAGACTTGTCCCTGAATGATTTTATGAACAAAAAAACAGAAAGGATGCGGGGAATTTAAGGAGTCAGTGTGCTGAAAACTGCTGAGCTGCTTTTATCAACGCTAATTTCCCTTACAATTGCGACACCTGTTATTTTTGCGCAGGCAATAGCTATAGACACTACTCAAACTCTTAAAAAAATCACAATAGTTTCCAGCAATAACACCCTGCTGGAAGACGGTTACAAACACCTTCTAATTCCCAAAACCATAGATGACGCCGACTATAGAAAGTTGAAAAAATACGTTCTGAATAAAACTGATTTGCGAATGTTTAGCGACCCTGAAATAATTGTCAAAGCGCTTGAATGGGTCAGCATGCAATGGGAACATGACAGCTTCAATGAGCCGCCGAAAAATGCGACTTCCTATGATATATTGCGAAATGCGGCTAAAGGCCAGCGATACCGTTGCGTGGAATACGGGAAAGTGCTTTCGGATTTGCTGCTGTCTCTTGGCTATGTGTCAAGAACGGTGGGATTAAAAAATATCGATGCGGCCTATGGAGGTTTAGGCATGGGCCATGTCGCGAGCGAAGTTTGGTCGGATTCGCTGCAAAAGTGGATATTTGTGGACCCTCAATTCGGCATTTATGCCAAGCACGGCGAAGAGTTTATAAATTTTTACGAGATGTACCAGCTCAAGCAAGCCGGGAAATTTAACGAAATCCGCTTCATTCCCACGGATACATATTTGAAACTTCATCACACGACGCAAGCAAAGGAAGCGGAGGATTACAGAGTGTTTATTGAAAAGCAATTCGGGTATATAGACACCGCATATGTTTTAGACGATGGAGACAGCGTTTCCGCCACATTACCGCTGGAAGGCAAACAGTCTTACCTGACGTTCCAGGGACTGCCCGGCAAGGATATTGTTTTTACTCATAAGTTATCGGATTTATACTTTTCCATAAACAAAACGCTTATTGTTTTCGAGTATCAACACTATGACAAAACCATTTTCAAAAAACTCTATGAGAGTAATGCCATACAAAACGATCAGACTTATATGAACGCGATGCCTTTGTTCGCCGCCAAACCGAATTTCAAGCTTAAATTTGAAAACAATATGCCCTGGTTTGACCATTATCAGGCAAAAATTGACGACGGAGCCTGGACTGCGATTAAAGGGCATACATTTGATTGGAATCTGCATGAAGGCGGAAATATTATAGCGGTCAGGTCGGTAAACAAGGCTGGCTTATCGGGGATGACAACCGCAATGGAAATCGCTTACGAGTAGAATTCAAGATGAAGATAATACAGCTTAAACTGGGCCCCATGGCCAATTTCAGCTATCTGGCCTGCGGGCCGGAAGGCTGCCTGATTGTGGACCCGTCCTGGGAGCCGGAAAAACTGCGCGCCGCGGCCGCAGCCGAAGGCGCCGCGATAAAGGCGCTGCTACTGACCCACGGGCATTTCGACCATTCCCGTAAAATAGCCGAGCTGGCGGCGGACGCGGCGGAGGCCTACGTCGAGGAAAGCGATTTGCCCATGCTGGAGGCGGACCGCAGGCTGTTTACAACTTTTCGCGGGGACTGCTCGTTATCCGCCGCCGGTTTTGAAATCCGCGTTATTCATACTCCCGGCCACAGCCCCGGCTCGGTTTGTTATCTGGCGGAGGGCAACCTTTTCACCGGCGACACGCTTTTCGTGGACGAGGTTGGCCGCGTGGATTTGCCCGGCTCAAGCCCGGAGGCTATGTATTCCAGCCTGCTTAAAATCGCGCAACTGCCGCCGGAGACCATAATCCATCCCGGCCACGCCTACGGCTCTCAAAATTCCGCCACCGTCGGCGCGCAACTGCTTTCCAACCCCTATTTGAAGCTGGCCGCCGCGCGCAATAAAGCGGATTTTTTAGCCGCGATGAGATGAAACCGCAAATTCCAACAGCCGTCGTCACGGATTTTGACGGCACAGTCACCACCTGCGATGTCGGCGACGCCATCTGCCTTAATTTCGGCGCTGCCACACGGGAAGAGGTGCGGCTTTCCTACGCCAAAACCGCGTCGGTCAAGCTTTGCATGCGGCGGTTTTTCGCCCGGCTTGCCGCCGAACCGGACGCGGTGCGCCGGTTTGTGCTTTCAAACACGGTGATGCGCGACGGATTCGCGCCGGCCGCGCGCCGGCTTGCGCGGGCGGGCGTGCCGCTGGAAATCGCAAGCGGCGGGCTGGATATTTATATCGGGCCGCTGCTGAAAAAATGGGGCGTTAGCGCCGCCGCAGTTTTCTGCGGGCGGGCGCGCCATGAAAACGGGCGTTTTCGCGTCACTTATCCGCAAATCCGCGACGCGCTGGAGCAGTTCAAGGCGGCGCGGGTGCGGCACTATAAAAAACGCGGGTGCAAAGTGATTTTCTGCGGAGACGCCACCTCGGATTTGAAGGCGGCCTCGCAGGCGGACACGGTGTTCGCCTGCGGGCGTCTCTCCGCGCTGTGCCGCGAGGCGGGGATAAAGGCCAGGCGGCTGCACGATTTCGGCGAGGTCGCGCGCGCCGCGCTGGAAAGCTGATGCATCCTTATATCCTCAATATCGGCGGATTTCATCTTGCTTCTTACGGCGTGCTGGCGGCCTGCGGCTATCTTGCCGCGCTGCTTTACGCCAGGCGCAACGCGCGGCTGTCGGGGTTTGACGGCGAGAAGTTCTGGGATTTGTCCGCCCTCCTTATAATAGGCGCGCTGCTGGGCGGAAAAATAACTTACGCGGCGCTTTTCTGGAACAGTTTCGGCGAGGGATTTCTGGAGCGACTGGTAAACGTGGCCAGGGATTTCCGTTCCGGTTTCGTGTTCATGGGCGGATTCGCGGGCGCGGCGCTGGCCGGGGCTGTCTATCTGCGCCATTGCAGGTTATCGCTGCCGGACGCCGCCGACATGCTGGCGCCCGCCATCGCGCTCGGCCACGCGATAGGCCGGCTGGGATGTTTTCTCGCCGGCTGCTGCTATGGTTCGCCCGCCCCGTCTTTTCTGGGCGTGCGGTTTACGGACATGAATTGCCTCGTGCCGGAACGCTGGCTTGGCGTGCCGCTTTACCCTGTCCAGCTTTACGAGGCGGCGGGCAATCTGGCGCTTTTCGCGGGGCTTAATTTCCTGTTCATGCGGCGCGGCAATTTCCGGCGCGGCGCCGTTTTTCTGGCGTACGCCAGCGGCTATTCCCTGCTGCGGTTCGCGCTGGAATTCCTCCGCGGCGACGAGCGCGGCGGCTTTTTCGCCGGATTGTCGCCGTCGCAGCTCGCGGGTATTGCTATAATCATAGCCTGCGCTGTCTTCCATAAAAAACTTCCGGCGCGGGAGTGAATGCAATGAAAGACCAGAAATTTATTTTCAAGGGAGAAGCGCCGCTTCGTCTGGACGCGTATCTCGCGGGCGTGCTGGACGGCTACCCCAGAAGCCTGTGCAAAATTCTGGTGCAGAACGGCGGCGCGCTGGTCAACGGCAAAACCGTAAAACCCGCCTGGCCGCTGCAGGAGGGCGACGAAATCTCCGTCCATTTCACAAAATCGCGCCCCAACGCGGACAAATTCAGGGCGATGATATTGCTGGAGGATAAGCATATCGCCGTCATCTCGAAACCCTCGGGACTGCTTGCGCATCCGCTAAAGCCTTCGTGGGCGGATACGCCCGACATCGTTTTTTCCGGCGAGGAAACTCTCGCGGCGCTCATACTGGCGGCGTATCCCGCCTCCGCCGGGAACGGACTTGCCCGCGCCGGGCTGGTGCACCGGCTCGACCGCGAAACCAGCGGCGTCATGGTCATCGCGAAAACGCCCGCCGCGCAGGAAAGCCTTGTCTCCCAGTTTCAGAACCGCACCGTGAATAAAACCTATCTCTGCATCGCGCAGGGCGCGGTCAAAGACGAGCGCGGCATAATAAACGTGCCCATAGGCCGCGTTACCGGCGGCAAAATAAAAGCTTCCGCCATCGGGCGCGACGCCGTGACGCAATACCGCGTCGTCGGCAGGAAGAACGGATTTTCGCTGCTGGAGCTCCATCCCAAAACCGGACGCACAAACCAGTTGCGCGTGCATCTGGCGTGGCTCGGCTATCCCGTCGCCGGCGACGAAGTGTACGGCAAAAAAGCCGCCCCGAGATTGATGCTGCACGCCAAGAGGCTCGAATTCGACCATCCGCATACCGGCGAACGCGTAACCGTGGAAGCCGCAATCCCCGAGGATTTCAAAAAATTCTGGGCGGCGAAATAGCGCTTATGATAACCGCAAAAAGCCCGCCGAAAGGCGGGCTTTTTGTTTGAGTTCGCCGCTATTTTAAAACGTTGAAGCCGAGGCGAAAGCACGGAAGTTGAGGTTCAGAAATACGTTGTTGCGGGCCTCAAGCTCCCGCAGAACGGTTTCATCTGTGCGCTTGTCCGCCGCCATGCGCGCGAGCCTGAAAAAGTTTTCGCAGTGCCCCAGCACGCGGCCTCGCGCATATTCGGCGTGCTCGCCTTGCCGCATCATATCGGCCCAGTCGGAGGATTGCGCCAGCAGCACCTCCCGCGCCGCCTGAGTCAGAACGCGCTTTTCCACGGAGGACATATCCTGGAACTGGAAGCGGTTGGCCAGCTCTATCATCTTTTCAGCGGCGGCGTTGACGCGCGGATAAATCCAGTCGCTGGCGGTGGTGACCCACGGCTCGAAATAGCCGCCCTCGCCCCAGGAGGAGGCCTCGGGCTCGATATCGTCGCCGCAATTGGCCTGTCCGGCTTCCAGGCATTCCGAGGCGGTGGCCGTCTGAATCGGAAGGCGCTCCTGCCGTATCGCGCGCACCAGATTCTCCAGGAATTGCGGCCCCTCGAACCAGCGGCGGCCGAACAACTGCGCGTCGCAGGCGCAGGTGATGACGGGGCGTATGCCCTGCTCCGCGTAAATCTGCTCCGTTAGAGCCAGCTGGCTCTTCAGAAAATCCGCGGCGTGTTCGCGCGCGCGGGCGGCGGCGGCTTCGGGGTCGTAAAGCTGCTTGCCGGCGGCGGGCACCGCTCCGGTGTTGCGGTGATATTTCACGCCCAGCCCGCGCCGCGCGCCGTCCGGGTGCAGGTATGGGCGCACGGTCTCGTAATCGGCGTCGAAGCCGGCGTCGCGGCTGAAATCGCGGTAGACGGGGTCCGCCGCGTAACCGCCGGGGCCCAGCCGGGCGGCAGCTCCGGCTTCCCGCGCCCAGGCGAAAACGCCGCCTTTAAGCCTGGCGGGCGCGTAAACGCCGCAGCGCGGTTTCGGATTGGCGAGCGAAAAAGCGTGGTTTTCCAGGAAAAAATATTTTATTCCGGCCAGTTGCAGCTGCTGCGTGAGCCGCGGCTCGAACGCGCATTCGGACAGCCACATTCCGCGCGTGCGCCGGGAAAAACGGTCCGCGTAATCCTCCGCCGCGGCGGCCACCTGGGCGCGCACCGCCTCCGGGTGGACGAGAAGCGGCAGCAGCCCGTGCGTCGCGGGCGAGGTGATTATTTCCAGGAGGCCGTTTTGCTGAAGCTGTTTGAAAGGGGTTATCAGGTCGCCGCTGTAACGGTCCATTATCTCGAGCGCGGTTTCATAAAGCGCGGCGTAGTCCAGCGCGGTTTTATGCTCCGGCGAATCCTCGGCATGGCGGGCAAGCTCCTCGTCTATGAACGCCAGCCGGTTTTCCGCATAGCCGCGGCAGCGTTTCGCCAGCAGTTCGTCTTCAAGCATGGCGCACAGCGTAGGCGAAAGGGAAACGGTGAACGCGGCGCGCATGTTTTCGCGCGCGAGGCGCTCCGTCAGCGCGATGAGCGGAACGCAGGTTTCGGTCACCGCCGCGAAAAACCAGTCCTCCTCCGGCGCCCATTCTTTTTCGCAATGGCGCACAAAAGGGACATGCGCGTGCAGCACTATGGAAAGCAGCCCTTTTGCGCTCATGAGGCGCACCCGCCGTCCGGCGGCTGCGCGGCGCCGCGCGGCACATACACGGGATTGGATTCAAGTTTGGAATGCGGCTGCCCCGCCGCGCTGGAGACGAGCAGCGCCGCGCGGTAATATGTTCCGCCCGCCGGCGGGGTGAAATAAAAGCGGAGGTCGTCCCACCGGCGCTTCTCCTGAAAAACCTCGGCTCCGGTATCGGCGCGCAGCAGCACGAAAACCACTTCAGGGGCGAACGCGCCCTTGCGGAAAACGTCGGCCTTCGGGCCGGTCCATTCCCAGTAGGCCAGGACCGAACGCGGGCTGCGCGCGATGAGCACCAGCCTGTTCTGCTGCGACACAAGGCTTTCCGCCCATAGCGGCGACGAGTCAAAGCATTCCTTGACTTGCAACAAGGTCGTTTCCGATTCCATGCGTTCTCCTGCTACCATTGTCCTAAAAGTATATTAACATTGTCAAACAAAATGTAAAATAAGAGCCGGTTCGCAACCTCTCTTTCGCAGCGAAAGCGGCGCTTACAGCAAAATACGGAGATTGCGAACAGGCTCTCATTGCTTTCCAGGGAGAAAATCATGCAAACCAAAACTTCCGACAGGCTCGCGTTTCTGGACCGCGAAATAGCGGCGCTCAAGGAGCAGAGCCGGTTCATAGAACCCGCGGTGCTGGAGTCCCCGCAGGACGCCGTGGCGGTAATCAACGGCAAAAAAGTCGTCAACCTCACCTCCAACAATTACCTGTGCCTCGCCAACCATCCGAAGGTGAAGGCGGCGGCCATAAAAGCCGTGGAAAAATACGGCGTCGGCACCGCCGCGGTGCGCACCATAATCGGCACCATGGACATTCATGTGGAGCTGGAAAAACGCTTCGCGGAGTTCAAGCAGACCGAAGCGTCGCTGCTGTTGCAGTCCGGCTTCACCACCAACGTGGCGGTCTGCCAGAGCCTGATGGATTCCGACAGGGATTTGCTGATTTCCGACGAGCTTAACCACGCCTCCATCATAGACGGCGCGCGGCTGGCGAAGGCGCCGCGCAAAATCTGCCCGCACAAGGACATGAAAGCGCTCAGGGCCATACTGGAATCTCCCGAGGCCAAAAACGCGCGGCGGCGGCTGTTCGTCACCGACGGCGTTTTCAGCATGGACGGCGACATAGCGCCGCTGCCGGAGATAACCGAGCTTTGCGAGAAATACGGCGCCGTGCTCATGGTGGACGACGCGCACGCCAGCGGCGTGCTGGGCAGGCAGGGGCGCGGCACGGTGGACCATTTCGGGCTGCAGGGCCGTGTGGATATCCAGATAGGCACGCTTTCAAAAGCTTTCGCCGCCGTCGGCGGCTACGCCGCGTCCACGAAACAACTGCGCGATTACATGTGCTCCACCGCCCGTCCGTTTTTGTTTTCCAGTTCGCATCCGCCGTCGGTGGCGGCCACCTGCCTCGCGGGTCTCGACGTGCTTTACAGCGAGCCGCACCTGCTTGAAAATCTCTGGAACAACACGAAATTTTTCAAGGAAGAGCTGAAAAAAGCCGGTTTCGACACCGGCCTGAGCGAAACGCCCATCGTCCCCGTGATGATAGGCGATACGGCGAAGGCGAAAGCCCTCAGCGCCAGACTGTTCGAATACGGCGTGTTCGCGCTCGCCATCGGCTATCCGACGGTGCCGCGCGGCAAAGAGCGGCTGCGCGCCATCGTTACCGCCGGGCATACGGTTGGAGACCTCGAAAACGCCGTGGCCGCGTTCAAAAAAGCGGGCAGGGAACTCGGCATAATCAGGGCATGAAAGATTCAGGAGCCCGTCTCAAGCCAATCGCGCTGCTGTTATGCGCCGCCCTGACGGTCCTGGCGGCGTGCAGGAAAGCGCGCAACGCCCCAGCAGTCTCTCCTGAGCGCGAGGTGCGCGTCGTCGCGACCATATTCCCAGTCTATGACATCATGCGCGAAACCGGCGGTATCCGGGCCTCGGTTTCGCTGCTGGTGCCGCCGGGCGCCGAGGCGCATTCCTTCGAACCGCGCCCTTCGGACGCGGTGAAGTCGGCCTCGGTCCAGGTGTTCGCCTACGCGGGCGACAGCATGGAGCCCTGGGCCAGGAAGTTCGCCGCCGGACTTGATTCCTCGGGCCTGCTGATAGCGGATTTGAGCCGCGGCGTCAGGCTGCGCGCGCCGGCATCGGGCGCGGGCTCCGACCCGCACATCTGGCTGGATTTCGCCAACGCCGCGGCGATGGCGGAGAACGCGGCGCGCGCGCTCTCCGCGGTGGACCCGCCGAACAAGGATTATTACTACAGCAATCTCGCCGTGATAAAGCGCCGGCTGGCGAAGCTGGACGCGGAATATAAAACCGGGCTGGCCTCCTGCCGGTCCCGCGCGGTTATTTACGCGGGGCATTTCAGTTTCGGCTATCTGGCGGCGCGATACGGGCTGGAATATCACGCTTTGGGGGACGCCGGCCCCGACGCCGAGCCCTCGGCGGGCAGGGTAGCCGGGCTGGCCCGCGCCGCGCGCGCCGCCGGCGCGAAAACGGTTTTCGCCGAGGAGATGAGCTCCCCCAAATTCGCGCAGGCTGTCGCCTCGGAAATCGGCGCGCAGGTGGAAACGCTCAATCCCATGCACGAGATAACCCGCTCCGATTTCGACTCCGGCGAGGATTACTATTCGATAATGGAAGATAACTTGAGAGCGCTTTCAAAAGGCCTCGGATGCGCAAAACCGTGACGACGGTAGTCCGCGCCGAAAACCTGGCCGTCTCATACGGCGCCGAGCGCGCGCTGGATTCCGTTTCGTTCTCCATCCGCGCGGGCGAGTTCACCGCCGTCATGGGCCCCAACGGCTCCGGCAAGACGACGCTGGTGAGAACGCTGCTCGGCCTTGAAGCGCCGGATTCCGGCTCGTCGAGCCTTTTCGGCGAGCCCAGCGCCGAATTCTCGGACTGGGCGCGGGTGGGATACCTGCCGCAGGGAAAGGGCGCGGTGTACGGCAACTTTCCGCTCACGGTGCGGGAAATCGTGGCCATGGGGCTGCTGCCGGCGAGAAAGTTTCCGCGTTTTCTGTCCGCCGGAGACGGCGGCGCGGTGCGGACGGCGCTGGAAACCGCCGGAATAGCCGGCATCGCCGACCGGCTGATAGGCGAGATTTCAGGCGGGCAGCAGCAGCGCGCGTTTCTGGCGCGCGCCCTCATAAACAATCCCGAACTGCTGGTGCTAGACGAGCCCGGCGCGGCGCTGGACCCGCTCACGCGGGACAATTTCTACGGGACCATCGCCCGCCTGCCCGCCGAAAAGGGAACGACGGTGATTCTGGTGACGCACGACACCGCGGAGGCGGGAAGATACGCCTCGCATATGCTGTTTCTGGATTCGCGGGTCGTTTTCCACGGCACGCGCGAGGATTTTTGCGCCTCAAGCGAAGTGGAAGGTTATTTCGGCCCGTTCGCGCAGCATGTCATGTGCCACCGCCATGACGGAGGAGGGCCGTGTCCCTTGCGGAGTTCCTGAGCTACGGCTTCGTGCAGCGCTCGCTGCTGGCGGCGGCGCTGATTTCCGCCTCCTGCGCGGCCATCGGCGTTTTTCTCGTGCTGCGCCGGATGTCGCTTATAGGCGACGGGCTCGCGCACGCCAGTTTCGCGGGCGTGGCGCTGGGGCTGCTCGTCGGCGTCAATCCGCTTTACGCCGCGGTGCCGTTCGCTATGGCGTGCTCCTACGGGATATTGCGGCTGTCGGAAAAAGCGAAGGTGTTCGGCGACGCGGCCATCGGCATGACCGGCGCGGCGGGAATCGCGCTGGGAGTCGCGGTCTCCAGCCTCGCGGGCGGGTTCAACACCAGCCTGTTCAGCTATCTATTCGGCAGCGTGCTCGCCGTCTCGAAGGGCGAGCTCTGGCTGGCGGCGCTCTGCGCGGCGGCGGTATTTTCGTTCATCGCGCTTTTCTACAACGAACTGGTGTGCGCCGCGTTCGAGGGCGCGCAGGCCAGGGTGCTGGGAGTCGCAACCGCGCCTCTCAACGCCGCGTTCATCGCGCTCACGGCGGCGGTGGTGGTGGCGGGGCTGCGCGTGTCGGGCGTGATGCTGGTTTCGGCGCTTATCGTGATACCGGCCTCCGCCGCGTTGCAGCTTGCGCGCGGATTCAAGGCCGCGCTTGCGCTGGCCTGCTCGATAGCCGTATTCTCCGCCGTGGCGGGGATATACGTGGCTTTCGCCTCGAACCTGCCGGCGGGCGCGGCGATAATTTTCGTGAACCTCGCGTGCTTTGCCGCCGCGGTTTTGTGCGCGCGGCTCTCCGGCAGGCGCGTGCAACTGAGGGTGCTCCATGAGTAAAAAAATACTGAACGTGTACGTGGCGGTGTGGTGCCCGCACTGCCGCGCGGCGCTTGAGTTTCTTAAAACGCGCGGCATCGAATGCGCCGTGTATGACATCGAAAAAGTCCCGCCGGAAGTGGAGCGTCTGGTTGACGAAGCCAACGGCGGCGAGTGGCGGGTGCCCACGCTTGAATGCGGCGGGAAATGGGTGCCGGGCAGGGCGTTCGACAAGCGTTCATTCGAGGAATCGCTTAAAGAGCTGGGCGTTATTTAATGTTCAAAAAAAAGGGCTTTTTATACGCGGGGCTTGTCTATTGCTCGGCGATATGGGGAGCCACTTTTTTTGTGGTGAAGGATACTCTCGCCGACTGCCATCCCGTCGCGCTGGTGGGGTGGCGGTTTCTGCTTTCGGCGGCGCTGCTGCTGCCGTTTGTCAAAATCGGCAGCCTCAAAAAAACGTTCGCGGCGGGACTTAAGCTGTCGGCGGTGCTGGGCGCGCTGTACCTCACTCAAACATGGGGGCTGCAATATACCGCCGCCTCCAATTCCGGGTTCATAACAGGATTATTCATAGTATTCGTTCCGCTTATGCTGCTGGCCTCACGAAAACATTCCGGCGGCTGGTGGGACTGGGCGGCCACCGCGCTGGCCGTAGCCGGACTGTGGCTGGTGACGGGCGGCGTTTCCGGTTTCAACCGGGGCGACGCGCTGACCGTTATAGCGGCCGTCTGCTACGCGGGACATGTGCTGCTTATGGAACGCTATATCCGAAGGGGCGCGGAGCTTGTGCCGCTGGCCTTCCACCAGTTCTGGATGATAGGCGCGCTTTGCGCCGGAATCGCGCTGGCGGGCGGCTACAGCGTCGCAGTGCATACGTCCAAAGCGGTGTGGACGATAGTATTTCTGGCGGTGTTTCCGAACGCGCTGGCGTTCTTCATCCAGATGGCCGCGCAGCGGGTGATTGACGCGGCCAGAGTGTCGCTGATATTCGCGCTGGAGCCGGTTTTCGCCGCTGTTTTCGCGTGGACGCTGGGCGGCGAACAAATGCGCATCGCCGGCGCGGCGGGCGGCGCGCTTATAGTGGCGGCGATAATGCTCGACGGCGTGAACAGGGCGCGGCGCGAGGCGCGGGTTTCATGAAAATATGCATCCAGATTTGCTCGGGGTTTGAGTGGCGGGCGGTGAAAAAGATTTTCGCCGTCAAGGCTACCGCCGTCAAAACGCATTCGCTGGGTGAATACTTTGCAGGCGCAATAGCAAACCGCAAATGCATCGTGTTCCACAGCGGCGCGACAAAAACCAGAGCGGCCGCCGCCTGCCAGCACGCGATAGACAAATGGAACCCGGACGCGATTGCTGTTCTGGGCACATGCGGCGGGATTTCCCCGGAACTGGAGATATTCGACGTCGTGCTGGCGGATAAAACCGTTCAGTATGATTGTCTGGATTTCATCACGGGCGCCAAAGACACTTTTTACGCGCCGATGGTGACGGAACTGGATAATTCCTGGATAAATCATGCCGGCGTCCGCGGCAAAGCAACCGTTGGCACAATCGGAACCGGGGACCGGGATCTGGATTTTAAAACGGCGGCCGCGCTAAGGAAAGAAAACATTCTGGCGGCGGACTGGGAATCCGGCGCGGTCGCGAAAGTATGCGAAATCAACCGCCGGCAATGCCTTATTCTCCGCGGCATTACCGACAAGCCCGTCAATCATAAAAAAGCTGACAGGGCAAAACAAACGGACGATTATAAACGGAACACTCCGCTGGTGATGAAAAAACTGCTGGCGTTGCTGCCGGAACTGCTCAGCGGCGGGAATTATCTGATGTGAAGCATGAACACATCGCTCTCAAACAAGTCTATTTCTTGTTTTCCCGCTTCTCTTTGAGGTGGGCGGACCAGATGATGTCGGCTTTGGCGACGTGGGTTAAAAGCCAGTTGGATACGTCGCGATGCGTGTCCCTTACAAGTTCCGGGGAGTGGCCCAGCAAATCGTAGCGCCGCTTGAGCGCGCAGAAGGCTCTTGTAAAATAGGCGTGCTGGGCTTTATGCACGGCGAGCTCCGCCGCCGGATAGCATTCGCGCTCAAGCATTTGCTCTTCCGTGGTGAAATGCAGCACCACATATTCGGAGAGGAAGGTGTAAAGCTTGTCCACCTCCTGCTTGTCGTTTTCGTCCATGATTGACTGGACGAACGAATTGACGACCGTGAACAGATTCAGGTGCTGCTTGTCTATTTCCGGCACGCCGGTCAGCAGCAGTTCGGACCATTTTATAGGCATGATAGCGCGGGCCCCTGAAACACGCCGACAGAAAAACGCGGGGATGCCGCGTTTGCGCCGCATCCCCGCATTCAATTCAACCGTTTTCTAGTGGTGCAGGGCCTGCGACAACTGCTCTTTCTTGTGCTTGATTTCGTCGCCGAGTTTCTGCATTTTCTCTTTGCCCTTTTCCATTGTTTCCTCGCACCAGTCGCCCAGTTCGGCGCGGGTTTCCTTTCCTGCCTTCGGCGCAAAGAGTATGCCGAGCGTCGCGCCCACGATGCCGCCGATTACGAACGCCGTTAGCACGCTTGCCGTATGATTTTCATTATCCGCCATAATCCACCTCCGGAGTTTACAGATTAACCCCAGTTTACAATAAAAAACGCCTTGCGCAAAATTGCGCGAATCGCGCCAGCTATAATCTAACCATAGGGCAATACATCTTGCCAACCCAAATCGTACCGAAATCGACGGGGCGTCACGGTGTTGCAAAATATAGCCATGACGCATGGATTCAAAATGGCATATCTGGACAAAATACGAACCCGTTACCACAAATGCGGCAAACGCGCCAAGAAAGCGATACTCGACGAGTTCTGCCGCGTCTGCGGCTATAGCCGCAAACATGCCATAAACCTGCTCAACAAGCCCGATAGCGGCTCAGATACGCCGCGCCGCAAACGCGGCAGCAGCTATGACCCCATAGCCGACATAGCGCGCCGGATATGGGAATCCGCCGGTTACCCGTGGTCGCTGCGGCTCAAGGAAATACTGCGGCTTTGGTTGCCGGCGATACGCAAGCGTTTCAAATTGTCGGCGAACGATGAACAATTGCTGCTGTCCGTCAGTCCCAGAACGCTGGACCGGCTGCTTTCCCCGCATAAACGCAGGTTAAAGCGGCGCCTTTACGGCAGGACCAAGCCCGGCACGCTGCTTAAACACAATATCCCCGTGCGCACCGACTTCTGGGATGTCAACGGCCCCGGCTATCTTGAACTGGACACGGTTTCGCACAGCGGTCCCAATGCCTGCGGCGACTTTATCTACACGCTCAACGTGACGGATATTTTCACGGGTTGGGTGGAAAGCCGCGCCGTTATGGGCAAAGGCGAACAAGGCATACGCGCCGCGCTGGAGGAAATACTTGCCGCCTTGCCCTTTCAAGCTAAGGCCATAGATTCCGACAACGGCGGCGAATTCATAAACCATCATTTGTGGCGTTATTGCTTTGCCAACGGGTTGGAATTCACTCGCTCGCGCCCGTACAAGAAAGACGACAACGCGCACATAGAGCAAAAGAACTGGACGCATGTGCGCAAGCTTATCGGCTGGGACCGCTACGACAGCGAGACCGCCCGCACGCTTATGAACCGCCTCTATAAAGAGCCGCTGCGGTTGTGGATGAACCTGTTCCAGCCGTCGGTAAAACTGGTGAAGGCCGAGCGGCGCGGCAGCCGGCTGTTGCGCAAGTATGACAAACCGCAAACGCCGCTGGACAGGCTGGCGGCGCACGACAAGAAGCTGGCTGAAGCGTTGACGGCGCTGAGGGCAAAGCTGGACCCGTTCGAACTGGGCGAAAAGGTCAGCGCGCTGCTTGACGACATTTACAAGACGGCCAACCGCAAACCGGTGTTGAGCAAGGCCGCCAAAGCAGAAAACGACCTTTTGGAGGAGGCTTTGAGGATAGTCAGGCGCAAACTGGAAGCCGAAGGCGGTCTTGAGACGGAAAAAGAAATCTCGCACCGACGATTACGGTACGATTCTTATTTGGCTTGACAGGGGCTGCATTTGCGCCGGCGAGCGCCGCCAAACACCGCGCGGCGTTCCGGTTTCGCAGTCCGAAATGGAATCTGGAATACTCGCGCATCCTCATCGTTTTACTGGTGTGCGAAACTTTTTGAATTTCGGCATACAAAATTCTGTCAGAGACGAACGCGCGCGCGTTTATGGTATAATAACGCTTGGAGAAAAAAATGATGAATAAATCCGACAGAAAAGTGCTCTTCGTAGGTTATGGCGCGGTGGCGCAGTGCGCGCTGCCCATATTGATGAAACTGCTGAAAGTAGCTCCGAAAAACGTGACCGTCATGGATTTCGAGGACCGCCGGGGCGCGCTCAAAAGCTGGACCGCGCGCGGCATCCGCTTCGTGCGCGAGCAGGTTACTGAAAAGAACATGGGCGCGCTGCTGGGCAAATACCTTTCCGAAGGCGACTTGCTGATAGATCTGGCCTGGAACATAGACTGCTGCGAAATACTGCAATGGTGCCACGACAGCGGCGTCCTCTACATCAACACCTCGACGGAAGTCTGGGACCCTTACGCCGGCGCGCTCGACAAGCATCCGACGGAGCGCACGCTTTACTGGCGGCACATGAACATGCGCCGCATGGTCGCAAAATGGAAAACCCCCGGCCCCACCGCCGTGCTGGAGCACGGCGCCAATCCCGGGCTCATCTCGCATTTCACGAAATACGGACTGCTGGATATCGCAAAGCGCGTGCTGTCCGATAAAAAAGTCAAAGGCCGCGCCGCGGAGGAAATCGCGCAGTTCGCGCGCGAGCGGAAGTTCAACCTGCTGGCGATGAAGCTGGGCGTTAAAGTAATCCATTGCAGCGAGCGCGACATGCAGATTTCAAACAAACCAAAGCAGGTGGACGAGTTCGTCAACACCTGGAGCGTGGAGGGCTTCCGCGAGGAAGGCATCACCACTTCCGAACTGGGCTGGGGCACGCACGAAAAGGAGCTGCCCCCGCTGGCCTGCCGGCACAAGGAAGGCCCGCGCAACCAGATTTGCCTCGCGCGCATGGGCATGAACACCTGGGTTTCCTCCTGGGTTCCCGGCCACTGCATACACGGCATGGTGGTGCGCCACGGCGAGGCGTTCACCATATCCGACAAGCTGACCGTCTGGAAAAACGGCAGGGCGGTCTACCGCCCGACGGTGCATTACGCCTACTGTCCCTCGGACGCGGCGATAGTCTCGCTCAACGAGCTGCGCGGGTACGATTACAAGCTCCAATCGAAAATCCGCATAATGAACGACGATATCGTCAGCGGCTCCGACGTGCTGGGCGCGCTCATCATGGGCCACGCCTACAACTCGTGGTGGACCGGCAGTTCGCTCAGCATCGAGGAATCGCGCAGACTGGTGCCGCACCAGAACGCGACCACCATGCAGGTGGCGATATCCGTCGTGGCGGCTACGATGTGGATGCTGGAAAACCCGGAACAAGGCGTCTGCGTGCCGGACGATTTGCCGCACGAATACATCCTGAAAATCTCAAGGCCCTATCTCGGCAAATTCATCTCCACCCCGTCGGACTGGACGCCGCTCAAACACTACACCAACGCCTTCAAAGGCCATAACAACCCCGCCGTGGACAGGAAGGACCCCTGGCAGTTCAAAAACTTCCTGATAACGGACGGAGACTAGAAACCAAAACCAACACCGGAGAAAAACAGAGCGATGATATCACCCAAACAGTTGCAAAAGCTCGCGGCGGAGCACGGCACGCCGCTGTTCGTGGTGGACCATGACGCGATACGGCGCAACTACGCCGAGTTCAAAAAGTATCTTCCCCGTGTGCAGGCCTATTATGCCGTGAAGGCGGAGCCGGACCCGGCGATTGTCCGCACGCTTTACCAGGCGGGCGCGAGTTTCGACGTCGCCTCGATGCCGGAGTTCAAAATCGTCTACGAAAACATCAAGGGCATGCCCCAGAAGCAGCGCCAGGACTGGATATGGGACAAGATAATCTACGCCAACCCCATAAAGCCGACCGAGACGCTTGAGCAGCTTGACCCCTACAAGCCGCTGGTAACGTACGACAATCTGGAAGAAGTCCGCAAAATCAAAAAACACGCGCCGCACGTCGGGCTGGCGCTGCGCATAAAAGTGCCCAACACCGGCGCGATGGTGGAGCTTTCCTCCAAGTTCGGCGCCGCGCCCGGCGAGGCCGTGGATTTCATACTCGCCGCCGTAAAAGAGGGCCTGACGGTGGAGGGGTTAAGCTTCCATGTCGGCAGCCAGACCACGAACTTCGAAAACTATGTGCAGGCCATCAACCTCGCCGCCAGTATATTTAAGGAAGCGGGCGACCGAGGCTACAAGAAAATGAACGTGCTTGATATCGGCGGGGGTTTTCCCGCGCCGTATGACGCCACGGTGAAACCGTTCCGCGAGCTGGCCAAAAAAATCAACACGGAAATAGACCGCCTTTTCCCGAAGAATATCGAGATTCTCGCCGAGCCGGGCCGGTTCATGATAGCCACGGCGGGCACCTCGGTGGTGAAAATAACCGGCAAGGCGGTGCGCGACGGAAGGTTGTGCTATTACGTCAACGACGGCGTGTACCACACCTACTCCGGCATCATCTTCGACCATTGCCAGTACCCGCTGAAATCGTTCCGCAAAGGGCCGGAGGAAAGCTGCGCCGTGTTCGGCCCGACGTGCGACGCGCTGGACGTCATCTCGATGTCCAACAACCTGCCGTCGGACCTGGAGCTCGGCGAGTTGCTCTATAGCGTCAACATAGGCGCGTACAGCCACGCCTCGTCCACATACTTCAACGGCTTCCCGCCGGCGAAGGTGGTGCACATCAACGAGAAGACTGCCTCCGGCAAGACCACAGCGCCCCGCGCCTGCGTCTGCGCCGCGTAACTGTTCTCAGGATCGGGATAGGGGGCGGCAAGTTATGAGCCTGCCGCTCCCCTCCCATACCACCGGACATGCGGGTCCGCATCCGGCGGTTCAGAGGTCTTCAGAGGTCGTGGCCGGTTTCCCGGTTGCGGCCTCTTGGCTTTTGAAGC
>JAQTYB010000035.1 GCA_028688475.1 Elusimicrobiales bacterium
GGATTCGGGCGAAAAGGCCCGGCTGACGCAAAAAAAACGGATGTAAACGACGAAATTTCACGCCTTCCGCAGAAAAATCACACAATTGTAGGGACTTTCAGAAAAATGCCAGTTTCGCAACGGACTCCTCAAGCTCCGCACCTAAAGAAACATATGCGCTATATTTGCGGCGGATGCTTTGGTTTCATGGGTTTTTTGGCAAGATAAAACGCAGTGCAAATTCCAAGCGGTTCTATTTTTGGTGCGCATCTTGCTTTACTGGGTTTTTTATGAACAGTGTTTATTTGTCTTTCACGGTGCTCTTGTGTTTTCTGATTCTGCCAATTTTTGCGGTATTCCAGACCGGTCTTTCATGGTGTTTTTGCTGACATCTGGTGTTGGCGTCTCTGCGTGTTTTTGCCTGCCTGATTTATAACTGGCGCGGCAGTGGCTTTTATGGTGTTTTTAGGAGTTGGCAATTTGCAATTTCAGACCTGCTTCAATGTCTTTAATTTTTGGCTGTATTTTCGCTGTTTTGATGGTTTTTCACGGAACTTCATCATTACGATTTCATTTTGAAGGTACCGCGTACATGGTGATTTTGCTTGCAGGGCATTTAAGCACAAACTCAGTATTTGACAGCAATTGTAGCGGTATCGTAAATGTGAGAGGCTTTTAAAATCTGCAAGTTTCCAACAATAAGAGCAAAAGTTAACTGGAACCTTAGTGTTAGGCGCTGCCAATTATATAAATTTCACAACTCAAAACAAGTTTGCTTAAAACAGCATTATTCTACAATGCTAATTTGCATTTTTCTAAGTATCATTGTCGCCGTTCCAAAGGGGACTTAATATCCGTATAAGTTAACATAATGTATATTATCGTAAGTTGCGAAAAAGCAAAAAAATACGGCCCGTATCGCTTTTTGCCAAAATCAGCAATACAGGAGCCGCTAAACCAGCTACGGTTTTTTGCGGAAAAAAACCGCGATTACCACCAGTTTGATAATCTTTTTCGCGGCTTCGGGATTAAAACCTGTGGATTCCTTCCTATACGCCTTAAGGCGTTTTTTGCCAATAACAAAGCCTCAATGTCTCGCCATTTTGCCTTGTATCGGGTTTCGGAACAACCCATCGAATCCAGCAGATACTCTCCCGTTGTTGTCAAAGACCAGCGCAAAAGGGGCCGGCCGGTGGGGTTGGCTTTCCATTTGCGTGTTTTTAATATACCAAGTTTCTTCAAACGGCGCAAGGCCCGCGCCAGCGCAGCAGGATGGCCGTCCGTATAATCCGCGCCATTCCGTAAATCGCGGATTGTTCCGCCGTCCACTTTTTCCAAAATAAGAACAATGTTAAGGTTCTTAGGCACATAGAGATTTTAGCGTAAGGCCGGTTTTTTGTCAAATCCTCCCTTTTTTGGGTGTGTGGTTTTTTGCCGAAAATCGGGAGGGCTTCTTTTTAGCCGCGCGGTTTTGGCGAGAAAATCTTGCGTGTATTGTGCGGCGCGAAAAGCTGTTTTTGCCCTGTTTTTGCGTTGTTGCGTTTTAGCTGAAAATGAGCAATTTTGCCGCAAAAGCGGCCAGGGCCCAGCCGATGAGCTGGCCGGTGCCGGATGGCTCGGGAGATGGCGCGGAGGCCGGACTGGTGCCGGAGTCACCGGCGCCGGTTAGAACCTTTTTGATTTCGTCTTTGGCCGCCGCGCCGGCGGTTGCGGCACCGACAGCGGCCAGCTTGCCGGTTTCGGTCGAAATCAGGCCGGTAAGGCCGCTTGCGCCGCCAGCCGCGCCCGCGGCGATGCCCGAGCCGCTGGTTGCGGCCAGGAGCGAGGTTGTTTCGGAACTGGCGAGGCCCGCGCCGGCGCTTAGGCTGGCCGGAGCTGCCGCGCCGGAGGCCGCCGCCGCGTTGGCGCTCAAGCTTTCAAGGCCGAGGCCTAAACTGCCGCTGCTGGCCGCGCCGGCAACAAGGCCAGCGCCGCTAGTTGCGGCCAGAAGCGAGGTTGTTTCAGCGGTCGCGAGTCCCGCGCCGGCCGCGAGGCTGGCCGGAGCTGCCGCGCCGAGTCCCGCCGCCGCGTTGGCGGCCATGCTTTCAAAACCGAGACCGAGGCCCGCGCCGCCCTGCGCCGCGCTGGCAGCTATAGGGGCCGCTGCCAGACCGGACAGAATGCCAGCGGTCGCAATCGCGGCTACTGGCGCAAGTCCCGTTAAAATCGCACCCAGCGTAAGGCTGCCATGATATCCGCCGAAAAGAGAGGTTCCGAACAGGCCGGTATCGTTATGCTGGTCGAACTCCGCTTGTAACCGCGCCGCTTCCGCTAGGCGCTCTTGCTGGGCTTCGAGGGAATACCAGCGTTCGTTTGTTAATGCGTACGCCAAATCGTTACTCCATAACACTTTGCCGTCATGGTATGCGGGGCCAGATTCATAAATATTGGAATTCCATGCTCCGCTGTGCCCGCTCGGATAAAAAACTATAGGGCACGGTTGGCCCCACTTCGTCATAAAAGAACCCTGTCGCTCAAAGACGGAATATCGGTCCCAGGTCGCTTTGGTGATTTTTTTGAAAACGGGAATTACGACAGCGGCGGGATTTATCAGTTTAAGGTCCCCGTTCTGCGTGGGGTCGCGCAACGGCAAGTTGTCCACGTTCTCAACGAGGGCGCAAAATTCTTTTATGCTTTTGCCAGCGGGGATATCCAGCGGCGTAAGGTCCTCGTAATACTGCGGCGCGGCGGCGATGGCGAGGGGGCGCGTGACGGGGGCGGACGCCGGCGCGGCGGTTATTTCCGCCGTTAAGTCCGTGCCTCTTAAAGTCGCCGATAAATCGCTCATGCGAAGTGTCCTTTGTAAATCGAGATTATCGAGTCGGCATAGGTCGGGTCGGCGGTGTTGTAGCCGCCGGCTACAAGCAGTCGGGAGAAACCGGCGATATTGTTTTTCTGCGCGGCGGCGTAGGCTTCGGGGTAGCGGGACTGGATTAGACGGGCGTAATCGCTGATGGAGTCGCTCCAGCTCGCATAGGCGCGCGTTGCCTGGCCGTCGGCGGCCTGATGGCTTGCGCCGTGCCAGTAGGCGTTCTGCGCGCCTACGGCGGCTATGCCGAACAGCGAGTTAAAATTCTTTGCGAGGTTCGAGGAGCCCCAGCCGGTTTCTTGCGCGGACTGCGCGGCCATGAAGCCTATCGGGATTCCGCGCCGGTCGGCTTTCGCGGCGGCGGTGGCGAACGCCGCGGCGAACCAGTCAGGGCCGGAGCCGGACGGGATTGGAGCCGCGCCGCCAACTGCCGGCGTTGCGGGACTCGCCGCGGCGGAGCCTTTGGCAAAAATCACCGCCGCGCCGGCCAGAATGAGGATTAGCCAGGTCATTTAGCCGCCCGAAGGCCGGCCAGGCCGGCGGCGGTCATAAGCTGCTGCCAGGCGTCGGTTGACGGCAGGGATTTTACGAACTCGTACAGCCCGCCGGTGGGCAGGCCGATGAAGGCGTCCGCGATGGACAGCAACGCCGGCGCGGCCAGCGCGAGCGCGGCCAGATAGGTGCGCTTGCCGCGCACCGCGTCCTGCACCGTCGTGACGCCGGTCTTTACGGAATTCGGCAACAGCCAGCCTACGATTTTACTGAGCATGGGTTCTCCTCCCTTCGCATTTTTCTGCGCGCGGTTGCATACAGGGCAACTGGGCAATCTTGTTTTCGATTCGGTCGAGCTGGTGGTTAAACTGCGCCCACATACCGCCGATGACGGCGATGAGGCACGACAGCAAGAAGGATTCGGGGGTCATATTTTTATGCAGTACAGCAACGCGATATTTTTAGGGCGGGTTTCCGCCGAGGTGCGCGGCGTGCCGTTGCCGTGTGGGTCGGCGAGCGGGTCCGATGTGTTATTTACACCCGTCGCATTTCCCGACATATGCGTACCATTTCCCCCGTCAAATTGAACGTAGGCGATAACAGGCCATGAATGGACATGACCCTGCATAGTGTCGGCTTGAGTCGAGCCGAACACGCGCGCGGGGTCAACGCCTGCGCCATTGTCATAGCCGCGCACGAACATGCCGCGCATGTCCGGCGTTTTGAAAACGGCGGACGAGATGTAGGTATCGTATGTATGGCCGACTTTTGCAAAAAGGTCGGAATAGGTCGTTGTTGAAATATCGGAGCCATCGGCGGCCAGGTACCCCGTCGGACAAGAGGACATGGCAAAAGTTTTAAGCTCGCCAACTTCGTTGCGAGAATCGAGATAGGCAATTGTCGCAAACGAGAAAGAAGCCTCAAGTGAATTTATTTTTCTAGCCGCGGTGAATGTTGATGAACGAACTTCAGTGGCCATCATCGTCAGTCCGCCTGAATAATCATCAGCTTCAATAGATTGAAAATGGTGAGCTGACATAAACCATATTGCGGACATTGTGAAACTGGAAGGATCTACATATAAATTTTCCAACAAAATATATGGACCAGTTGCTCGTCGATTTTTTGCAATAATCATACTGCCGTTGTCCGTCGGTTCATTTCCGTCGAAATCAGCCGAGTTTATGCGCAGACGGGATAACACGCCGCCGTCTTTTGCGGTCAGGTGCGAGTGCGCTTTCATCCCGCCCGGGTAGCCCTGGGCGAACAGTCCGGCGGCAGAGGAAAGAAACAACGCTGCCGCGCAGAAAACAGTCTTTAACAGCAAATATTTTTTCATATCTTTTCCCTCCCGTCATTTGTCGAGCGCGAAAACGCGGATACGGCCGTTTACAAGATAGGCGTTTGCGGCGTCGGTGTTGATTGCTTCAAGCGCGATAACCTCGCCCTCGCGCAGTTCGTGTGAAATCGTGTTTACATCGTCCGCCTCGTACGGCAGGCCGAACGCGCCGAAGTAGCCGGCGTTATCCACGCCGGAAAAATCGGGGTCGGGAATGCCGTCACGCAGCAGTCGGAATTTAACGCTGTTTTCCCCGCCGTTCTCTGGCATGTTGCCGAGTTTAACCAGCACACACCGGCGGTTCACCGGCACCACGAACCGGCAGAGTTGGACGCTTGAGTTGGCCAGAACGCTCACTTGGTCCTGCACGTCGTAAATTCGTTTTACAAGCTCGCCTTGATAGAACATATCACCTCTTGAACACGTAGTATGCGGCGATTGCCAGCGCGAAGATGAGCCCGAACTGCAAGCCTTTTGACGCGCCGCTGGAAATGTCCTGCACGGCGGCGGGCGCGGCTTTTGCCGTTTCAATTATCCCGGATTTTAATGCCGAGCCCATATCCGCAATGCCGCCGACAATTTGGCCGGGAGCGTTTACAATCTTCATGCCGGAAACGCCCAGGTCAGACGCTGTCCCTGTTACTGTCTCCCATAAAATCTTGCCGGCTTCGGTTAAATTATTCATTTCAGCGCCTCCGAAACAAAAACCACACCAGCAGCACGACTCCGCCGATGGCGGCGTATTTGAACGCCGGCGTTGCGCTGATGGCCGCGCCGAGCGTGGCCGAACCCTGCTGTTGCGCGGCGGCTTCCGCCGTGTTCGCGCCGGCGGCGGCGCTGTTGAAGAAATTCGGGCCGAGGATTCCGCCTACGGTCTGGCCCAGCCAGGAGCCCGCGCTGGAAATTTTGTCCGAGATTCCCGCCGACTTAGAGGCCGTCAACAGGTCGCCGGCAATCTGCTGTTTAGCGCCGCTGGACCCGCCGAGCGCGGCCAGCAGGGTTTTGCCTTCTTCCAAAATATCCATTGGAAATACTCCGCGCCGGCCTGGCGGTGGTTACCAGGCCGGCGCAAGACTTGTTACGCGCCAGCGGGCGCGGCTACGGCCTGCACGGTTGACGGCTGGCCAGGGCGGCGGAGCTCCGGCGGGATTGCCTTTACGCAATCCATCAGAACGACGCCATCGTCGCCGGCGTTGCCGGCCACTCCGGCCAGCAGTTCCACGTTGCCGCGCGTCTTCGTCATGGATTCCAGCGAGTCGGAGATTTTCCCCCGCTCAAAGAAATCGAGCACGGCGAGGCCGACGGGAACATCGGCGGCTTGCAAGCAGTACCGGCGCACTATTTCCTGATGGAAAAACGCGAACGGAACATTGTCGCCTTTGATGAAGTCCGCCTGGTTGACGCGCAGGCCGAGGTTGCCGGTGATAAGCGAGCTTATCGCCGCCTGCGTCGCCAGCGTCTCCTGGTGCACGGCGAGCCGGTTGTATATCCGGTCCCCCGTCGGGAGCAGGAACGAGAAGTTCGGCGTGGTCCCCGTGATTTGCATGAGGATACGCTCGTAGGCCGGCGTGAAGATGGGGAGGTCGGTCAGCTTCGGCGAATCGTCAACATCGGCGTACACCTCCACGGTGCACCCCGCGGCGATGGTCGCGTTGGCGTCGCCGGACAGAAGGTCCGCGGCGTTGCCCATCTGTAGCACCATCGAGAGCCGCTCTTTGAAGGTGTCGAAGGCGCAATCCGCCGGACGCGCGCCGTGCACACGGGCGAACGGCAGGTGCAGCAGCAGGTCGAACGCATGCGCACCCTGCGCCGATGTTCCGCCGGCCACGCCGCCGGGCAGAGTCTGCGCCGCCGGCACGCCGGAGTTGAGCAGGTTCAGGATGGACACATCCTTACCCGTGCAACGGTAGATGTTTTTGCGGATATCGCCATCCACCTGGATGGAGCGGATGAACCGCGCCACGCCGTTGGCCAGTATCGTAGCGCCGCCGGCGGCGGCCACGACAGCCGAGCCGACAACGCGGATGTAGAGGCCGTGTATTACGCTTCCGTTCGACGGGAAGCGGTCCCGCTCCTGAATCAGCGCGGGGGTGCCCGTCATGTTACCGGCGGGAAGGACGAACGAAGTTATAAACTTGTGTTTATGGAGCATTTGTTTTCGTCCTTTACGGCAGGTAGGCGCCGACTGCTGGCACCTTGTTCTTGAGCACCTGATACCCCACGATAACGAGGACTATCAGTCCGATTTTCTTGAGCAGCGTCATATCCATTTTGTTTCTCTCCTTGCCCGTAACGGGCTATACCCACAGTCTGGCAGAGAAAACAAAAAAAATCATTTGCAAAATACTATCAGTGTTTTTCCGTCGGAAACTATCAGTTTATGGCAATTGATGGCGATAAAAGCGGCAAAAGAAAAACCCCGCCGAAGCGGGGTTTTATGAGGTCTCAAGTAGGGCTTAGTGCCCGCCGTAGACGTTCTTACGGTCTCCAACAGAATATATCGTAACCGTATCGGCGTTGTACTTGTAGATTATGCGATAGCTTCGCGTTACCAGCTTAAAAAAACCCTTCAAATCATACTGCAATGGCAGACCTCGTTCAGGATGTTCGCTAAGGCGGTCATCTATGACATCCATGAGGTATAAGGCTACGCCTTTGTCCATCTTTTTTAACTCATGCTTTGCGTCGTCCGCGAGGTCTATCTTATACTTCATTTTCGCTTCCTCATTATCTCCCTGCGAACTGTTTCAAGGGGAGTTGTTTTTTGATGTAGCCGGCTTTCCGCGATTTTACCCCAGTAGGCATCTTCGTTTTGGGTTTCCTCTTCCATCTTGGCTTTCAAAATATCGCGGACTTTGAGCGAAAGCGATATGCCGGAATTTCGCGCGGATTCCATCAGCATATTGTATAGCGGCTTCTCTATGGAAGCTATTACTCGTTGGTGTCGCATTATATCCTCCTTTTCTAAAAGTGTATCATAAGTGATTCAGAATATCAATATTTTTTTTATCTGCTGTCCAGCCTTGACCCACCTCCAAATAGTGCATTCACTGCGATAATATCTTGAAGCCGATACGGCAATGAACTGTTTTACAGGGCCGTATCGGCCTTTAATTTTAGCGTGGCGCTCTGCCAGCCGCAGGCAGACTTTCGGGTCAACGCGCTGGAATTTCATAAAAAATATGAGACCGGCAGCCACGGCCAGAACGCCGCCCACCGGACCGGCGCGGTTTTGAGTCCGTTCAGCCACCAGACATGATGTAGGCTGGAAACAGGCCCGTCTATTTCGCGGATTTCCATGTAAAAGAAAAACGCGGCGGAGCTGTAAACCCATCCGGCTGTCAGTAGTTGCCCCGCCCATAGCGAGAGACTTACGGCGGCCAGCAGAATCAGCCAGGCCACCGAATAAAACCAGAGTTTAAGCTTCATATCTTCACCCTCCCTTTTGTGATTTTGCCGCTGGCGAGAATTTCGAGATATTCCAGCGGTTTCAGGTTTTTTATCTGCCCGTCAACCTCCGGCGAGGCTCCGGGGAAGTCGCAGCACCACTCACGGTCCGCGCGGTCCACCAGCAGGCATGTCACGAGCCGGTCAGCTTCACGCCGCGCGTCCTTCGGCATTCTTGACGGATTTTGCGAGACCAGCACGAGCGAAATTTCCTTGTGCCGGCCACGCGCGACAACCTCCTGAAACATCCGCCCAGGCCGCCCGCCTTTTTCAAAATAGGTGTCGGCCTCCTCCACCACTACGGTAACATCGCAGATAACCCAGGCGATGTTTAACAGCGTTTCCAGTTCGTCCGAATTTCGCGGCGAGTAGGAAACGCGAAACGCCGCCGGCTTCGTCTTGAAAAACCGGACGATATCGAGCAGCTCCGGCAAGCGGCGCGCGTCGTATTCGTTTTTATCGGTCCAGCGCTCAACCACGATTACGCGCCGCTTGCCGCGCACAAAACCGCGCGAGAACAGCGTCTTGCCGCTCCCTGTCTTGCCGAAAACCAGCGTTACCTCACGGTTTAGTTTCAGGCTCATTTTTTTCAACAGCGGGCTTTTCGCGCAGAGCGCGGATAATCGGCGCATTGATGATAAGACCCACGATGGCAAGTTGCAGGAAAGCCAGTTTTTCAGAGTCCATTTTAATGCGCTTGAATCGCATGTAGTTTGAGAGAGAACGCCCCAAAATTTGAAGCTGAGGCTCAGGTAATCGTAGAGCTTCATTTTGGAGGGCGATTGCGGCACTGCCGTATATCTCGCGCAACGCAAGAGCAACAAATTCAGGGTCGCAAGCTGCCGGTAGTATTCCTGCCGGCTCTCCGGCGACAGCCTGTTGAGCTCCGCCGCCTTCAACTGGCGGTAGCGGTCCCGCAAGGCTTTTCTCAATCTGTTCGAGGCTCTCAAAAACGCCAGCAGGCCCAGCAGTCGGCGCAACATTACCAGCCGTGCCACCACGGCTTGCGGTCTGATTCGGGTTTTCCTTCGTTTCCATTTTTCGGTTTCTCCTGGGATTCGGGGTTGGCCGGCGCAGCCGGCGGCGCGGTCGCGGCGGGTGGCGCGGCGATGGCCGCGCACTCCGCCGCGGATTCGTCTGCGTCGGTTTCGGCGGCGAGGCGCTTTTTCAGCGCGTCGCGCTCGCGCTTGTACAGCGCGGCCAGATTCTGCGCGCTTTTCAGTTTCGCGCGGATGTCGTCGGGATTTGCGGGGTTACGCCCCATGATACACCCCCCCGCCGCGCTTCGGTCGCGTCCGGTGGATTTCGCGGCGCAACAGTTCGCGCCGGTCGCGCAGTCGCTGAATTTGCGCGCGGCGAAAGTCCTCGTCGAAGCTGAACGCGAGCCGCCCCGCGTTTCGCAGCTCCACGCCGAGACGGCGGTACTCCGACATTAATTCTTCGCGCGGCGCCGTCATATTAACGCCCACTCCGGCGGGAAGAAGTCAACCATGATTTGTTCTATGACGCATTGCCCATCCTCGTCGGGCACCTCCACCGTCGCACCGCAGAATTCAAACTGTTTCGCCATACCCACCTCTTGCCCGCCGCGCGGGCCGGATTACCGCTGAATCATCTCCACTACTGGGGCCGCCTGGAATCGCGTCAGCGCGTTCCGTCGGCCCGATACATAAAATGCTGTTTTCCGTTTCGCCGCCCGTCGTGGCGTCAACCCGGGGGCTTAAACACGCCGTACAGCGTGTCGGCGCACCACTGCGCCGCCCCGATGAAGGTTTCCGCTTGACTGCGCCGTTGAATCGGCGGCGCAGCCGCTAAAAGCGTCGGCGAGTTTTGCAGTGGCAGTTCCGGCGGGATGTTCGCCGCCTCGCCGATTTCCTTTAACAATAAAGGGTTTTCTTGGTTGCTGTTGGGGGGATTGGGGGGTGTTATGGGGTTCAAAAATGAACCCCTGCGGTGGATAACCCCCGACTTGTCCACAGTTTTTTTCGCGCTGTTGATAGCTTGTGGATAACTTGCCGCCGCCCGTCGGGCGTTTGATATCAAATCGAAGGGGATGTGAACCGCAAGGATTTTACCTTTGCCGGTGCGCTGGATTTTAGCCAGGCCGCGCTCTTCCAGCCATTTGAGCGCGCGGCGGACGGTAGAGCGGGAACACCCGGTAGCGTCTTGGAATTTTTGTTGAGAAGGCCAAAAGTGGTCAGACTGGCGGGTACGCGATAGCAGAATCGGTTGAATAATTTTATACACGCTGGCCGGCGCGCGCAGGCGCGCCAGCGCGACGCTGGCACCGGCCAGCACATCAGCGGCCCAAAGCTCGCGCGGATTACCCACGCTGGCCCCGTGCTGAAAATGCGCGTCTTGCGCGCTTTTTTTCTGCTATAATATTCATGCAAAGCGGGGCGCGGCGTTTGCCAAGACGCCGCACCCTTTATATCGCGGCGCAGGTTCTCCCAGCTACGGTTTCCTGCGCCGCCGATTTTTTCAAAACAAAAAACCCAGCGACATTACGTCGCTGGGTTCATTTTTTTGAAGAAATTATTAGCTTTTGGGCTAAAAACTCACTTTTTTTGCTTTTTTCTCTCGTCGAGAAGGATAATGTATATTATCGTAAGTTGCGAAATACAGCCGCTTTTTTGTAACGCTCACTTACCCTCAAAACTGGCCCGAAGACTGGACGCAGTGGAAGGCGGATATTGCCGCAATGCGCAAGCGGATAGGCCGCCGCTATGACGGTAGCGGCGGCGTGTGGCGCATTGCGCGCCAAGAACGCGGCGCGCCGCATTTTCATATCGTGCTGGTCGCGAAAACGACGCGGCGGCGGTTAAGTGCATATCTGGCCGCAAGCTGGAAGGCGGTAGCGAACAATGAGGCGGGCATACATGTGCTGGAATTGACCATGCAAAACCCCGAAACGCCGGCGAATTTGCAGGAGTACATAACCATGCGGCAAACGCCGATTGAAAACGCGGGCCGAAGCTGGGGAAGCTGGGGACTATGAAGCAACCAAAAGAAATGACAATGACGGAACTGATGGACGCGCGCGCCCGTTTTGAGGAGTTACGGGACGCGGGCGAACATGTGGAATATTGCCGCGCAGAGATTGCGCGGCTCAACGCCGAAATCCGAAGGCGGCGCGCGCGTGGCTGTAGCGTATGCGATTCGCCGACAAAAAACGGGTTATTCGGCTGTCAGATAGAAGACCAATGCCAAGAGTGAAACGAACATGACAAACCAAAAAGCTGGAACGATTCGGGCTTTCGACATGGAAGGCCTACCGGAAATGCGGGAGATGGTGGCGCGCTACATGCAGGACGCTTATGACGAAGGCTATGACGCGGGATTTAGCTTATGTCGCTTTGAGCGATTTCTGGGTGCCTTGTCAATAAATCCTGTGCCAAGTAGTGCGCGCGGGCAAGGCCCTCCGCCGTCAATTGATAGCGCCTGGCGCGCTTTGTGCCGGTTGCTATTATGCGTTGATGGCTTATTTCTTGTGCCATTATTCGGTCCAGTCTTCCGTTTGTAAAACCTGATTTTTTCAGGGATTTGGCCAGTTTTAGCGCCTCAACGGTTCCCTTTTTGCCCAGTTCTGTCCATGTTGCCAGTATCATAAGCGCGGCATCACGGGGTTCTGTTTGCGGGTATCTGGTTTTTAAATAGAACAAGTTATCCCTGTTCTCCATGAGCGTTTTCCAGATTCCGGACCCGAAGTCGGGATGTTGGGGCGGCGGCGCTAATTCGGCGGGAACCGTTTTGGCGATTGCTGCGTCCACACAGGCTTTTTGGCTGGCGGCGAGTTCGAAGAAGGCGTCTTTTTGGTCCTCGATGAAATCCGTGGTTCCCTCGGCTTCGAATTCCATTCCGTTTTGCAGCCGCAATCGCAATTTTGACATATTCATCCCCCCGTTTCATCCACAGTTCTATACCTATAATAACATATAAATATTTATATGTCATTTTATGGCAACCATATGTCACAGACTGTTGATAAAGTCGGGTGTGCGTCGGGCGTACTTGACAAACCCAAGCCTGCGCGCTAACACTACTCCGTTAAGTATATGCGGCTATTTGCAAGGGTGATTTTGAGGCGGGGCAAGGAGCGAGGAGCGCGCATACTCGTTGTATGCAAGCGACGAGCGACGCGGACGCAGCCCGAAAGCGCCCTTGCCCGCAGGGGAGGCGCATATAAGGGAATGGGAATGTTTTTGTTGCTGCGGGTTGCCGGCGCGGTTGTGCAGGGCTGCGTCGGGCGTATGGGCTGTTTATTCCGCTGCGCGCCTCCAAATAGGCGCATATACTTAACGGAGTAGTGCTAAGTAAGATAAAAAGCGGGTTTATGGCAAAGGTTAGAACCGGGCGGAGGTTTCAAACGCGAATTTGGACGGGGAGTCCAAATTCGCGGAATATGCGGCGCCGGGGCTGAAAACCCCGTAAACCATGTTTATGGATACCTGGTCGGACAAGGGGCAGGACAATTTTAAATCCAGTTCCGATCCCAGCTGCTTTTGGGTGGTGGGCGCGGAGTCAGCCGCGAACACGAAGAAGTCCGCGTCCAGCATGAAACTCCGGTATGGCGAAAACGACAATCCCAGGTTGACCATTTGTATGCCGCTGAAACCTGCCGGCATTCCGGTTTTTGTCGAACTGTCGCCGCCGAAGGCGTCATAAAGCGAGGAGCCGAACACCGCGCCGAATCCGGCGCGCTCTAACCCTTCATAGCGTTTGCCGAAACTGGGAAAAAAAGCTTCATCCGTGCCGGTTGTGGAAGCGTTATCGCCCGATGCCCGGCCCGCCGCGACTCTGGCCGTGCCCGTGCCAAAGCGGCCCAGCGGCTGGCTCCACTTGCCGCGCAGCAGCAGCGCGTTGCCGTTGAAGGAAACATCGGAATTGCCGTTATCGCCCGCGGCGGAACCTTTTTCCAGCGCGGCCTCCGCGTCGAAACTGAGGCTGCCGTAGCGCAAGCTGTAGCTGACTCCGGAAAAATTTCTGAACGCATGTTTGACGGGGATGGAAATCACCTGGGTTGTCTGGTGGTCGAACTCGCAGAATGAGTAAAATTGCCATAACCCCTGCGCGGCATAATCCGCCAGTATTCCGGCCACGTTGGCGGCGCCTCCGGTGGAATCGGGAGCTTTTGGCTGAAAGACGAATCCCTGCACGTTGAGGGAATGGAACAGCGCTTTGTTATAGCGGATGTTGAAGCCGGGCATTCCCAGGCCATTGTCGGAAAGCGTCAGGCCTGTCGCCAGGGTGAAAGACTGTCTGCCGGCGGTGAGAGTTATGTCCCCGCCCAGCAGCCCGTGCAGCCGGAAATAAGCTTCTTTCACCCACGGGGTCATGTTGGAATTCGGATAAAAATTCGCTATCGCGTCGAAAGGCGGCAGTATTCCCCCCTGCGCATTAAGCCCAAGCGCGCCCAGCGTAATCCCCACATCCATCGCTTCCTCCCCTCCCGGTATGTAGCGCAGGTCCTTGACCAGAAAACCCAGCGAGGCGGCCTGCTCGAAATATATCCTGTTTGACGGGTTGGAAGTGGCAAAATCGAGGTTGGACCATGCGGCTGTTTTAAGCGAAACATCGGCGTTGAAATCCAGCCGCGCGGCAAACACCGCGGGGGCGGCTGCGAGCGCGAGTGCGAGTGTCAGAATCGTTTTCTTCATGGCGGCGATAAAATTCTATCAAAAAAGAGCGGCCCCCGCTTGCCGCGGGGGCCGCTCTTCAAGTCAGTACTGCGTTTAGAACTTCACTGACAGCGTTGTCATCGCCATCGTGGCGGGGCTGAACGCTGTGCCCGGGTTTGCGTCTTTGAGGTAGTTGCCGGTCCAGAGGCGTCCCACGGCGAGGCCGAGCGTGATGTTTTCGGACTGCTTGTATTTGAGTCCGAGGTCTATTTCGGTTGCCAGGTCGCTGTCGGCCTGTGCGGTCGCGTTGCGGGCGAACGAATAGCCGTCCAGCGCGACGCTGAACTTGGACGCGATTTCGGGCATGAAGTCCACGCCGACGTTGATGACGTTCATGTTCGCCAGGCTGCCGGCGGCGGTGTTGATTATGCTGCCGGTGGGCAGGGAGTTGGAGAATATGAGTCCTGGGCGGAAGTCGGGGTTGACGGCGACGAAGTTTTTGATTTTCTCGTTATTCGTTGCCAGTCCGTCCCTGTCGCCGGAGCCGTATGCGAACATGGCGCGGGGGTTGAGACCGCCGACGCCGGCGAGTTTGAGATTGTAGTTGGCTTTGGCCAGAAAGGCGTAGCCGGTGTAGTCGGCTGTCACGGTGCCGTTGGGGGTTGAACCGCGGTTGGCCACGGCTTCGCCGTAATAGCCCAGTCCGGCGATTTCGCCTTTGGCTTTGGCGCCGATTATCCACAGGCTGTCGGAATCCTGGTTTGCGGCGGTTTTCCCTATGCGCCTGTTGTAGGCGTAGGCGCCGAGTGTGAGCGCCTGGTCCAGTTTATACATGTCGCTCACGCCGAATACGGCGGTGTCATTGTCCTGGGTGTTGAAGTTGGGGCTGTTCGCATCGGTCACTTTGCTCCACAGGACGGTGAGGGAGTTCTTGCCCGAGCTGTAATCGAAGCGCGCCGCATCGAGCGCGTTGACGGACATTCCTTCCTGCCCGTGCTTGACGCCGTAGAATATGTTGATGTCGCCCTCGTCGCCGTAGAACTGGCGGCCGATTTTAGCGTCCACTTTGCCGAACAGCTTGTCGAGGACGACGTTGGCTTCCTGGATATTGACGGTGGTGAGCACGCCGTTTGCGGTCTGCGCGCCCGTGCCGTAATACCTGTCGTTTTTCACGAAGGCGATATTGGCGCGCGCGTCTTCGAGCAGGTCGAAGGACAGCCCGTAGGTCAGGCGGGTCTGGGTATTGCGGCGCGAATCAGTGCCGGTGGCGTTGAGCGTAGCCACGTTCTGATCCAATGTGCCCATGACTTCCAGCTCGCCGGAAGTTTTGAGGTTCTTGAGTATCTCGGCTCTCGCCGGCGCCGCTGCGATTACGAGCGCGCCCGCCACAGCCAAGCCTAGTAGTTTTTTCATTTATTACCGCTCCTGTGAGTTTGTTTATGCTTCACGGCCAGCCTTTACGGCCAAGTCACGCTGACTGGCGATATAATATTCTAGCAAAAAAAACGCGGTTTCCACATTGTGAAAACCGCATTTTGTATTGGTCTCGCGAAAGTTTTTTTTCAGAGCTTTGCGACTTTGTAATAGTCAACGAAGTTGTAGAGTGTGAACAGTCCGTTTTCGGCGTCCATGCCGGAGAGGCCCTTGCGGAAAGCCTTGAACTTTACAGGGGCGGGCAGCATGATATACGGCGCATCCTGCGCGTATATTCTGTCAAGCTCAGCGAAAGCTTTCTCGCGCGCCGCGCCTTCCTTATAAAGCGATTCTTCGCAGGCTTTATCGGCCTGCGGGTTTTTGTAGCCCATATACTGCGGCATCAACCCCTCGCTGTGCAGCATGTTGAAGGCGAAATCGTAATAATCGGGGTAGTCCGGCGCGAATGTGCCGGCGAACAGCGGTATGCGGTGCAGTTTCATGGAGGATTTGAGGCCGCCGAGACTCATGCGCTGCGTGCGTATGACGAACTTGGGATTGATTTCCCTTAGTCCTTCAGCGAGAATATTGAGCGCGGTCTGCCCGTCCCCGAAACTGTCGGTGCAGGCGGCGGTCAGGACGAACCCTGTTTCCCAAAGTTTGCCGCCGAAAGCTTTTTTAAGGTGTTCCTCCGCCTTTTTCAAATCGAAATCGAAAGGGGCTTGCGCGGGCGCCTCCGGGCGCAGCACGGGAGTGGTCAGCCTCGCCCCCTTGGAGCGCAACGCCATGGTCAGGTATTTGCCGTAGTCTAAAGCGAAGGCGAAGCCTTTGCGCACGTCCGCGTCCGAGAAGAAATACGGCGGTATTCCCTTGCCATCCAGCATTCCGCTGCCGGCGAACTGGTTTGAGGATATGTCAAGATTGAAGCTGAACGCCATAAAATACAGCGAATAATTGGGGAGGTCGTCGAGCGTGGTCACGGTTTTTGCGCCTGCAAGGCTGGCTATGCCGGACCTTTCAAGTTCAGCGTAATCCACGTCGCCCGCCTCCAGCATGGACTGGCGCGAGGCCTCGGATTCCACCTGCATGAAAATAAGCCGCTCCAAATCGGCGTTTTTGCGCCAGTAATTGTCGTTGCGGACGAGGGTTACGCGCCCTGTCTCCGCGTCAAAGCCGCCTAGTTTGAACGGCCCTGTTCCGTCGGCGTTGTGCATGAGGTGGGAGCTTTTATGCGAGCGGTTGTTGAATTTCTTCCACTCCGCTTCCGTTGCGTCCCATTCCCCCTGCGCCGCCGCCCAGGCTTTGGAGGTTACAAACGGAGTCGAGGCCAGCAGCGACAGGAACGGCGGGTACGGCTCTTTCAGGGTTATTATGAGTTTGCCATCCCGCGCTTGCACGGCTTTGGTGAAATCTAAAAAATCAACCGCTATTTTGCCTTCGCTGTCGCGTGTCGAGTTCACGCCAAGCAGGGGTTTGAGAAAAAGGAATGAAGGGCCGTCGAAACGGTCTGTTATCATCAGCCTTATCAGGGAGTAGGCCGCGTCCTCGGCGGTGAGTTCGCTTCCGTCATGGAACTTGACGCCCTTGCGGACAGGGAAAATATAGGTCCGTCCGTCGGCGGAGATAAGGCCGTTGGTTTTGGACGGCACTTCCGTGCTAAGCGCCGGAACAAAACCAGAGCAGTGCAATTTCCCCTCGAAAGCGACCAGCGGCTCGTATATGTTGAACATGACCGCCATGCTGTACAAATCGTTTATTCCGGCGGGGTCGAGCGTATAGGGTTTTTCGGCGAGCGCGGTTACGAAAGTGCCGCCGGCGCGCAACGTGCCGCAGGACAGCACAAGTGCCGCCGCGGCCATGCGCAACGGCCTGCTTTTGAAAAGATTCAGCGGATTCATTTTGGATTTCCCCTTATTGGTTCGCGCGCAGGGCGCCGGCGCTGGTATATGTGACGGAATGCCTTTCGTACTGTCCGTATGTGTCGGAGCCCAAGGAAACTGTGATGCCGAGCGCTATGTCGTCGTTGAAAAGCGTCTGCAACTGCCGGGCGTAGGTGTTGCCGCCGCCGCTGTAATCCACATGCCAAAGCAGCGTGCCGAAGGGGTTGTATTTCCAGAGGCTGGCCTGATAGCTGTTGTTGCCCAGCCTGGAGTTGCCGCAGACGCAGATATTGCCGTTGGCGTCGAGCGCCAGCGCAACGGGAATGGAGTCGAAAGCGTCGCTGACCCTGTCCCAGACGAGATAATTCTGTGAGGAATAGTTTATCAGCACGAATGAGCGTCTTCCGTTGAGTTCGTGGGCGGCGAGTATGATGATTCCGGCGGGGTGGACAACCACCGCAGCCGGTTTGAGGTTCGCCGCGGTATCGTAATTGGCCTCCCAGAGGATGGAGCCGTTATAATCCATTTTTGCGATATGCAGATAGTCGTTGCGGTTGTTATAACGGTTCGAGACGGAGTAACTGGCGCCGGTCCTGTCGGGCTCCGAGACCATGCCGCGCTCAGCGTATGAGGCGGAGCAGGAAAGGGCAAGCAGGGCCGCAAGAGGAATAAAAAGTTTCATATATGTATATTATACCTTATAAAAGGGGGACACGGAAACGCTCGCAAACATCCCCGCCGCACTGCCCGCTTTCGAAAGCCGGCAGGGTTACTTCTTTGGAGCCAATTTGAAAGCGGCTATTTCAGCGCCATAGGTATTGGGAAACAGGTCCCTCAGTTTTTTATAGGAAGAGGAGGCTTCGGCGGTTTTGCCGGACAATTCCTGGGAAAGCGCCAGCGTCAGATAAACCTGCTGCGCCAGAAAGTGCGCGGAATACTTGTCAAGAAAGCGGTTTGCCGCGTCTATCGAGCCGGGGTAGTCGCCGGATGCCTGTAGCGCGGCGGCCAGTCCCGAAAGCGCGAAGGGCAGCAGTTTTTGCCGCGCTCCCGCGGCGGCGGACTGGTAAGCCGGGGCCGCCTCCTTGAACTTTCCTGAATCGAACAGCAAATCCGCCTTGAACAGCGCGGCGTAGGTACCCGCGGAGGAACCGGAATATTTGCCTGAAATATCGTCAAGCAGTTTCAGGGATTCGTCCATTTTTCCCGCGGCGGCGTACTGCTGCGCCTGGAAATATTTTTCCCAGCCGACTTCGGTTATCCTGCCGTGGCGGACAACAAAATAAAAAGAAAGCACTCCCAGCGCGACAACCGCGATCGCGCCGCCCAGCGCGTAATCCCGGTGAGTCAAAAGCCAGTTGAGAAACCTGTCCGTCTGGCCCGCTATGAAGCTGTGATGCAGCTCTTCTTTTGCCCAGTGTTTGCTCATAATATATCCTTTCAACGTTAACGCGAAAATGCTGAAATCTGGCGCCCCCGGGCGGACTTGAACCACCAACCCTCTCCTTAGGACGGAGCAGCTCTATCCAGTTGAGCTACGGGGGCACGGCGTCGCAAACTGCTATTTGTAGTTTATCAAACTGTGCACGGCTGTGTCTTTGAGTTTGCCGCGCCCGCCGAGGAAATCGAGCTCTATCAGAAACGCCGCCGCGACGACCTCCGCCCCCAGCTCCCGCGCCATCTCGATAACGGCCGCGCAGGTGCCGCCGGTGGCCAGCACGTCGTCCACTATAAGGACCTTGTCGCCTTTTTCGAGCGCGTCGGCGTGCATGTGCAAAGTGTCCGTGCCATACTCAAGCGCGTAGCTTGCGCTTACGGTTTTGCGGGGCAGCTTGCCTTTTTTGCGCAACGGCACCATTCCCGCGTCCAGTTCCAGCGCCGCCGGCGCGGCTAGCAGGAAACCGCGCGCTTCCACGCCCAGCACTTTGGTTATTCCCTTTCCTTTATATGGCGCCGCCAGCAGCCGGACAGCTTCGCGGAAAGCGGTTACATCGCTCAGCAAAGGCGTGATGTCTTTGAAAATCACGCCTTTTTTGGGGAAATCGGGCACATCCCGCACGAGATTTTTTATCTGTTCGGCGTTCATTTATTTTTTCCTGTTTTCGGCGCGACGGTCCTGGCGCCGATGATGCGCAGCGGATGCCTGCCCGTAGGCTCGCCCAGAATATTGGTGGGGCCTTTCACCACCATGTTGCCTTGGTGGAGGTTGGGGGTGGCGCGCTGGGGCTGGTCATTTATCTCCACCAGTCCCATGCGCTGCGTCACGCGGCGCAGCCGCAATATGGCGCGCTCCTCGATTTGGCGCACGCGCTCGCGGGAGAGACTCATTTTCTTGCCGATTTCCTCAAGCGTCATCGGTTTCTTGCCGGTCAGGCCGTAGCGGTATTCCAGAATCATGCGCTCGCGCTCGCCTATCTGCAAAAGCGCGGAGTTGAGCTCGTCGTGCAGTTTCAGCACCGACAGCAGGTTTTCCGGCGAGTTGGCCTCGGCGTCAACTATGGTGTCTTCCAGCGTTATGTCGCCGTCCTCGCTGTTGTCTATCGCGGCGCCCAGAGAGCCTATGCCTTTGGCCGCTTCCGAGGCTTCCATGACGGCCTTCACCTGCCGTGCCGACCACTGCATTTTTTTTGCCATTTCCGACAGCGTGGGGTCGCGTCCCAATTGTGTCTGCATAAGGTCCCACTGGCGCAGCCACAGGCGCAGGCTTTCCCATGCGTGCGGCGGAATGCGTATGGTGCCGGTCTGCTCCTCGACGGCGCGGCGGATGTACTGCTCTATCCAGTAAGTCGCGTAGGTGGAGAAACGGTAGCCTTTGCGCGGGTCGAACTTGTCTATGGCGTGGAGCAGGCCGAGGTTGCCCTCTTCGACGAGGTCCATAAGCTCCGTGCCCGGGCGGTGGTAGCGCTTTGCAGTCGGGATGACCAGCCGCAGGTTCAATTCCATTATGCGTTTTTTCGCGCGCCGGTCGCCGCGCTTGGCGCGCTGCCAGAGGCCGTGCATCTCCTCGCGGCCCACCTCGGCGACGACGTCGTGCATGCTTTTAAAATACTGCACTATGGAGTCTGTAGGGTCAACCATAATCCACGTTAAGTCCTTATCTCGAATTCCGTATCGCGCCAGACCGGCGCTACAGTTTGAACTTCGAGCCCGCTCACGCGCGCCCACGGGTGCCCGTTTTTTATTTCGGCCTCGAAAAGCGCGAGATCGTTTTTTCCCGCCTGCGCTTCCAGCTCCACCGAACCGTCGTTACGGTTGCGCACCCAGCCCGTTATTGAAAGTTTGGCGGCCGCGTCGCGAACGAACCAGCGGAAACCCACGCCTTGCACCATTCCTCTGGCCACGTAACGCTTGCGCACTTGAAAATAATACTAAAAAACCCCCGCGGTTTCAGCGTTTTTCCAGATAAACCGAACGCGCTGGGAAGGGTATCCGTATCCCCTCTTTTTCGTAGCGGGCGGACAGCCGTTTTATGAATTCATGCCTGAGGAGATACTGCGCGTTGAAATCCTCCCCGCGCAATATGACGTTGAACTGCACGCCGTATTCGGTGAAACCGCTGTAGCGGATGAAGGGCGAGAACTCTTTCACCCCCCCCTCCACTTCGCGCTGCACTTCGCCGGCTATTTCCGCCGTGACGCGCTCCACTTTCGCCAAATCGCTGCCGTGCGCCACGCCGAGCCCGACCAGCACCGACAGTTCCGCCGTGGGCCGGTTATAATTGGTCACTATGGAGGACGCCAGCTTGGCGTTGGGTATTATTATGTTGTTGTTGCCGACGGCGGTTATGATGGTGTTGCGCCAGTTGACGTCGGTTATGGTGCCTTCGAAATCGGAATCGAGCTTGACGTAATCCCCGGGCGCCACCTGCCGGCTGAGCAGTATCTGCACTCCGGCGAAGAGGTTGGTGAGCGTGTCCTGCAATGCCAGCGCGACGGCGAGGCCGCCCACGCCCAGCGCGGTCAGCAGCGGCGTTATCGAAATGCCCAGCGATTGCAGCATTATCAGCGCGCCGAGCACGAAAACCGCTATGCGCGTGATGTTTGTCAGGATTGAGGTTGAAGGCAGCGCTCCCCGGCCCTTGCCGGAGTAAAGGCGCACGAATCCTGTAGCGATTTTGGACAACGCCGCCGTGGCCGACAGCAGCCATACCACCAGCAGCGTTTTATGGACCAGCAGGAATACTTTTGGCGCAAGGTCCGCCGCGCTCGCCGCGCAGTAGAAACCCAGCAGGATAAACCACAGCAGCGTCACGCCTTTTAAGGAGGCGATGATTATATCGTCGCCCTCCCAGTCGGTTTTTTCCGCCATGCGCTGCAGGCGGGAAAGCGCGACTTTCTCGAAAACAAGGCCCAGCAGCGCGCCGCCCGCCAGAAGCGAAAGCGGCGCCGCGTAATGATGAACAAGATGTGAAAATGCCATCGGCCTCTCGTAAAAAGGGCCGCGAAACGCGCGGCCCTTCACTGTAAAATGGTCGGGGCGGTGGGGTTCGAACCCACGACCTCACGGTCCCGAACCGTGCGCGCTACCAACTGCGCTACGCCCCGAATTGCGACAAGTATATTCTAGTTTAATTGTGTTCCATCCGGCAACAACTTTTAGAGACGGGAAAGGATGGCGGAAGCTATTTTTCCGGCGGCGGCGGGCTTGGAAAGCGGGGACATCGCGGCTGAAAGTTGTTCGCGCAGCGCGGCGTCTTCCATGAGCCTGCGTGCAGCGGAAGACAGTTCCCGTATATTTTTAGCCAGCAGCGCGGCGTTGCGCGCTGTCAGGAATTTCGTGTTGCGCCATTCCTGCCCGGCCAGCGGCGCGAATATCAGCAGCGGTTTTTTCAGCGCCAGCGTTTCCGCGCAGGTCACCCCGCCGGGTTTGCCGACGATGAACGAAGCCGCGCCCATGGCGTGGCTGAGGTCCGCCGCGTCCGCCAGCACCCTAACGCGCGGCATGCCTGCAGCGCGGCGGGTCAACTGCATGAAAAGCCGTCTGTTGCTGCCGCAGGCTACTATAAGCTGAAGCCCGTCTATTCCAGCCAGCGTGTTAAAGCATTTTTCCATATCCCCCATTCCTTTGCTGCCGCCGCAAAGCATGGCGCACGGGATACTGGGGTTC
>JAQTYB010000036.1 GCA_028688475.1 Elusimicrobiales bacterium
GGATTTTGGCTTGCAGCGAAGCGGGCGCAGGTAGGGGGGAGCACTTGAGTGCTCCCCCACTGGGATGGCTGTAGAGGGGGGTGCCCGGGGAGCACACTCGGATAGGGTGTGGCCGCGAGACGCCAGAGGCTCGCGGCACGCCAGTGGCAGTAAGCCGAAGCCCACGAAGCTGCAAGACAAAAGCCGTGATTTTTGCCCATAAAATTATTTGGGGACAAGTCTATTTATCTTTCGCCCCATTTGAGCTTGCGGCTCAGCACCGCGAAATAATCGTAATCTTCCGGCAGCAGAAGGTGCGCCTTGTGCGGCAAGCGGGAAATGCGCACCTCGTCGCCCGGTTTCAACTCGAAATTCGTCTGCCCGTCCATGCTGACAACGGGATGCGGCGTGAAATCGCCGTGGCCGTGCTGGGGCGTTATTATCATCTCCGGCTCCGCCGCCAGCACCAGCGGGCGCTGCGTGAGCGAGTGCGGACATATCGGAGTGAGAAGATAAACATCCAGCAGCGGATACACTATGGGGCCCGAGGCGGCCAGCGAGTACGCGGTGGAGCCCGACGGCGTGGCCACTATCAGCCCGTCGCCGAAATAGGTTTTCAGAAAGTTGCCGCAGTAGCGCACTCCGAGCGAGAAGGCGCGCGGCTCGGACGCTTTTATTACGCAGTCGTTGAAAGCGATATGCGGACCGGAGGTCTTTTTGCCGCCGCTCCAAATTTCCGCCTGCAGCAGGAAACGCTTCTGGATTGCGTATTTTCCGGCGAGAATGTCCTCGAATCTGCGGGCGAAATCCTTCACTTCCAGCCCGCTCAAAAAGCCCAGCGTGCCGGAATTAACGCCGAGGAGCGGAATGTCGAGCCCCGCCAGGTCGCGCGCGGCGTGCAGCACGGTGCCGTCCCCGCCCAGCGCGATTACCAGGTCTGCGGACTCGGTCCATTTGCCGTGGCCGTGGCTGACCAATCCCTCGGCGGCTATGCCTTTTTGGCCGAGGTAATCCATGATGGCTTTGGCCCAGCGCCGGCATTCTTCCTTGTGCTGGTTGTAGAAAACGGCGACTTTTTCAAATTTCAAAGGCATGGAGCCCCTTTAGCGAAAATGAAACTTTTGACGGCATTCCCCGACGCGAAATTATATCACATTCCGCCCTGCCGCCGCGTTCGAGCGGCCCCGCGATTGCGGCGAAGGCGGCGCGCGCGCCGATATCCGCACGCAGCGGCGCGGTCTCGACGGAAAACGACAGCGCGTCCTGCTCCGCGTTGCCGCTGTAGCCTGTCTCGCTCCAGCGCCGTCCGTCATGCGCGCGATGGATTCCCCATTGCGCGGCGGCGCTCCAATCAACGCCGGAAACTTTATCGCCGGGCCACAGACGCGCTATTTTTGCGCCGCGCGGTTTTAATTGCGCGAATACGGCCTCCAAGTCCGGCGGGACAGGGCCGTATGGCAGATAAACCGCCCTTATTTCAGTTTCGCGTGATAATTCTTCCAGCCCGCGCCAGGAACTTTCAGATAATGAAGAGAGGAACAGCGCGTCAACGCGCCTGCCGCCCGCTTCCAGCACGGCTTTTGAAAGCATGTCGCCGCGCACTCCGGCGTCCGCCATCAGAACAGCGCCGCGCGCGGTGCGCAGCAGCACGCCGTTCGCCCAGTTGTCGCGCGGGTTCGCCTCGCGCGCGGCGGCGGGCATTCCCGCGCTATAGGCGTAAATCCTCCCCGACGGCCACCAGAAATATTGCGCCGCCAGCGCGCATACGGACAGCGTCAGCGCGTACGGCAAAATTTTAACCGCGCGCCGCGGCGACGGCAGATGCAGCAGCGTAAACGCGCCGCAGCAGTAAGCCGCCAGCGCGCCGGGGCCCGGCGAGGGCACCGCGATGGCGGACCAGCTCAGGGACGCGAAAAACCGCACGATGCCGCCGAAGAGTTCCACTCCTATGCCGGTCAGCCACAAAAGAATGTCCAGCGGCGCGGCAAACGGCAGCGCGGAGGCCGCTGCGCAGGCGATGCCCAGCGTCATCAACACGCCCGACAGCGGCACCAGAATTACATTCGCCACGAAAGCCGCCAGAGAGACGCGGTGAAAAAAATGCACCATGACCGGAAATAGCGCGATTTGCGCCGCCGCCGTGGTCATCGCTACAGCCAACAGCGCTTTCGCCGGCGCGGGCCATTTTTTGGAGAATTCCGTGTTCGAGAAAACGAGGATAATCGCCGCCGCCGCGAGATATGACATCAGAAAATCCGGCTTGAACAACGCCTGGTTGTCGGCCAGCAGTATGCAAAAGCCGGAAACCACAAGCCCGGCAAACGCCCCCGATTCGCGCTGCAACGCAAACCCCGTTATGGCGCACAGCGACATTATGTAAGCGCGCACCAGCGGCGGGTCGGCCCCGGCGGCGAGAGTGTAAAACCCCGCCGCCAGCGCCGCAGGAGCGGCGGCATGCAACCGGCGTATGCCCGGCAACCGGCATAAAAAGTAGACCAATGCGATTACAAACCCGACGTTGGAGCCCGACGCAACCAGCAGGTGCATCGCGCCCGCGTCGCGGAAAGCCGCGCTCATGGGGGCCGACAGTCCGGTCTTTTCGCCTATGGTGATGCCCGACATTATCGCGGCCAAATCGAACTCGTAAGCCGACGCGAAAAGCGAAACCAGCCGCGCGCGCGTTTTGAACGCGGCGCGCGCCACAAGCGGCGGCGCCGCGGTTTCCCGCGCGGAAACGGCGTTCATCTCGGTATAAATTCCGCGCGAGGCCAGATACGCGCGCCAGTTGAGATTGCCGGGTATCGCGCTGCCCGAAGGCCGGCGGATATCGCCTTCCAGCCGGACCCGCGCCCGCCAGCGCAGCGCGGGCATGCGCGGCGCGCGCGCCATTATCCTGCCATGCGCGGGCAGCCCGTTGAAACTTGTCACCTTCACCGCGAACACCTGCAAATCGCCGCGCAAAACGGGAAATTCCGCCGCCACGCCTTCGACAACCGCGTTTTTGTACGGCGCGAGAAGCGACACATCCCCCGCCGGCGGCGGCGGGTTGCGCCCCGTGAAAAATATGAAAACCCCCAGCGCAACCAGCGCCAAAAACAACGGCCTGCGGTAATAAGAGGGATGCATGAAGATGCCAATCTGGAATTATTTAAGAATTTGCCGCAAAACGGCTAATAGCGCCCAGCGCACTATCCAAACTGGGAGAATGGTGTTTTGCCGTATTGTAATTCCAAATTTGGCTTACAAATTTAATCAACGCACCATTATAGTTTTTTCCATACTTGGCTGAACTTCTGTTTGATGGCGCTATGTCTTCTTTAATATCTTTTTTTCGGGATCTTTTAGCCAGGTCTATGAGGAACTCCTTTGGATTACTGATTTGACGTTCTACATCGTTGGGTATACAATGCTCTGAAACTCCCAGATAACTGGTAATGTTGGGCTTATCAGCTAAAAGCCAAGTTTCTATTTCTCTTACAGCAATGCGAAACAGGAACTTTGGTTCAACAATAGCAGCACCCAGCCATGAGTGGATTAACTGCGGAGGGCATGGATTATCATCTAAGTCTGTGAGAACAATATAGGGAGTATACCGTGCAGCTTGTTGAAAAGCATGGATGCGTTTTTTTATATAGCCATTGCCCTGTAATCCGAAAGAAGTTCCAGGATACAGCTTAAAGTCGTTCATAATGCGCTTAAGAACAGCTTCGCTGAGCCTGTCTTCCACAACCAGATTGACCACTTTCATTGAAATTGGAATTCCAACTGTTCAATATTTTGTGGGGCAGTTTTTGGTATTACAACTTCGGCGACACTGAGTCCTCCTTCGATCAAAGCCTTGATTTCTTTATCCGAACCAGCATTTTTCACATCAGTTCCTTCAACCTGTGGTGTAAGCATAAGAACTTCCTCAGGAGCTATACCCCCATCGGAAAGAAGTTCTGTACTGTGTGTAGTGATGAATACTTGCCGTCTTTTCGCACGCATCATGCGATACATCAACGCTGGCAATTGTCGGACTATTGCAGAATTAAGCGACAGTTCCGGCTCTTCAAGCAACAACAATGAATCACTTTCCAGCAATGACCATAAAAAACCTATAAGTCGTAATGTACCATCAGAGAACTGGTCTTCCTGTTGACGAGCTCCGTGAATGCGCCAGTGGGAATAAATGGCCTCAAGATGTGGAAGTCCCCGTGCATCTTTCGCGTGGGATAATTGCTTAAGTTGCGGGACAGCGATACTTAGAACTTGTTCGATTTTTTTCAATCTGGCATGTCTTGTCTTTTCATTTGTTTCTGAAATTTTTGCTAAAAAATTTACGCCGAATGGATCCTCGCTAAGTTGTTTGCTGGGAAACATTTCAGGATGCCGTATAACTTGCGGAACCAAATGCAGGTATGATATGGATTGTAAAAAAACAGCAATTTCTCTGAATTGCTCATTTGCGTTGATCTGTTCCAAATGAGTTTGCGTTAATCGTTTAGGGTCTTTTTCATCTTCGGGCTTTGGACGGGCCAGTATTTCTTGTCCGTCATGCCATACCTTTTCATATCTTAATACCGGCAATCTATCGCCGCGAGGTTCCTGGCTCAAAGAAATCTCATATTTCCATAACGATTGTTTAGATTGTGTTGGTGATGCAAAATCCAATAATTCTATGCCGATAACAATGTCAGGGGAACTCCTGGTTGCGAGACAACGTATTTTTGATATCCCGCCGCGGTCTGCTATGGCTTGTTGCAAACCGCCGCCCCGTTTTTTTGCAATATCATGCAGGAATCGGAATATATCTAATAAGTTGGATTTACCCGATGCATTGGGTCCGACAAAAAACATTCGTTCCTGTAAATTTACATCCACTTTAAGGAAATTCCGCCAGTTCCGAATATTCAGACGAGAAATATACATACAATGTTCTCCTCGGTTAAACCTCGTGGATCATACGGCTTAGATTACTAAATTAAATGGTTAAATACTTGTTCTTCCGCGCAGGGCGTGGCCTAGCGTCAGTTCGTCGGTGTAATCGAGGTCCGCGCCGAGGGGGACGCCGTAGCCGATGCGGGAGATTTTTTGGGTCAGGCCGCGCAGGGCCTGCGCGAGGTAAAGCGCGGTGGCTTCGCCTTCCGTGTCCGGGTCGGTGGCGATGATGACTTCCTCCACCGCGCCGTTGGCGGTTTTTACCCGCTCGACAAGCTCCGCGATTTTGAGGTGCGCCGGGCCCGCGCCTTCCAGCGGAGAAAGCGCACCGTGCAGCACGTGGTAATAGCCGTTGAAAGTGCGGGTTTTTTCTATAACCTCGATATCCTGCGCCTCCTCCACCACGCAGATGGAGCGCGGGTCGCGCTCCGGGTCGGCGCAGAGCCGGCAGATGTCGGTTTCGCTGTAGGCGAAACAGCGCTTGCACAGGCGTATCGAGGCTTTAAGGTCTTTTAACGCGGCGATAAGCTCTTGCGCTTCCGAGTTCGAGGCGCGCAGAAAATGGACGGCAAAGCGCTCCGCCTGGCGCGGCCCCACGCCTGGCAGCCGCCGGAACGCGGTTTTGAGCCGGTCAATGCTTTTCATCTTGCGAGGTTTTTACGACTTTGCCGTGGAACAATTTCAGCACCTTGCGCACGGCGGGGTCGGCGGACGGATCGGCGGGGGAGTCTATATCCTGCCAGGCCGCGCCTTCGGGGGCGAGCGGCTCGTCGTCGGAAATGGCGGAGACTTCGGTTTCCTCTTCCCGGGCGGGAACGGAGGAGATTTCCTCAAAATGCGGTTTGGACTGTTTTGCCGCGCCGGTTGTGAATTTAACCTTTATATCCCTGCCTGAAAGTTCCTTGATTATGCCGGCGATTTGCGGAATGTTGCGTTCGGCGGACTGGGCGCTGAAGTTATCCGAAAGCGAAACCGTCCAGCCCGCGGGAGAAAATTCGACATGGCCCTCGGAAAGATAATTGTGCAGCATGGGATGCTTTTGCTCAAGCTGGTCCAGCAGTTTTTTCCAGAGAACGCCGTCGGCGGTATATTCTGCGGCGGTGCGGGGCGGCGCGGCTTGCGCGGGCGCGCAATACGCCGCGGGCGGTTCCTTCACCGCCGGAGTCAAGGGCGGCAGCGGAGGCAGCGCCGCCGGTTTTGAAAGTTTGGGCTGCTGCAACGGCGGCAACGGCGCGGGCGCGGCGGATTTGGGCGCGGTGGGGGACGTTGCCGGAACCGGAGGCGCGGCGGCGGCGGTTTTCTGAGGATGAGGCGCGTCTTCCGGCGCGCCGGAAAGCCGGTTCTCCATAGCTTCCAGCCGGCGGGTATAGCCTTCGATATCCGGCACGGCTTCCATCACGGTGAACACTCCCACTTCCGCCGCCACGGCGGGAGCATCCGAAAACCTTATTTCATCGGCCAGCCGGCCCAGCCGGCGGGCGAAATTGGAAAGCTCCGCGGGCGTCCGCCCGGCGGCAAGCCGCGCCGCGCCGGCGAAGGGTTCGCCAGACTCCGGGTCCAGCCGCTGGAAGAAAAGCCCGGCGAAAGCGTTTTTGATGTCGCGCAGCACGGCGGGGATTTCGTAGCCCTCGGACTGGACGGTTTTGAAAACGGCGTGCAGCGCCTGCGCGTCGCGCGCGAGCATGGCGGAAACCGCGCGGCTTACCAGCTCTTCCGGCAGAAAGCCGAGCATTTCGGCAAGCATGGCGGCGTCTATTTTGCCCTGCGAGTAGGACAGCGCGCGGTCAAGCAGGGTCAGCGCGTCGCGCATCACGCCGCCGGAGCTTTTGGCGATGAGCAGCAGCGCGTCTTTTGAAATATCCAGCTTTTCCTCTTTGGCGACGTGGGCGAGGCGGCCCGCTATCTGCTCCGGCGAAAACGGCTTTACGCGGAAACCCTGGCAGCGAGAAAGTATCGTGGCGGGCAGCTTATTGCGCTCGGTGGTGGCGAGAATGAAGACCACATGCGGCGGCGGTTCCTCTATGGTTTTAAGCAGCGCGTTGAACGAGCTGTTGGAGAGCATGTGCACTTCGTCGAGGATGAAGACCTTGTAGCGGTCACGCGCCGGGCTGAGGGAAACGGTGTCTATAATCGCCTCGCGCACCTGTTCGACTTTGGTGTTGCTGGCGGCGTCCATCTCCAGCACGTCCATGTCGGAGCTGCGGGAGATTTCGACGCAGGAAATACAGGTTCCGCACGGTTTGTCGGTGGGTTTAGCGTTTCCGCCGCCGGTGCAGTTCAGGGCTTTGGCGAGTATGCGGGCGGAGGTCGTCTTGCCGCAGCCGCGCGGGCCGTAAAAGAGATATGCGTGCGCGATTTTGCCGAGCTTGAGCGAGTTGCCCAGAGTGCGGGTGATTACTTCCTGCCCCACCATCTGGCCGAAATCAGCGGGACGGTACTTGGCTGCGAGGTTGCGGTGTGCGGCGGCGTGCGGTTGTCCGGAAGAGTTTTCCGCCTGCGGTTCGGACGTCATTTAGCGTTCCTTCGAGAGGGTATGATAGAGATTGTCCATGCTCCACGGACCGGGGCCCAATGCCAGATACGGCAGCAGCCCGCCGAGCGCGGCTATCGCGCCGGAGAGATATACCCTGTTCGATAACGGGTCCATGAACAGCCAGAGCGCGGGCAGCAGGCTTGCAATCAGCAGCGATACGCCTATTCTGGCGCGCAGCCCCAGCGCCAGCAGCACGCTGCCGGAAAATTGCAACAGTATTGACAGCGCCACATAAGCGTGCGCCAGCGGCATTCCGAGGTTTTTCGCGGCGGAGCAGGCGTCCTCGTAATGTATGATTTGCCCCAGCGCCATTGACATGAAGGCGAGCGCCGCCAGCACCCTGCCGGCCAGAAACAGTCCGGCGGAAGCTTGTGTCGTTATCTGCGGCGCTCTGCCTTCATTGGTCATTTGGAGAAACCCCGTTTAGAAGTTGATTCCCGCGCCGAGCGAGTAGTAGCTGGCGGAAGTGTGTCCTTCGCCCGGGTCGAACACCTGATACGCGGCGTTGACGTTGACCATGTTCAGCCCCACCCTGACGCCGAGCTGGTAAGCCCTGGAAAGGTTCGCCCCCGGCAGAATGCCGCTGGCAACATCGGTTTTGTACTGCGTGGCGGTGTAGGAGGCGAAAGGCGTCACCAACGGCAGCATGGTGAAGTCTATGCGGGCGTTGAGAATCTGGTTGATATAGCCCGTGGTGTTTATCATGGTGCCGGGGAGCATGACTTTAAGCGGCTCCGGCAGCGCGTTGGTGATGTCCTGGCTGTAAGAAAGGTTTTTGGTGTAGCTGGCGCTGATTTGCGTGCCCAGTATCATCACGCCCGCGAACAGCGTGCCGTCGGTCTGGCCGATTTTGTCCGAGACCGTGTCGAAGTCGTGGCGGGTGTAGGAAAGTTTCGCGCCGATGTCAACGCGCGCAATGCCTTCGCCTTTGCCGCCGCCGCCCGCGCGGGGGCCGGCCAGCCGGGTGCCGCGTCCGCCGGTGGGAGAGAGCGAGACGGTGGCGTCGCCGGAAGCCATGATGTTGCCGTAGCCGTTCTGCTTGGGCGTCACGCCGCCTTCCGCGCCGAGGGAGAATATCGCCTTGTCATAGCCCACGCGGCCCATGTAGGTCGCGAAGGTGCTGTCAAGCCCGTCGGCCTTGTAGGTGTCGAACGCGGGGCGGATATAGAGCCCGCTGCCGGTGCCGAGTTCGAGAGCGCCGTTCATGCCGGAATAGCCGTGAGCGCCGTTGACCGCGCCGAGGCTTCCGTCGAAATAGGCGTGAGCGCCGCACAGCGGCAGCGCCGCCAGGGCCAGGAATACGATTAGTTTTTTCATGTTTTCAGTCTCCTTTATGTTGCGTGTGCTATCACTACTCCGTTAAGTATATGCGGCTATTTGCAGCCGAAGCCGCAAGCGCAACTTTCCGCGCATTGCCCGGCTTCCTCCAGAAACGCCGCGTAGTTTCTGGCTTTTCTGGCTTTCCAGCCGCCCTTGTGGTAGCCGTAGCCCGCTATCAGCGGCACGGCCAGCGTCGCTTCAGAGAATACCATTTGCTCGCAGGCGGTATCCACTTTTCCCCAGGAATTGGCCTCTTTAAGGGTGGAGCCGGAAAGCGCGCCGTCGCGCGCGTCGGCGACGGTTATCTGGACGGCGTATTTGTGCATTGGCGTGTCGAACCCCAGCATGTCGGCGCAGACCACGGTATCCTGCGCGAAATTCTTCGGCGCGCCGCCGCCTATCATGAAAAGGCCGGTTTCGCCGGCTTCGATTTTGAGTTTGGTGAGCTCGTAAAAATCTTTAGCGGAATCAAGGGACATGTGCCTGCCGGGGCTGGCGTGCTGGTGCAGGGCCATGCCGAACCCCGCCGAGCAGTCCGAAAACGCCGGCACGAATATGGGCACGCCCTTCTGGTAGGCCGCCAGCACGACGGAATCCCGGTTTTTGGCGTTTTTGGCGAGCCAGCGGCCCATCTCCCCGATGAACTCGCGCGAGGACCAGGGGCGCGGCTCGAGGCTGTCTGCGATTTCGCGCATGGTCTCGTCCACGACGCGCAGTTCGTCCTCGTCTATGAAAGTGTCGTAAATGCGGTCAATGTGCAGGCTGCGAAGTTCGTTGTCGTCCACCCCGTAAGGGGTGCCGATGTAGTGCTTGAACCCCAGCGCCTCGAAAAAGTCCTGGTCCACCATGAGGGCGCCGGTGGAGACTATCGCGTCCACCATGTTGTTTCGGACCATTTCCACGACGACTTTTTTCAGGCCCGCCGAGAATATCGAACCCGCCAGGCAGAGGAATATGGAGCACTTCCTGTCGCGCAGCATGGCGTCGTAAATTCCGGCGGCGCGGGCGAGCTCCCGCGCGGAGAAGGCCATCTTCTCCATGTCCTCCACCAGCATGACTGTATTATGCCGGCGGATGTCTATATGCTCCACGGGGGCCTTTAAAAAATCCGATTTTTTACGGTTGGGCATGGCACTGTCTCCTGAACGGCTTGCTGAAGCGGGAAAAACGCTTTTCAGCCTGCGATTAGACCTGCTCCCGAATAATTTTACGCAAAAATCACGGTCTTAGACTCATAAACCTTGTTCGGGAACAAGTCTATTATACGAAAATGCGGACCGGCGCTGAATGTTTGACTGTCCTTTTTACCTTTCCTTTATACCGCCGGCGGCTCCGGGGCGTTTGAACCGGCGGGCCAGCTCGTCTGAACTGATGGCGGTCATGGTGGGCCTGCCGTGCGGGCAGGTCATGCCCTCGCGGCAGTTTTTAAGGTCGTACAGAAGCCGCACCGCCTCCTGCGGGGAGAGGCTGTCGCCCGCCTTGACGGCGCGCTTGCAGGCCAGCAGGGCCACGGTTTCGCGTTTGACATCCTCGGCGCAGCGATCGGGGTCGCCAACCTCGCCGGAAAGCCGCTCCACAAAATTCGCGGCGTCGGAGTCCGTAAAACGCAGCGCGGACGGCGCCGAGCGCACCAGCAGCGCCGCCGGGCCCGCCTGCTCGATTTCAAAACCGGCGGACAGCAGCCAGTCCTTCCAGTTGAGTATATTCTGCGCTGCGCTTGCCGGCAGTTCCACCAGCACCGGCATCATGAACTGCTGCACCGCCGGCATTTTGGAGGAAAGCTGGCGCATGTATTCCTCGAATATGACTTTTTCCTGCGCCGCGTGCTGGTCAACTATGGCGAGGCCGTCGCCGGTCTCGAAAATGAGATAGCTGTTTTCCAACTGCCCTATATAGCGGTAAGGCGGGCGCCACCAGGCGGGCGCCTGCTCCGCCAGGTCTTCCACGGACAGGCGCTGCTCGGCGGTTTCGCGCACGGCGCCGGCGGGGGCCGCCGCCGCGCCCATGAGGTCCGACAAGTCCTCCAGAGTAATCTGCACGGGTTCGGCAATGCGCACGATGCCCTCGGCGGACGGGGGTTCGATTTGAACGGCCTGCGGCGGCGGGGCGGTGAACACCGGCGCGGGTTTTGCCGCGCCGGAAAGCGCGGCTTCGGCGGCTGCGGCCACGCGCCTGAAAATGAGGCTTTCGTTTTTGAACCGCACGTCGAGTTTCTGCGGGTGGATATTGACGTCGAAATCCGCCGGCGGCAATTCGAGGAAAACCGCGCAGGCGGGGTGGTTTTTCCCACGATAACGGGCGTAAGCGCGGTAAAGCGCCTGCGACACCGCCTTGCCGGAGACCGGCCTGCGGTTGACGAAGAAATACTGTAGCGAACGCGAGGCCGCCAGATTGTCCGGCGGGCTTATCACGGCGGTGAGCCCTATCTCTGCGTCCTCCACGTAAAGCATGCCTTTGGCGGCGCGCGCGCCCATGACCTGCGCCGCGCGGTCAAGCAGCGCCCGCGCGGAGCCGCCGGGCGAGGCCGCCACGTCGAACGCCGCCGCGCCGTCGGCGCGGACGTGGAACGCGACGTCCGGATTGGCGAGTATGCACTCCTCCGCCGTTTTCAGCAGATGGGCGCGCTCGGTGGCGTCGCTTTTGAGGAATTTGGCGCGGGCGGGCACGTTGAAAAACAAATCACGCACCTCTATGGTGGTGCCGGGCACGGGCGGGGATTGGCGTTTGGAAACGATTTTGCCGCCCTCTATTTCAAGCCGCAGGCCCGAATCCGCGCCGTGTTCGCAGGAAGCGACGGACAGGCGCGAAACGGCGGCTATCGAATACAGGGCCTCGCCGCGGAAACCGAAGGTGGAAAGGCTGTCCAAATCCTCAAACGAGGAGATTTTGCTGGTGGAATGGCGCAGCGCGGCGGTTTCCAGGTCATCGGGGGAGATGCCGCAGCCGTCGTCGCTGACGCGGATGAGCGCGCGGCCCGCATGCTCGATATCCACGCGGATAGTCCTGGCGCCGGCGTCGAGCGAATTTTCAATCAGTTCCTTGAGCGCGCTGGCGGGGCGCTCCACCACCTCGCCGGCGGCGATTTTGGAGACGGTTTCCGGCGAAAGCATCCTTATTTGCGGCATATTTTCAAAGCCTTTTTTTCCACTCGATTATCGCGTGCAGCGCTTCCAGCGGAGCAAGTTTTTCCGGCTCGCAGGCCCTGATTTCGTCAAGCACGGGGCTGCCGCCGAAAAGCGGCAGGGCGGGCTGCGCGTCGCCGCCGCCGTCGGCGGGGCCGGTCTTGCTTTCGAGCTCCTCGAGTATTTTGCGGGCGCGCATTATGCAGGACGCGGGCAGGCCCGCCAGTCCGGCCACATGTATGCCGTAGGATTTGTCCGCCGGGCCCGCGGCGATTTTATGCAGGAACAAAAGCTCGGTCTTGCCGGAGGAATTGGTCCACTCCCTGACGTCCACGTTGAAATTTTTGACGCCCGGATACTTGTCCTCGAGCCCGGTGAGCTCGAAATAATGCGTGGCGAACATCACCTTCGGGCCGCCCCCGGGGTTGCGCAGGTATTCCACCACCGCCCACGCGATGGAGATGCCGTCAAAAGTGGAGGTGCCGCGCCCCACCTCGTCTAGCAGCACGAGGCTGCGCGGCGTGACGGAGTTGAGTATGGCGGCGGTCTCTTTCATCTCCACCATAAAGGTGGACTCGCCGCGCGAAAGCGCGTCGTGCGCGCCGATGCGCGTCATTATCCTGTCCACCAGCCCCACGCGCGCAGAGGCCGCCGGCACATAGCTGCCCATTTGCGCCATTATGGCGATAAGCGCGCTCTGGCGCAGATAGACGCTTTTGCCGCTCATGTTCGGGCCGGTGATTATCATTATCTGCGGGTCTGTGCCGTTCACGTTCAAATCGTTGGGCACGAAAGCGCCGGGCGGCAGGTTGGCCTCCACGACGGGATGGCGGCCCGCCTCTATAACCAAATCGCGGCTCAAATCCACTTCCGGCCTGACGTAGCCGCCGCGCAGCGCCGCCTGCGCGAGGGAATTGTACACGTCCAGCTCCGCCGCCGTGCGCGCGAAAACGCGCAGATGCGCGGTGTTTTCCAGCAGCAGCCTGCGCAGTTCGTCGAAGAGACTGAGCTCCAGCTTCAGAATATTGTCCTGCGCGCCGAGTATCTTGGCTTCCAGCTCCTTTAATTCCTCGGTGATATAGCGCTCAGCGTTGGCGAGCGTCTGTTTCCTGACGTAGTTGAACGGCACCTTGGCGAGGTGGGTTTTGGTGACTTCAATATAGTAGCCGAAAACGGAATTGTAGCCCACTTTCAGCGAGGGGATGCCCGTGCGCCCGCGCTCGGCGGCCTCTATTTCGCCGAGGCGGTGGCGGCTGTCGCGGCGCAGGGCGCGCAGTTCGTCGAGCCCGGCGTTGTAGCCGTCGCGTATCACGCCGCCGTCGGAGAGCTTGTGCGGGGGAGAATCGGCCAGCGCGGACCGCAGCGTGGAGCGCAGCCCGCAAAGCGGCGCGCGCGCGGACTCAAACCCCGCGCACAGCTCCGCCGCCACGGCGGCGCCGCCGCCGTCGAACCATTTTTTCAGGCCTTCCAGCGAGTGCAGCGATTTGCAGAGCCCGCCCAAATCGCGCGGAGAGGCGCCCGCGGCGGCCACGCGGCTGAGCGCGCGCTCCACGTCTGAAATTTCGCGCAGCGTGGTTTCCAGCTCGCGGCGTCCGGCGGCGTTGTCGCACAGCTCGCTCACGCAGTTCTGGCGGTTTTTTATTTCCGGCAGGTCTATGAGCGGCTGGAGTATCCACTCCCGCAGCAGGCGCGCGCCCATGGGAGTCACGGTGTGGTTTAGCACGCCCCACAGCGAGTATTTGCGCCCTCCGCCGGAGGCCGATTCCGCGAGCTCCAGCGTGCGCACCGCGTTTTCGTCCAACTGCATGGCGGCGGCGGGTTCGCGGTAGACGGGAAAAAGCGTGTCCTTGAGCCGGGGCTCGTTTTCGCCGATATAGCGCAGCGCTTTGAGCGCGGCTTTTAGCGCCAGCGGCCTGCTGCCCCAGGAGTCGCGCGCGGGCCAGTTTTGCGGCGCGGACAGCTCCGGCGGCGGGACGTTCAAAACAGTCAAAACCGCGCGCCCGCTTTTGAGGCCGCGCGTTTCCATTTCGGCGGCGGTTCTGCGCTCGGCCAGCATCTCGGACGGCGCGAGGCGTGCCAGCAATGAAGCCAGAAGGCGCAGGTCCGCGTCGCCGATTTTCTGCGTGGCCCAGAACGCGCCGGTGGAAACCTCCACGCAGGCCAGCCCCCAGCCCACTATGTCCGTCTCCACGCAGACGAGATGGTTCGAGGCCGCCGATTCCAGCAGCTCGTCCTCTATAAGCGTGCCCGGCGTGATGAGGCGCACCACCTCGCGGCGGAACAGCTTGCTTTTGCCGCCTTCGGCGCCGTCGGGAATTTGCTCGGAGACGGCTATTTTGTGGCCCGCCTTGAGCAGCTTGGCGATGTAGGCCGCGCTGGAATGACAGGGAATGCCGCACATCGGTACGCCCTGTCTCGCTGTGAGCATGAGCCCCAGCACCGGGCTGGCGATTTTTGCGTCCTCGTTGAACATCTCGTAGAAATCGCCGAGCCGGAAAAACACTATCGCGTGCGGGTAGGCGGCCTTTATGGCCTGGTACTGCTTCATCAAAGGTGTATCGAGAGCCGTTTCGCTTGCCATGAAAACCCATTCTAGCAAAACTGGACAGTCAATGAGCGGTTTTGTATTCTACTGGTGAGGGTAAGGAGCATATTTATGAAAAAAGCGGGATTGTTGATTGCGTTTTTTGCGCTTGCGGCCTGCGCCGGCGCGCAGGAGCCGGGGAAGGATTTGCGCGCCAGATGCCGCGCGCTGCTCGACAGCATAACGGAAAAAGCGCGCGCTATTTCAGACACGCAAAACATGCGCGCCGCCGGAGATATGGAAAAGCTGGCCGCCGCGCTGGAGACGGTGGACAAGACGCTTGCCGGATTCACTCCCGAGAGCGTTTTGAGCGCCGCCCGGGCCGCCGCCTTAAAACGCAATCTGGCACGGTTTCGCAAGGCTGTCAGGCTGTTTTACAACGCCGCGGAAGGCAACTATCCCGAAAATCCGTCGGAACTGGTGCCGGATTATCTGGAAAAAATACCGGCGCTCGAGCTGCCGGAGCATCCGCTGAGCAGCGGCGTAGTCGTTCTGAGGGATATCAAGGGCGGCAAGATTGACCCGTATATAAAAGACACCGGCAAGTGGCTTTATATCTATTCCCCCGGCGCGCCGCTGGACGGCAAAGTCGTAATAGACTGCAAACACAAGGATAAAACCGGAAAACCCTGGTTTGAATACTGACAATCCGGCGCGCCGAAGGCTTGACTTATATGGCCTTGACAGGAAGGCCAACGCGGGTTATGGTTCTTATTGTGGAGTGGCAGACTTGTCCCCGAATAATTTTATGGGCAAAAATCACGGCTTTTGCCTTGCAGCTTCGCGGGCTTCGGCTCACACACCCCGCCGGAGTGTGCTCCCCGGGCACCCCCCTCTACAGCCATCCCAGTGGGGGAGCACTCAAGTGCTCCCCCCTACCTGCGCCCGCTTCGCTGCAAGCCAAAATCCTGTCTTTTTGCCTCATAACCTTATTCGGGGACAAGTCTATTCTCTTCGAGGAATCTCCAGTTTGAATGCCTGAACTGACGAACCGTGAATGCTGTGCTGTGCCTGAAAGGGAGAATGGGTGATGGGAAAACCGTTCGCTTGCCGTTTTGCCGCCGTTCTGTTTCTCTGCGCGGGGCTGTTGGCGTTTTCCGCCGCCGCCTGCCGGCGGCTATCCGCCGCGGAGCCTGGCGCCGAGTCTTTATCCGACGAGGAAAAACAGGAACTGCGGGCGGCGGGTAGCAAATTGCCCCCCGCCGAGCTGGAAGCCGTCATCGCGCGGCTGGATGCCGGACGGCGGCAGGCGTGGTTTTATAAAACCCACCCCGGGGATTTGCGTGTCGAACTGCTTTCCCTCGCCGGACAAATGCGGGACGCCGATTCGCCGGACAAGGCGGAGCAGTTCGCCTCCGCGCGCGCGCGGTTCCAGGAAAAAGTCCTCTGGCTGCGGCAAAACGGCGTGGTCATTTCCACCGAGGCGGCCAACGCGGCGGCGGTTATTCTGCTGGACGTTTACGCGAAGCGGGAAGCCGCCGGTTCGCCGCCGGACTATCTGCCGATGGATTTCGCCGCCGGATACGCCGACAGCCCCGCCGCAAAATCATATCTCGCCGCGATTCTGCGCGGCGCAGACGGGCCCCGCCGGCAGGCCGCGCTCATCGCGCTGGCATGGTCTAAAAACCTCAAAGGCGACGCGGAAATTTACGCCGTTGCGGCGGACATTCAGCGGCGCGAGAGCGCAAACGCGCTGGCGCTGGCCGTGATGAGCAGGCTTGACCGTGAACGCGCGCTGCCGGTCGTCCTGACTCTCTCCGACACGACGCGCGACATCGCGTTGTTCAACAAAGCGTCGGACATACTGTCCGAATACGACCGCGCGGACCTGCTGGAGCATCCGCTGCGTCGCGTAAACGAATTCCCAAAAAAACCGTGGGGCGATTTGGAGAACCCCACTCTGGGCATCCAGCCCGGATTGCTGCTGCGTTACATCGCCGAAAACGAAGGCGAAAAACTGGAACTGGGGCTCAACGCTCTTGAGCAATCCGTCGAAGCGCTGCTGAAAAGCCGGCCCGTCATAATGGACAAGCTGGCGCGCGGCGCGCCCGAAAGCCGCAGGGCGGCGGCGGCTTTCCTGCAAAAAACCGACGGCATGGAACCCTTCCAAAACCCGCAAGCGCTCAAGGCGCTGGAAGACAGGATTTCGCAGGAGCCCGACGGCCAGACGCGGCGCGCGTTAAGCGCGGCGGTTTCCCGTTTCAAGGCGGGCGCGGAGGGGCCGCGCCATGAATAGGCTTATCGCCGCGGCGGCGCTGCTGCTCTGCCTCCGCCCGGCCTGGGGGCAGACCGAGATAGGCGACCTCGTTTACCGCAACCTGTCGCTTCCGATTAACGAGCATAACGCCGTTTATGTCAATTATGTGGAGCCCAGCACGGCGCAGGCCGCCAATCCCGCCGACCTGACGAAGCATTCCGTAATCCAGATGACCGGCGTCACCTCCTTCGATGGATCCGGAGTCGTAACCGCCGTAAGCGGCATTGAAAAGATAACTTTTCAAAAATTCCAAACCGATGGCACATATATCGGGGCCTATACCAGCACGACGACCATCCCGCGCAATTACTCCTCAGGTTATCAGTGGACCATGTCCCGCATGGCAATACTGAACGCGGCCAACCGCATGAGTACCCGCGCCGTGCCTATCATCTATGTAATCGGGGTGGGAGACAACATCGCCACTCTGGCCACCAGTTATATGACAGTTGACGGCTCCGGAAGCGCGATTTACGAAAGCAATATAATCTCCATGCGCTCCGACGCTTTCACCGAATTCGTATACGCGGAAACCGGTTTTCCCATCATGGATGTGAACGCCTCCACCTACGCCGGCCTGGCGATATTAAAAACCCGCGCCTCCAACTTGCAGCTTTTTCCCTCCACGCAAAGGGCGCGGCTCGCCGCCGCGACTATCACCCTCCCCTCCGCCACTATGTATGACGACAAAGGGGCCGTGCTGCCCGACGGCGGCACCTCCACCACGACGCTGACCGTCCAGATAACTGCCGCGGACAGCCTTTCCGGCCCGGGCCGCATCGAAGTCTACAAAGACGGCGCGCTGGTGGGCGTGAACTCGGGGTTCTCCAGCGGGACGACTTACGCGGACGTTTCGACGCGGACGTTCACCACCACCCTGCTGCCGAACGGCGCGTACAGCATAAAAGTCTTCGACCAGGCGGGCAACACCTCCGTGAAAACCCTGACGGTCAACAGGCCGCCGCCGTCCATTTCCTCAATCACTCCCGCCGTTGGGAGCAACAAGGGCTCCACCAGCATCACCAATCTGGCGGGCGCCGGTTTTCTGACCGGCGCGGCGGTGAAACTGAGCAGGACGGGCGAGGGTGACGTGATAGCCTCGAACGTCTCCGTGGCCGATTCCGGCAGGATAACCTGCTCTCTGGCGCTGAGCACCGCCGCAGCCGGCGCGTGGAACGTGACGGTCACAAACGCCGACGGGCAAAGCGCGGCGCTGGCGAACGCTTTCACCATAGTCGCCGTGACGCCGCTCAGTCCGCACGCGGTGTCGGTTTCGTCGGGCGCGCTCTCATTCGGCTGGGACAGCGTCGCGGACGCAAGTTATGTGGCCGCGCTGGCCTCGGACTCCGGCTACACGAATATAGTTTCCTCCGGGCTGGTGTCGGGAGCCGCTTCGGCATCATTTGAGGGGCTGTCCGCAAACACCCTGTATTATTTCACGGTGAAGCTCTCCACCGAAACCGACACCGCCTATGCCGCGAACACGGCGTCCGCGCGCACCCTCGCCAACACGCCGCTTTCCCCCTCGCTCGGCTCGGTCACGCAAACCGGCATGACCGCGAGCTGGACGTACGTTCCCGGCGCCAACTATATCACCGTGCTTTCCACCGCGAGCGATTATACGGGCATCGTCTCGTCCGGCACGGTCGCTTCCCCGGCGCACAGCCGCGTTTTCTCCACTCTCGACAGCTACGCCACTTATTACTTCGAGGTGAAAATATCAACGGAGACGGACGCGGCATATCCGGCGAACCGCGCGGCGGCGCAAACGCTCGCCTACACCACTCCGCTGTCGCCGGCGTTCACCGCCGTCAGCACCTCCAGCCTGACGGCGGCGTGGACGGCCTCCGCTTTCGGCGCCTCGTATGTCGCCGTGCTGGCGGCGGACGCGGATTATTCCGTCATCGTCTCCTCCGCGCAGGTGGCGGGAATAAATTACAAAACTTTCCCGGGACTCTCGCCCAACACCATGTATTATTTTACGGTGAAGGTCTCCACCGAGGTGAACGTCTCCTACGCCATCAACAGGGCCTCCGCGCGCACTTCGGCCAGCACGCCGCTGGCGCCTGCGCTCTCTTCCATAACCAGCAGCGGCATGACCGCGTCCTGGACCGCGGTCGCCGGCGCAGCCGGCTATATCGCCGTGCTGGCCTCGGACCCGGCATACACCAGTATCGTCTCTTCCGCGGCCATCACCGCAAGTTCCGCGACTTTCACGGGACTCGCGGCGCAGACTGCATATTATTTCCAGGTGAAACTCTCCACCGAGACGGACGCCGCGTTTCCCGCAAACAGGACTTCGGCGCAGACCCTCTCGTCGCGCACGCCGCTGGCGCCCGCGCTCGGCTCCGTGGGCTCCTACGGCATGACTGCTTCCTGGAACGCTTCGCCGGGCGCCAGCTATATCGCCGTGCTGGCATCCAACGCCGGGTATACCGGCATCGTTTCCTCGTCTACCGTGAGCGGCAACTCAAAGACGTTCGCGGGACTGGCGGCGCTGACGACGTATTATTTCGAGGTCAAAATCGCCACCGAAACGGACGCCGCGTATCCGTACAACCGGACGGCGGCCCGCACGCTGGCGCCGCACACGCCGCTGGCCCCCGAGTTCACGTCCGTCTCCGCTTTCGGCCTGACGGCGCGGTGGACGGCGGCTGCCGGCGCCAGATACGTAGCCGTATTGTCGCTTTTCAACTACGCCACCATCGTTTCGTCGGCTACGGTCAACTCGAACAGCGCCGCGTTCACCGGCCTTTCGCCCTCCACGCCGTATTATTTCGAAGTCAAACTGTCCACCGAAACCGACACCGCCTACCTCGACAACCGCATCAATACGCAGACACCGCCTGCGCGCACCGCGCTGTCGCCGGTGTTCAACCCCGTCTATTTTTCCAGCATGACGGCAAGCTGGACCGCGGTTTCCGGCTCCACCTACGTGGTCGTGCTGGCTTATGACAGCGGGTTCAAAAACATCGTCTCTTCAGCCGCTGCGGGGGCCTCCTCCATCACGTTCACGGACCTTTTCCCGGGCAGAGCCTATAGCTTCGAGGTCAAGCTGTCAACCGAGACGGACGCGGCGTACGAACTCAACAGAGTGTCTGTCAACACCGCGTCGCATGTCGCGATGGCGAAGATTTTCCACGGCATATTCAAGCCCAGGCTGGGCGAAACCGCTCAAATCACCGTCGGGCTCAACGCCCCGGGGCACCTGACCGTTAAAATTTACGACCCCGACGGACGCTTCGTCCGCACGGTTTTCGACGGCTACCGCAGCGAGACCCCCGGCTCCGACTATTGGGACGGCAAAAACCAGGACGGCGCGACCGTGGCGTCGGGCATCTATTTTGTCAGAATCGAGGGGCCGGGATTGCAGCTTACCAAGCGGGTGCTGGTCGTAAAATAGACCATGAAAAGTTCATTTCTGCTGTTCGCCGCGCTGTTTGCGTCCGCTCCGGCCCGGGCCGGGAGCGCGGGCGCCAATTCCGCGCTTTTCCTGCGCAGCGAGCCCACCGCGCGGATGTTCGCCATGGGCGGCATAACCACCGCGCTCGACAACGACCTCGGCGCGCTGTTTTTGAATCCGGCGGGACTGGGCGGGATTCCCAACGCAAACGCCGCCGTATCGCTGTGGACGGGGCTCGACAACACCAGCAAATACAATTTCATCTCCACGGCGCTCAATGCCGGGGAGTGGGGCGTGTTCAGCGTCAGCTATCTCGGCTACGACAGCGGCAGCGAGGAAATCAACGAGCTCGACGGCAGCAGCCGCCAGGTGGTTTTGCAGCAAGATTCCGCGCTGGCGCTCGGCTGGGGCCATGCCGTAGCCGACTGGCTGTATGCGGGCGGACAGATAAAGCGCGTCAACAGCAAGCTGGCGGAGGCATACTCGGACAGCGCTTTCACTTACGACGCGGGCATCATGCTTAAAGCGCCCGACGACGGCCTTTCATTGAGCGCGGGCGTGCAAAACGCAAGCGGCGGCCTCCGCTACATAAGCGAGGCCGACCCGCTGCCGCAATTTTTATACGCCGGAATAGGCGCTAAAATCCGCCTGAGCGAATGGGGCGGCGAGGCGGGAGACATTCTCCTCGGCGCTGATGTGCGCAAACCGCGCGACGAGGCGGAACTCGACGGCGGCATGGGCTTTGAATATACCTGGGGAATGCTGGCGGTGCGCGGCGGGATAAAGCGCGTCGCCGGCGAGCTGGCTTTCACCGCCGGCGGTGGGCTCAAATGGAAAGGCGTGGGGTTCGATTACGGCTTCCAGCCCGCCGGCGCGCTCAACCAGACGATGCAAAAATTCACGCTGAGCGCGGCGTTCAACCCAAATTTCTTCCAATAGACTATTTACTGTCGGGAGCTATGGCGGTCTGGCCGCTGTCGCCGGCGTTGTCGTCAACGGGGGGTTCCGTTTCGTCAGTTTCCGCTTTTGGGGCCGGATGGCGCGCGGGTTTCGCACGGCGCTTCACCGGCGGGGGAACAGGTTTCGCTTCCGAATCGTCCGCCGCATTGTCTTCGGCGGACATGGCGGCGTCCGGCGACTGCTCCACCGTCTCCGCAACCGCTTCATTTTCCTCGGCGCTCTCCGCCGCGGGCGCGGCGCGCTTTTTTATTTTTTTCGGCGGTTTGGGCGGCTCGTAAGGTTCCTGCACGTCCATCACCATAACGCCCGAGAAACCGCCTTCGTCGGCGGTTTTATCTTTCGCCGCGGGCCTGTCCGCGGATTTTTCCGGTTTGACCGCGGTTTCAGCCTGCGTTTTTTCCGCCGGAGCCGCAGCTTGCGCAACCGTGGCCGCGGCGGGTTTCTTGTGCCTGGCAGCGCGCTGGGCGCGGTGCTTTGAAACCTGGCTTCGGGCTGGCTGGCCGGCGGCTTCGCCGGCGGCGGGCTGCGCCTGCGCGAACGCGGCGCACGGAGACAGCAACAGCGCGGCTATGGCCGCGCATATCGAAATTTTCATTATCCCTCCCTTGCTTTGGACTGCTTGCGCATTGTGGTAGTTATAGTATATGATTTAGTGCGAACCGCGCAACGGCTGATTGCCGTTTTTCGCGCGAAGCCGCTTGAGGGCCGGACGGCAAAATACCCTGAGGCGGCAAGCCTGATTTTCATATTTTCTCGCAGCACACGGGGTATTTTATGAGCACGCGATTCACCGACAGAGCCCAAAAAGTGATTCTCATAGCGCAGGAGGAGGCCAATCGCCTCAACCACGACTATGTCGGCACCGAACACATACTGCTGGGCCTTGTGGCGCTGGGCGAGGGCGTGGCGGCGCAGGTGCTAACCAACCTGGGCGTGGATTTCCGCCGCGTGCGCCAGGAGATA
>JAQTYB010000122.1 GCA_028688475.1 Elusimicrobiales bacterium
TCTGGCGGTTTACGGGGGATTGTCTTACGCAACCGGAACCGAGGAACTGCACAGCGCCATAAAACTGCTGCGCGGAAAACTCAGCGGGAACGCAACGCCGCCATAGTCCTTTTGCAGCCCTCTTCAAGCGAAACAACCGGTTTCCATCCCAGCTTCTCCGCTTTGGAAATGTCGGGAATCTGGCAGGCAATCCCGCTTTTTATATAGCCCGTTTTGCCGCCGTTCGCGTTCATCACAACCTTGAGCTTTCCCGCGGGCGCAAGCTTTACAAGCAGCCTCGCAAATTGCGCGATGCTGACGCAGCCTTCGGGATTGCCGATATTATAAGCCTCGCCGGGCGCGCCTTTCAGCAGCACGGCGAAAGCGCCGGCAACCGCGTCCGATATGTAGCAGAAACACCTGACGGCGAGACCGTCGCTGTTCATAACAATGTCCCGCCCCGCCGCGACATTGCCGAAGAAATCGGAATGCACCCTGCCGTCGTTGAGCTTCATCGCCGGACCGTAGGTATGGAAAAGCCGCATGATTTTGACGGGGACGCCGTATTGCGCCCGCCAGGAAACGCACATCGTCTCGCCCATCCGTTTGCTTTCGGCGTAACAGGAGCGGAGTTCCAGCGGGTCCAGCTCCCCTGACACTGTTTCGGAAAGCCGCTTCGTCCCGACGGCGGTTTTCCCGTAAATCTCGGCGCTGCTGATGAAAAGGAACGCCTGAGTCTTCTTTTCGCGGGCGAGTTTGAGCAGTTCGCAGGTGCCGATGACATTGGGCTCAAGCGTGCCTACGGGGTCCGAACCGTAATAGGCGGGGCTGGCGTAGCTGGCGCCGTGTATGATGACATCCACGGGGCCTTTTATTTTCAACGGTGAAGACAGCGTCTGGCGGAGGAAAACCATATCGCCGCCGCCGGCGTCAGCGGCAAAACGCTTGCGCGCCCGGCGCGCGTCATGCGCGAGCGCCAGAATTTCAATTTTGCGCGAGAACCGCGTTTCGTTTAGAAACAGCAGCGTTTTGATTATATACGACGGTATGAATCCCCCCGCGCCGGTTACCAGCACGCGCTTGCCTTCCAGCGCGGACCAGGGAATGCCGGCGACGGCGGTTATGCGGCGGATATCGCCGGAAATAACCGGATTGGCGAACTCACTCATCAGCCCCCCTCTTTGACAGCGTATAGTTTCTCCGCCAGCGAGTCCCGGTCCAGACGGTACAGCCGGCGCAAATACTGCCGGGAGCCGACTTCATGGGAATATGAATCCGGCAAAGCCGAGGCGTAAATCGCGGCGCGGATGCAGTTTTTGGCGGCAACGCCGGCTATGGCCGAAAAAAGGCCGTTGCGCGCCGCATGCTCCTCGATGGTGGCGACGACGGCGCTGCTTCTCAAAATTCCGGCGATACTTTCCTCGTCAAGAGGTTTAAGCGTGTGGACGCTGTAAACCGAAAACTCCCTGCCTCTGGATTTAAGCAGTTTCGCGGTCTCCACCGCTTCCGGCACCATGTTGCCGACCGCGAATATGACATTGCGGCTTGCGCCGCCGAACACTTTCGCCGGTTTGCCCGGCTCCAGCGCGGCTATCGTTTCCGTCGTGTGCACGACAGCGTCGCCCGCTTTATTAAGCCTTATGTAACAGGGCGTCTCAAGCGAAAGCGAGAATTCCGTCAGTCTGGCGGCTTCAAGCGGGTCGCCCGGCGCGAAAACAGCCATATCCGGCAGCGAGGTCATCACGCCGATATCCTCCACCGCGTGATGGCTCCCGCCCGCTGTGCCGTAAGCCAGCCCCGAACCGACCCCCGCCAGTTTGACCGGCAATCGCTGATAGCACATATCGTTGCGTATTTGCTCAAGCCCGCGGTAGAGAAGGAAGGGTATTATCGAATACACAAAAACCGTTTTACCCTCCAGCGCCATGCCGGCGGCCATGCCCAGCATATTCTGCTCCGCCACGCCGCAGTTCAGATAACGCAGCGGAAACCGCGCTTTGAATTCCTCGAAGACGGAAAAGCCCAAATCCCCCGTCAATAAAAAAATATCGGGATTCTTTTCGGCCAGTCCGAGCAGGGTTTTGGCGAATGCGGCGCGCATGTTACGTTTCTTCCAGTTCCAGCAGATATCTTTCCAAATCGGCGGCGGCGGGCGATTTATAATGCCACTCCAGTTTTCCCTCGAATTCCTTTATGCCCTTTCCCTTGACCGTTTTGGCCAGTATCACCGACGGTTTTCCGGGAGCGAACGGCACGGCGCCGAGAGCTTTTGCCAACTGCCCGAAATCGTGCCCGTCAACCGTTTCAACCGCGCAGCCGAAAGCCAGGAATTTCGGCTCCAGCGTGGAAAACGGCATTATGTTCTCCGTGTGCTCGAACGCCTGGAGCCCGTTGGCGTCCACTATCACCGCAAGATTGTCCAGCCCCAGCCTGCCGGCGGAGGCCGCGGCCTCCCATACGGAGCCTTCCTGCAACTCGCCGTCGCTGGCCAGAACGAAAATCCTTCCTTTTTTGGCGTCGCGCTTCCTGGCGAAGGCGATTCCCGCGCCTATCGGGATTCCGTGCCCCAGCGAGCCCGTGGAAGCGGCAACGCCGGGACACCTGAGCCGGTCGGGATGCCCGTGAAGAACGCCGCCGTCGCGGCAATAGCCGTCAAGCGGCGCACCGCCGATTTTGCAACTGTCCCAGACGGCGTACAAAGCGCTGGCGGCGTGCCCCTTGCTGAGTATGAATACGTCTTCCTTCGCCAGAATGCCGTTGTGCAACGAAACCAGTATTTCCACCGAGGAAAACGCGGAGCCTATATGCGAAGTGCCCGCCCGCGAATGCAGCAGCAACAGCGTTTTTCTTGTTTCCCTGGCGAGCTTTTCAAGTCCGGCTTCAGCAAACGGCATGGGCGCCCCCTGTCGTTCTCCGCAGTGCGTCCAGCATTTTTTTGATGAGCGGAAATTCAGATTTAAGCCGCTCTTTGGCCGTCACGTAATAAAGCCGCAGGCTTAGCAGGAAGAAAGGCAGTCTGCGGCAATAAAGACCGCCGATAAAATTATACGTGCGGGCCCAGTCTCTGTAAAGGTTGAGGCTGTTGTGCCGGCCTTCCTGATAATTGAAACTGCCGGTTTTCTGGATAATCAGCGGCTCGGCGGCCAGATAAACCGGCCTGTCTTTTATCAGCGACAGCACTACGAAGGCGTTTGGAGAGGCGCGCTCCTCAAACTTTTCACGGTCCGGCACGGCCAGCCAGTATTCCGTGCGGAAAATCAGCGAGGTCAGAAAGGTGAATTTCAGCGAGTCCCAGTCATCGGGGGAGAAATGCTTCAGACCGTAATCTATATATTCGCGTCCGCTGGCAAAGCTCAAATCCTCCGCCAGCCGCACGGGAGCGGAGCCGTCAACATCATTCTCGTAGTTGATGTAAAAAAGCGCGGTATCGGGCCGGGAGTTCAACAATCGGAACACTTTGCGCAGCGCGCCGGACTTGGCAATATCGTCATCGCCGAATATCCAGCAGAACTTCCCGCGGGCTTTAGGGGGCAGGGAAAGCACATTATGCCTGGAACCGGTGTTGGTATCCCACCGGAAGTATTTTATGAAGGGATGGCTATCCGCGAACCGGCGCGCCAGAGCCTTCGTGCCATCCCGCGAGGCGTTGTCGGAAATCAGTATATCCAACTCTCCGGCGGGCAATTCCGCGGCTTGGGCGGTGATGGCGCGGAGGCAGGCTTCAAGCTGCTGCGCCCGATTATAGGTAGGTATGCAAATGCTCAGTTTTGGAACCACTGTCGTGCGCTCTCCACTAGACCTGCAACAATACCGCAATCGTTCCGTATTGTTTATAATAGCTTAAATTGCGCGATATGCGCGACGCCTTAGTACCGGCGCCTTAGTGCCGGTGGACACATATGCCATACAAACATACCTTCACCGTTTTTACGGCCACATACAACAGGGCGCGCACGCTGCCGCGGGTCTACAACAGCCTCAAAGCGCAGACTTTCAGGGATTTTGAATGGCTGGTGATAGACACCGGGCAGGGCGATAATACGAAAGAGTTTGTGGCGCAATGGGCCGCCGAGGCGGATTTTCCAGTCCGCTATTACGCAAGCCCCGGCTACGGCAAGCATAAAGCCTGCAATCAGGCCGTCGCGCTCGCCGCGGGCGGGTTTTTCCTCACGCTGGATTCCGACGACGAAGCTGTTCCGAACGCCCTCGAGAGATTCAAATACCACTGGGACAATATCCCTGATGAACTGAAACCGAAGTTTTCAGCCGTCACCGCCTTTTGCAAAGACCAGCACGGGCATATCATCGGACGGAAATTGGACAGGGATTTCATAGATTCCGATTCGCTGGAGATATGGTACAGATACGGCATCCGCGGCGAGAAATGGGGATTTCAGCGGACGGACGTCATGAAGGAATTCCCGTTTCCCGATATGCCGGGGAAATTCGTGCCCGAAGGCGTCGTCTGGTCGGCCATCGCGCGGAAATATAAAACACGGTATATAAACGAAGTGCTGCGGATTTACTGGCTCGAGCCTAAAAAAACTTCAGACCAGCTTACCCTGACGATGCCGCCGGCGCAGATAATGCATACCCATCGGCTCTGGCACGCGGGCATATTGAAAAATGAAATGGGCTGGTTTTTTTACAATCCGGCGCATTTTCTGCGCTCGGCGCTGCATTACGGCAGATTTTCCCTGCTTGCGGGAATAAGCCTTGCGGAGCAATATAAAAATCTTCCGCTCCCCGCGCGCCCGCTGTGGCTGCTTATGCTTCCCTTAGCCTGGCTCGCGGCGCTGCGCGACAGGATTAAATTCCCGACGGAAAAACGCTAACCCGGAAAGCGCAGTTGATAGCGAGAACCGAGACGAAAAAGGGCGAAGCAGATTCGGTACAAGAGCCTGTTGCGAAACGTCTGAAAATTCCTTAAAAACAGCTATTCCCCAAATAGCCGCGCATAAAATATAATATTCTCGTCGACGCCACGTCGGCAAAAGAGCGAAAACCATGCAACTACATCG
>JAQTYB010000037.1 GCA_028688475.1 Elusimicrobiales bacterium
GGTTGCTCATGGTCAGTAGCTCCATTGTTGGCCCCTCCGCCTTGCGGCGTAAAGAGCCGTTTTAGCACTTCAACCATGACATTTCTATAAAACGCTACCATGACATTTTAAAAAAATCGCGACAACGCGCTTATTCCGCGCGTTTATTCCAATACGGTGAATTTTACGGCGCGGGAGCGGAGAACTCCCCCCTCTTTTTCCAAAGAAACCTGCGCGCGGTGTTCGCCGGCCTTAAGCTGCCATATCCCGCCCGCCGCCGGTTTGGAATCCACCATCCATTGCAGAGTCGCCCCGCCGGGAAGGTTCTGCGCCCTGAAAACCAGCGCCTGCGCGGCGCGCGGCGCGGACGGGTCTATTTTGAACACATCGCCCTTCTTTGGAAAATCCACTATGGGACGCAAGCCCTGTTTCGCCGGTTTCGCGGCGGCGGGCTGCGGCGGAATGTGGATATCGCAGTTTTCAGAGGGCAGATACTTTGAGTTGAAAACCTCCAGCGCCGCCGCGGGGCAATACGGACCGGGCAGTTTTCCCGATTCAGGGCATATTTCCACGAACTTCACGCCGGGCGGGACCGGAAACCCGCCAGAGGGACGTTTGGAATACAGGAACGCGGCGGCGTCACCCAGCATCGGCCCCGCGCCGGTTATGCCCGATACCCTGCGCATGGGCTTGCCGCTGAAATTCCCCGTCCAGGCCGCCACGGTCCAGTCGGGAGTATAGCCGACGGCCCAGTTGTCGCGGTAATCCTTGCTGGTGCCGGTCTTGGCGGCGAAGGCGAACGGCAGATTGAACGGCGAATTGAGCGTGAACGCCCGCGCGCGGGCGTGATTGTCGGAAAGAATATGCGTGATGATGTACGCGCTCTGCCGGTCCAGCACGCGCAATCCGCGCGGCGGAGGCCCGTCCATGGTAAAACGCGGCTCCAGCCGGACTCCTCCGCGCGCCAGCGAGGAATAGGCCGCCGCCAGTTCAAGCAGCGTAACCTCGCCGTCGCCGAGGCTGATGCCGAGGCCGTATTTTTCCGCGGAACCCTTGAGCGACGTGAAACCGAAATCGTTGAGCAGCGCCAGCACCCTGTCCGCGCCCAGCGCGGCGGCAACACGGACGGCGGGCACGTTATAGGAGCAGGCCAGCGCTTCGCGCAGGGACACTTTTCCGTGAAAAGTCTCGTCGTAATTTTTCGGCGCGAAACCGCCGGAAAAAAACGCGGGCGAATCGTCCAGACGGTCCGTGGTTTTCCAGCCTTTTGACACCGCCAGCGCGTAAACAAACGGCTTGAGCGCAGACCCCGGCTGGCGCAGCGCCGTGACGCCGTCAATCTGCCCGCCGTTTTCCGCATCGGAAAAATCCGCCGAACCGGCCCACGCCAGCACTTCGCCGGTGCGGTTGTCGAGCGCCACCAGCGCGCCGTTTGTCGCCGAGCTGGCGGCGAGCCTGGCGACATGCGCGCGCAAAAGCCGCTGGAAATGCTCCTGCAAAACCGGGTCTATGGCGGTTTTCACGGCGCAATCGCCCTCCCGCGCGCGGCGCAGCGCGTAAAGCGAAAACTGCGGCGCGGCGAAAGGCTTTTGCGCATGGCGGATGACGGTTTTTTCTGCGAGCGCACGGTGGTAAAGCTCCTCGTCAAGATATCCCGCGTCGAGCATGCGGCGCAGGACTATGCGCTGGCGTCTCGCCGCGTTATCGGGATGTCTGAGAGGGTTATATTTCCGCGGCGATTTGGGAATGCCGGCCAGCAGGGCGGCCTGCGCGGGGGAAAGAGAATCCGCGGCCGCGCCGAAATAGAGTTCGCTGGCCGATTGCGCGCCTTTCGCGGAATTGGCGTAGGAAACGGCGTTAAAGTATTCCTCTAAAATTTCGCGCTTGCTTTTTTTGCGCTCCAGCCGGACGGCGGCCCACATCTCGCCGAGCTTGGCGAAAAACGTCTTCTCATGCGGCTCCAGCGCGCGCGCAAGCTGCTGGGTTATCGTGGACGCGCCGGACACCGTGGCGCCCGCCCGCGCATTCTGCCACAGGGCGCGCAGCGCGGCGCGCGCGTCCACGCCGGAATGGTCGAAAAAACGCTTGTCCTCGGCGGCAAGGGTGGCCAGCACAAGCCACGGCGAAACGCGGTCCAGCGTCACCGGTTCGCAATATTCCCGCGCGCCGGAAGTGAAAACGCGCAGCTCGCCGCCGTAGCGGTCGAGTATTTTGACCGAGCAGGCGGACGGCGCGGCGGCGGCTCCCCACGCGGGCAGGGCCGCCGCCGATAGCAGCGCCAATGAAAATTTACCTGCCGATTTCCACATTGCCTGACGCGGTTCTGCCGTAAACCTCCGGTTCGTACATCTGCTCCACATAAGCCGCCGGCAGCGAGAATTTGCCCGGCGTGACGGCCTGCACGAGATAGGAATATTTATGCTCGCCCGCCGTCAGGTAGTCGGCGAACGCCATGATTTTATCGTCGTATATTTCATGGCGCGCGAAACCGCCCCACCATTCCCGCCCGCCCGCCGCCTTGCGCAGCGAAACGGCGTCTTCGCCGCTTTCCACCGCGAAACTGGGGTCCACAATCTCGAACCCCGCGGGCAGGCGGTCGGTAAGCGCCACAAACGGCCTGTCCTGCTTCGTGCGGACGGTGAGCGTCACCACTGCGCGTTCCGGCGCCTTGAGCGCGCCGCCGCTTTTGAGCGGCTCGATTTTCCTCTCAATCTCGAAGCCTTCCCACTCTTTGGCTTCATATGATGCCGGAGTGTATCTCAGCGAGACGCCGTAATAAAGCCGCCCCGGGCCGGACTTCGTGAATATTATTTTCGCCGTATCCGAGATGCCCGAGAGAACGTCCAGTCTGAACCGGCGCGAGTCGGAATCAGGCTTGCGGTCAACGAATTCCTGCGCCCATAACAGCTTGCGCTGCCCGTCCGGTTCCGAGAAGGCGTAGGCGGAAAAAGCGCCGCCGCCCTTTTCGTGGAGCCGGTGGAACGCGGCGAGAGCGCGCACCACAGCCGCGTTTTCGTGCGTGGTGCGCCAGCGTCCGCCGGTTTTCTGTTCGTCCAGCAGCCAGCGCGCGGCCTTTTCATCGCCCGCAAAGCCGTTGCCGCCGGACAGCAGCGCCTCAAGGCACACGCCGGTGGTTTTAGCCGCGGACTCGTGCAGCCAGGGCAGCGCGAGTCCGTCTGAATCCTCGAAATGCAGCGATTGCGGCGCTATTTTGGCGAGGCTCAGCAGCTCGGCGGCGAGGCTTTTTTGCGTTTCCTCCGCGCTGGTCATGTACGGCGCGGCTTTGAGCAGCCACGCCCTGGCGCCGAGCGGCAGCTGGCCGCGAACCGCGTACAACTGCGCGAACAGGCCCGGCCTGCTGTCGCCGTTCACGGCCAGAGCGTAAAGCGCGTAGGCGCGCGCGGCGTAAACCTCCGCCTGGCTGTAGGGATACGCCCACTGCCGCTGCGCGTCCAGCCAGTCCGCCAGCCACTTTGCGGCTTTGCCGGAGACTGTTTTATCCACGCACCAGCCGCCCCGCTCCGCCATATTTACGGCGTCCAGCGCGTAGGCGGTGAGATACGGGTCCGGACGGGAATCGCCGGCCCAGTAGCCGAAACCGCCGGAGGGATGCTGGTAATCCGCCAGCGAATCCAGCGTTTTTTGCGCCAGCGGAGTCCAGTACGCCGTGTCGCCGAGGCCGAACTCCGAAACCAGTTCGCCGCCCGCCAGCGCCGGCATTATTCCGGAGAGCTTCTGCTCAAGGCAGCCGTACGGATATTCGGCGAGAAAGCGGACGCTCTCTTTGAGGCGCGAGAACGCTGTCGGGGACATGGTTATTTCCACCTGCGCGTCGGAAACCGGAGTTTTCGGCTTTTCCACCGTTTCGGCGACTGAACTTTCCGTCACGCCGCCGGTCGCGCCGGTTTGCGGCTGCTCCGTTTCAATGACTTTGAGCGGCCATTCAAGACCGTCGGTTTGCGCGCCGGATGCCGCCCTGAAGCGCAGGCTCGCCGCGCCGCGGCGGACGGCGGACATGTCCCAGGCGATTTCTTTAGAGCCGCCGCGCGGCAGATAAACCTCGCGCAGCCAGCCCTCGCCGACGCGCAGCGCGTCGCCCGACGGTTCCACCGTCACCGTGACGGTCGAGGCCGCGCCGGTATAGTTGCTGACTATCACCCCGCCGGAAAACGCGTCGCCGGGCCGCGCAAAGCGCGGCAGGGCGGGCCGCAGCGCCAGCGGCTTGGCTGTGGTGAAACCCGCCTCGCCGGAGCCGAACAGCTTTTCGGAATGCGCCGTAACCATCACGCGAAACCGCGTGATGTTGCCCGGCAGTGTGAATTTGACCTCGGCTTTGCCGTCAGCGCCGGTTTTCACCGACGGATTCCAGCAGGCGGTGGGCACGAATTTGGCGCGCAGGTCCACGCCGGACAGCGCCAGCCCGCCCGCGCCGCCTCCGCCGCGGCTTTCGCCCTTCTCGCCGAAATTGCGCTGGCCGATGACGAACAGCCGCGAATCCGCCGTCTGGATTTGCAGCGGGCGCGCGCCGTAGAACGGTCCGAACATATCCGGCGTGCCATATCCCGTAAGCGCCAGCACTCCCTCGTCCACCACGGCCACGGCGAGTTCGGCGGATTCCGGCGCGCCGCCCTGCCGCGCGGTTTTCAGGCGCAGCGTCACTTCGCCGCCGGGGCGATACTCTTTTTTATCGGTTTCCACTGAAACGGACAGGCGCCTGCCGCCCGGGTCCACGTTGAGGCTGACATAGCCGAACTTAGCCTGCGGCTTGCCGAGGTCAAGGCCCTCGTCGTCGAACTTGTTTTCCGCCGAACGGCCCTGCACCAGCATCACTCCGACGTAGATGTTGGGGACGTGCGCGTCTTTTATGGGCACCGTGATGTAATCGGCGCCGCCGTTGAGCCAGACCAGCCCGCGCTCCAGGACGCCCTCGCGTTCGACAGTGACAACCGCGCGGGTTCTGGAATAAGGGGATTTGACCATTATTTTCGCCGTGTCGCCGGGCTTGTATTTGTCTTTATCGGCGAGAAGCTCTATGATGTCGTTGTCCCTGCGCTCCCACCAGGCCTCGCCTTCGCCGGACACGTCGAAACGGTACTCCGTGCGGGAAATTCTTCCTTTTGCGTCCGCCGCCTGAATGTCGAGGGAATATGCGCCCGGCTTGTCCGGCATATAGTCCCAGGCATACGGCGACGAGGAGGAAACGACGGTGAAGGTGGTTATCTCGACATTGCGTGTATCGTTCACCCATTCCAGCCTGCCCGCCACGCCCGCGCGCTGGACGCTGAGCGTCTCCCGGCGGCTGAGCGCGCAATCAAGCGCCGTGCCGGAGGAGGGCGCGCCGTCGTAGCGGACCGCCGCCAGCAGCAGCGTCAAAAGTTTGCCCTTTTCCGTAAAATAATAGGACCTTATAGCGTCCGCTTCATCGCGCGGGACGCGCTTTACGCCCACATAGACCTCGGACGGATGGACAACCGCCTCCTTGCGGGAGAAAAGTTTCTGCCGCTCCGGGCTGGTGACGGAGCCTTCAAATATAGCGGCTAGCGGGAAGCCGGAGTTTATTTCCGGCAGTTTCGTCTCTATTACCGCCCTGCCCGACGCGTCCAGCTTCGCCGCGCCGGAGGCGAGGCCCGGCAGTTGAGGGCTGGTTTCGTAGCGGCCGAACGAAAACCCGTCCCAGCCGGGCGGCGCGAAATAACCGTTTTCAAAGCGCAGTTTCCAGTCCGCCGGCGCGTCCGCCATCGGCGCGCCGTAGAGATACCAGCCCTCGGCGTAAATCCTGTACGCGTCCCGCTGGAAATACTGCGTCGCGTCCGGCGTCAGCTTCACCTCGAAAAGCGCCGGCTTGAACGCCTCCACGCGGAAAGAGGCGCTCAGCCGCAATCCGCCCGACGAGGGGTCGTGGGAATAATCGGGGCACTCGCCGCCTTCGCACTGCGCGCCCGCGGGTTTGGCGCCCGTTCCGGCGGGCTGCATTTCCGTCGCGACGGCCTCCCAGCCGCCGGTCGGCGCGTTCTCCCCGACGGTGTACGACAAATCGAAAGAGCCCAGAGCGGACACCGGCAGCGTGCTCTTGTAAACCTCGGTCCCGCGCGCGTCCCTGATGGCAACCTGCACGGCGCGCAGGTCCGGGTATTTCCAGTCGCCGCTATCGAGCCTGCGCAAAACCGCCTTGAGGTTGACCGCCTCGCCGGGGCGGTAGACGCCGCGCTCGGCGTAGAACAATCCGTCGTAATGCCGCGCGGCGGGGGAAAATTCGGAGTGGATGTTGAACCGCCACGGCTCTATGCCGCCGCGAAAATCGCTGGCCAGCGCGGCGGTGCCCTGTCCGTCTTTCACGAAGGCCCACAGGCGCGGCCTTTCCCAGCGGTTGGCGCCCGCCAGGCCCAGCCGCCCCCAGCCGGGCGCGAGCGCGAAGCCGTCCTTGTCCGTCAGACCGCGCCAGAGTATTTTGTTGAAATTGCCGCGGATTTCGACCGGCTTCCCCGGCGCGGGCGCGCCGGTTTTGAGATAGCTCGCCCACACCAGCACGGCGTCCGGCGAGGTCTTGAGCGTCACTCCGACGCGGGTTACGTTGTCGAGCGCGCGCAGCCACTTGCCTTCATTGTCGGACAACTGCACAAACACCGTGCCGCCTCCGCCCGGCGGCAGCGCGGGCGACAAGTCGGCGAATGTTTTGAAGCTCGCATTGGGCTTGTCGGCGGGCCGCCATAATTTCTCCGCTCCGGCGGGAATTTCCAGCTTGTCGGAAGGGTTCGCCTTCTCCATTTTCGCGTAGAGCGGGATGATATCATCGTCCGGCACGAGCATTTTAGCGAGCGCAACGGCGGGGATATTTATCGCCGTGACGGGATGTCTGGGCTTGAGATAGCTCTCCGCAATCCCGAATCCGCCGGACATGCGTATGGCGGGGCAGTAATCGCCGGCGGTTATGGAGAATTCCGTGTCTTTGCCGAGGACGTTGCCGTAAGCGTCGCGCAAATTGCCGGACAGCTTGAATTTGAAAACCGCGCCCGGCCTCCAGCCCACGTCCGGCAGCGGCTGGTAGACGACGCCTTCGCTCGGCTGCTCGCTGCCGGTGGAATTGGCTTGCCAGTCGTCTTTCGGCTGCGTAATCGCAACGGCAGGCTCTACGGAGAGGTTCCTGAGCAATTCGGAATAAGCCACAGGATTGGTGAACTTCACGCCGGAATCGCCCGGCAGGCACTGCGCGGAGGCGACGCCAGCGAAACCAAAAGCGCGCCAGGTTTTGAACTCGACGACGCGCTCGGCGGCAAGGCCGATGCCGCCGGTTTCGGCGGGCAGGTCTTTTTTGAAGACAAGCCGGTAGGCGCAGTCCTTTTTAAGCCGGCGATACGGTTTCAAAGCCATGACGGAGGAGGTGGAATAAGCGGGGTCCTGCTCGTAGCTGTACCCGCCCCAGAGCGTTTTTATCTCTTCGGCGGCGGCGTGGCGCACGCCCAGGGAAATATCCGATATTTTGCCTTCCGCGTCGCGTTCCTCCAAAACGACGAAATCGCGCATGCGCGACTGCTGCATGGGCAGGTTGAAACGCGCGAACAGCGTGGCATCGAGGTCTATCCATTGCTGTCCGGCTGAGGGTTTGCTTTCCAGCAGTTGAGGGCGGAGCGTCTCAAAACTCCATTCGTAATCGGCGGGGAGCGCGTCGCCGTAAACCTGCGATTTGGCGCCTTTGGGTATTTTGACCTTGTAAAGCGTGGCGATATCAAGCGCGGATTCCGGCTCGAACGAAAGCGTCTGCGTGCCCATCCAGCGGCAGCGGCCCTTGAGCGGCGGGGTTATCTCGACCGGACAATATTCGCCGGACTGCGCGGGAGCGGTGAGGCTGACCATTGGCCGGTTGAATGTCGCGGTTATCTGCGTGATATTCCGCGGGCTTTGCCCCGACGGCGAATTGGAAACCACCTGCAAATCCGCGGCTTTTGCCGCCGGCGCAAGTAATAACGCGGCCAACAGTGCGATTTTTGTCATATCCCCCCCTTGTGATTGAGGAAGCGGCATCTATTGCTTGAGCAGTTTCTCGCGCGAGAAATCGTGCAGCAGCCGGTACGTAAGGAAATAAAACCAGGGCGACACGTCGCGCTTGCGCGGCACCAGATTGTGGCCGAACTGGTCCATCAGCATGTGCAGTCCCGCGCCGGCAAGCGCGCCGTGCAGGAACAGGCCGCCGTTCGTCTCCGCGCCCGCGCGGGCCAGCGTCCAGGCGGCGAAAACGGCGAACAGCTCGTAGGAATGCAGCAACAGCGTGACTTTTTTCCAGCGGACGTCGTTGCACCAGGACAGGAAGTCCGGCACGGTGAATTTTTCGCCGGAGAAAACGATAAAATCGGCAACGTGGTCCAAATCCAGCAGTATGCCGCCTCCGAGGCAGCCGGCCGCCGGCGCGGCGGATTTGGTCCACCAGTACAACGCGCCCGCGGCGGCCGCGGAGGCGGCTATATGGTATTGCGGTTTCACCTAACCAATATATCAATTTAAGCTATAATCTGGTGCAGCAACAGGAGGTTTGCCATGTTAAAGCAGATAAATGCAAGGATTGACGGCTACTTGGATTACGCCGTCGAGCTTCAGACGAAGCTTTCCGCCATTCCCGCAATATCGCCGGACGCCGGAGGAGAGGGCGAGCTGGACAAAACGCTTTTGCTCGAGGCCGAGCTGAAAAAACTGAAGTTCGACCAGTTTCTGCGCGCCGACGCGCCGGACAGCCGCGCCAAAGGCGGCGTACGCCCCAACCTGATAGCCCGCTACAAAGGCCAGTCCTCCGCCAGGACGTTCTGGATAATGAGCCACACGGATATCGTGCCCCCGGGCGAACTCTCGCTCTGGCAGGGAGACCCGTACATCGTGCGCCGGGAAGGCGGGAAAATCTTCGGGCGCGGCGTGGAAGACAACCAGCAGGGGCTGCTGTCGGGCCTGCTGTGTCTGCGCGCCATGATGGAATCCGGCCTGCGCCCGCCGTGCGACGTGGCGCTGCTTTTCAACGCCGATGAGGAGAACGGCAGCAAATACGGCGTTGATTACCTTATAAAGAACCGCCTGGACCTTTTCGGCAAGAACGACATCTTCGTGGTCCCCGACGGCGGCTCGGCGGACGGCAAGCTGGTGGAGGTGGCGGAGAAATCAATACTCTGGCTGAAAATAAAAACCGTGGGCCGGCAATGCCACGCCTCCATGCCCAAGCTCGGCAACAACGCCTTCAAAGCGGCCAGCGAACTCGCCTTCCGGCTGGGCGCGCTCTACCGCAAATTCAACGTCAAGGACAAGCTTTTCGACCCGCCGACAAGCACCTTCGAGCCGACTAAAAAAGAGGCCAACGTCCCCAACATCAACACCATTCCCGGCGACGACGTGTTCTATCTGGACTGCCGCGTGCTGCCGGTTTACAAACTGGAAGACGTGCTGGCGGAAATAAAAACCATAGCGGCCGCGGTGGAGAAAAAGCACGGCGTGACTGTCACCTTCGAGCCCGTTCAAAAAGAGCAGGCCGCGCCCGCGACGAAGGCGGAAAGCGAGGTGGTGCAGCTTATACTCGGCGGCATCAAAAAAGTGTACGGCTACAAAGGCAAGCCGCGCGGCATAGGCGGCGGCACCGTGGCCGCGTACCTGCGCCGCGCCGGATTCGACGCCGTGGTGTACGCGAAACTCGACGAAAGCGCCCACATGCCCAACGAATACTGCATTCTGGAAAACATGATGAGCGACGCCAAAGTGTTCGCCCACTCCGCGCTGAACATGAACCCGTGACCGAAAATTGCCATAAAAAGCGTCCCGTCCGGAAATATCGGACGGGACGCTTTTCACAAGTAAAGCGTGGTGTTATACTGAAAAGGTGAAACCCGGCTCGTGTGACGGTTTGTCACCGCAAGCCGGGTTTCAGCGATAATCTGACACTACTCTTGCCCTCCTGTTCGTCAGCCGCAACTCCGAACCACCAGGGCGCCAACGCGCCGGAAACAACTGCCGTCATCGGCGCTCGCGCGCCGCACAGGGCGGCCGACCATTCCGCAAGCGGGACGTGGCGTCCCTGCCGGAGCCGCGCCCCGAAGCCCCTGACGGGCCGGACGCGGCGGACCGGACGGACAACCGCCACACATCACCGCAATTACGCCGGACAATAACCGGGGCAGCGCACCGCGGGCGCAACGACCGCCGAAGCGGTCCCGACTTCATACGCGCACGCTGCGCAAACCGTTCGGGCTGACCCAGCGGGCCGCCGGCAACCAAAAACAGCGCCGGCACCGGGCCGCGAAAAGCGCGCGGCATACGGGCCCGCCGGATGTGAACCGGCGATTTGAATACTGCTGCGGAAGTTTTCAAACAACACCAGCTTTAAGTCATCCGGACCGGATTCCCCGTATGGGGCGCTGGGCAGTTCCGCTTGTTGCCGCGGAAAGTGTTCCGGTCCGCACACATAGTATAAGCGGAAACGAAAATTTGTCAAGGCCCTTTTTGAAAATATTTTTTCCGACGAGAAAAGCGCAACCGGCGGCGGCAATTTTATAGAATATGACCTGATACTTCCAAACGCGGACACCGGAGAGAAGCTATGGCTAAACGACCTGTTGTGCTTATCGTGCGTGACGGCTGGGGGATGGGCAAGCCCGGAAAATACAACGCGGTTTCGACGGCAAAAACGCCGAACATCTCGGCTTATCTCGCCCGGTATCCGCACACGGTGCTGGATGCCGCGGGGGAAGCGGTGGGGCTGCCGGCGGGATTCATGGGCTCCTCCGAGGTGGGGCATCTCAACATGGGCGCGGGCCGCGTGGTCGAGCAGGAACTCAAAAAACTCATGGACGCCACAAAAGAGGGCGGCTCGCTTTTTTCCGCCGCGCCGTTTAAAAACGCCGTCGAAAACTGCCTCAAAAACAACTCCGCGCTGCATCTGATGGGCCTTGTGCAGGACGAGGGCGTGCACGCGCATCAGGAGCACCTTTTCGCCATAATGCGCCACGCCGCCGCGCGCGGAGTGAAAAAGATTTACATCCATTTCTTCGCCGACGGGCGCGACACGCCGCCGCGCAGTTCGCTCACCTACATCCGCGCGCTGGAAAATAAAATAAAGGAAACCGGCGCGGGCGAAATCGCCACGGTGACAGGCCGCTATTACGCCATGGACCGCAGCGAAAAATGGGACCTTGTGGACGCCGCCTACAACGCCATAACGCGCGCGCAGGGCCTCAAAGCCGCCTCCGCCGCCGGGGCCGTCACCGCAGCCTACGAAGGCAAAAGCCCCGACGGTTCGCCGCTGACCGACGAGTATGTGCCGCCCACGATAATCGGCGGCTACGCGGGCATGAAAGACGGCGACTCCGCCATCCACTTCAACTTCCGCCAGGACCGCGCCATCGAGCTGACCAAAGCGTTCGTCGAGGATGATTATCCCGGCAAGCGCTGGAAAAAATTCGACATCGCCTACTGCGGCCTCACCCGCTATTACGATTCGTTCAAGTTCAGCGCGCTGCCGCCGATGGACGAGGATTCCTCGATGGGCAGCCTGCTGGGCGAAGTGCTCGCCAAAAACGGCTTGAAGCAGCTGCGCATAGCCGAGACTCAGAAGTTCAAGCACGTCACCTCGTTTTTCAACGGCAAGATGCTAAAGCCCTATTCCGGCGAAGACCGCGTTGAAATCAAGGGCGTATTCGACCCGTCCTCGTACGCCGACCACCCGGAGATGAACGCTCCCGAAGTCGCGGCGGAGACGGTGAAACGGATTCTCTCCGGCAAGTACGATTTCGTGCTGGTCAATTTCGCCAACTGCGACATGGTGGGCCACACCGGCAATTTCGCTTCCGTCGTGAAAGCCGTAGAGCTGGTGGACAAATGCGCGGGACAGGTGGCGGACGCCGCGCTTAAAGCGGGCGGCTGCGCGCTTATCACCGCCGACCACGGCAACGCAGAGGAAATGTGGGACGAAAAACTCAAAATGCCAAAAACCGCCCACACCTGCAACACCGTGGAATTAATTTATGCCGGACCGGACGCGGCGCAGGTAAAGCTGCGCCCGCGCGGAATACTCGGCGATATCGCGCCCACAGTGCTGGAACTGCTGGGCGTAACGCCGCCGCCGGAGATGACGGCAAAAAGTTTGTTCGCCAAATGACACAATCCCGGTACGTGAAAGTCAAAGTCCACGCAGGCTGCAAGACGGCGAAAACCGTGCGCCGCGCGCAGAATTCTTTCGAGGTCTGGGTGAAAGCCGAGGCGGAGCGCGGGCAGGCCAACGCCGCCATGCTGTCCGTCGTGGCGCGCGAGTTGGAAATTGAAGCAAAAACGATGCGCATCATAAAAGGCGCGCATTCCCCGGCCAAGATAATTGAGATGATACGGCATGGCGATTGACAGAAAAACCGCGTTATGGACGTTGTCCGCCGTTGCGGCGGCAGCGGGTTGCGCCGTCTTATTATGGCATCTGCGCGCCGCCGCGCCGCCGGGACCCGGCTGGCGTGTGAAAGGTCCCTCCGCCGCGCCGATTGTCATCGAGGAATACACAGATTTGCAATGCCCCGCCTGCCGCAAAGCCAATGAGTTTCTAAAGCGGCTGGAGGAGATTTATCCCGCCGCCATCAGGATAACATTCCGCCACAACCCGCTGCCGATGCACAAATGGTCCGCCGCCGCGGCGGCGGCGGCGGACTGCGCGGGCCGCCAGGGCAAATTTTTCGAGTACGCCGACGCGCTGTTTGCCGGCCAGCCGGACTGGGCCAAAACCGAAAATCCGTCCGCAGTCTTCGATGATTATGCGGGTAAAACCGGACTGGATGTCTCCGCTTTCCGGTCCTGCCGCGCCATGCCGGAGGCAATCGCGGCGGTAAAACGCGAAGGCGCTTATGCCGAAAAACGCGGCATAGACTCCACGCCGACTTTCATCATCAACGGCAAAACTGTAAGCGGCACGGGGGAACTGGCGCAAGCGGCAGCGGAGTTCGAGCAGATTATAAGGAACAGCGGAAAGAGATAAAGGGGGAATGATATATGCGCAAACAAATCAGCTGGAAACCAGTTTTAGCGGCCTGCGCCGCGCTGGCATGGCCGTGCGGCGGAGCGCTGGCGCTGCATCCGCCTTCTTCAGCGCTGGAAGCGCCCGCGGTCTGGATCCGCGTTTTCCCGGAGGGCAGGACCACTTATGAGTATCTCGATGTCGCGCAGGACGGCAAAACGCTTTATATAAACATGCTCAGGAACCCGGCTGTCGTGAGGACAGGCACGGTGAAAAGCCGGCTGGTGAAGGACTTGATGCAGGAGATAGACAGTTCGGACATCTTCGACACGGGCCAGGAAGCAAGGCGCGGGCAGCTGCTTTTTTCAAAAAGCGCCCGCTACGAGATATCCGCCGTCTATCAGGGCGAGTTGCGCACGGCGTACGCGACTACGGACAACCTGTCCACCGGCTTCAAATTCGCGTTCGAGGAATTGCAAAAAAGCGCCGGCAAGCTGCCGATAAATGTAAAACCGATAAGCCTGGCGTCCGCGCATCCGTTGTCCGCCGGGGAAATAAGCCAGGTCGAAGCCGTGATAAAAAAACCGCTGGCGTTCTCAAGCGTGGAAACCGCCGATTCCCCCCCCCTGCTGGCCAAAGCCGTCGCCAAGCCCGACAGGCTCATTGCGGCGGAAGACAATAAGGATTATGACAAATTGTCGGATTTTCTGAGTTCGCACCGCATCCAGAAAACGCGCAGCGGCTACTACCTGTCAACCTCGCGCGGCAAATACCGCATAGACGAACTGCAACTCAACCGACGGTAACCGTCAACGGACTTTTTTAGCCGGCGCGCCGGTTTTGCATTGGATATCGTAGAGCAATATCGCGCAGGCGCAGGCGGCGTTGAGGCTTTCCACCCCGCCTTGCTGCGTGATTGAGACAAGCTCGTCGCAGTGGGCGGATGTTTTTTCGCGCAGACCCTCTCCCTCTGAGCCCATCACCAGCAGCAGCGGCCTGTTAAACGACACCTCGTTTAGCGGCTTGCCGCTCATCTCGGCGCCGTAAATCCAGAAGCCTTTGTCCTTGAGCTCCATCATCGTCTGGTTGAGATTGCCCACCTCGGCGATTTTCAGGTGCTCGAGCGCGCCCGAGGCCGCCTTGTACACCGTCGGCGTTATGCCCACGGTGCGGCGCGACGGCAGCACCACTGTCGAGACGCCGAGGCAGGCCGCGTTTCTGAGCATGGAGCCGAGGTTCTGCGGGTCCGTCACCTCGTCAATGGCCAGCCAGACGGCGTTTTTGATATCCTGCTCGGAAAGAATCGCGTCCTGCAGGCTCATCGCGGCGAAACTTTCAGTTTTCAAAATGACGCCCTGATGATTAGCGCCGCGCGGCGCCATGCGGTCTATATCCTTTCCGTCAACGCGGGTCAGCCCTATGCCGCGCTTGCTGGCCGCGCGGGCCAGCGCGTCCATCTGCGGGCCTTTTTTGGTTTTATCCGTGAAAAGCTGCCAGACGCGCCTTTTGCCGGAGCTAAGAATTTCCAGCACAGGGTGCATCCCGTATACGAATTCTTCACGCGCCATAAGTGTCTCCTATTTTACAGTGCTGCTTGCGAAACTTGTGCCCACGCTGAGCGCCGCCCGCACTTCCTCGCCGGCGGGGTCTACGCGGCGCAGATGCGCCACGGCCTGCTCCACGGGAACGTCGTTCACGTCGGTTCCGGCAAGGCGCACCATGCGCCCGAAACCGCCGCGCGCGACAAGCTCCGCCGCGTGCGCGCCGAACCGGGTGGCGAGCCAGCGGTCATAGGCCGTGGGGATGCCGCCGCGCTGAAGGTGTCCCAGCACTACGACGCGGGTTTCGCTGCTGCAATTATTTGAAATCAGCTCCGCCAGCTTGTAGCCGATGCCGCCCAGGCGCACCGGGTCTGTGGAGCCCTTGACGGTGGAGGCTACCGTCATCTCCCCCGCCTCGTCCACCGCGCCTTCCGCCGCCACGACTATGCTGAAATGCTTGCCGCGCGCCTCGCGGGAGTGGACGGCCCCGCACAACGCCTGCCTGCTGTAAGGTATTTCGGGAAGCAATATTATATCGCCGCCGCCTGCTATTCCGGCGCGCAGCGCTATCCAGCCGGCGTAGCGGCCCATCGTCTCCACAATCATCACGCGGTGATGCGATTCCGCCGTGGTATGCACCTTGTCCACCGCGTCGGTGGCGACGGCGAGGGCGGAATCGAACCCGAAGGTGACGTCCGTCGCGGCGAGATCGTTGTCTATCGTTTTGGGCACGCCGATTACGGGCATCCCCTTTTTAATCAGCTTGAGGCCGATTGAAAGCGTGCCGTCGCCGCCGATAGCGATAAGCGCGTCCAGCGAATGCTTTTTGAAAACCTCAACCGCCCGGCCCGACATGTCGGCGGGCTTTTCCGGCGAGCCGAAGGCCGGCAAAGTGTAGGAAAACGGGTTTGCGATATTGCTGGTGCCCAGTATGGTGCCGCCGCGCGCGAGTATGCCCGACACCGCGGAGTCGCAAAGCTCGATTGAACGGTCTTCCACCAGGCCGCAATAGCCGTCGAGAAATCCCGTCACCCCCCAGCCCCGCGCCAGCGCGGATTTGGCCGCGGCGCGCACCACCGCGTTGAGGCCGGGGCAGTCGCCCCCGCCGGTGAGTATTCCTATGCGTTTTGCCGCCATAAATCCTCCGGTTGCAAAAAATGCGTTATGTTAAAAGGTACAAAATCGCGCGGTTATTCCAAAACCGCACGGAGTTGCAGCGGATAGTGGTCCGACGTCTTCACGTCGCGGCGGACGCGCGCGCTGACGACGGAGCACTCCCTGAAAAACACCTTGTCCACCTCGTGGCCGAGGCAGCGCGTTTTCTCCCCCGGCGCAAAACCCGCTTCCATAAGGCCGAGCCGCGCGGCGGTTTCGTAAAGCAGGCGCTGGCGTTTGGCATTCCAGGTGTTGAAATCCCCCGCCATGATGACGGGACCGCGGTGCGGCGAGATAATATCCTCCAGCGCGCGCAACTGATGAGCGAACTTGTCGGTGGAAACGAAATTGACCGCATGCACGTTGACCACGAGAAGAGCGCGCCCGATTCCTTTGACGGCATATCGGGTCGCCAGCGACATTTTGTGCGTGCGGGTGAACGGTTCGGCGTGCGGCGACTTTATATGTCTGGAATGCAGTGGCGCGGCTTTGGAGCCCGTCATCACCCCGGCCGGATGGCGCGCCGGGGTGAGCAGATTCTGCGCCAGCACCCAGCGCTGCTGTTTGGAGGCATGCAGGAAGCCGCGCATTTCGGGCCTTATGCAGGCTTCCTGCACCAGCACGATGTCCATGCCCCTGCAGAGCCGGCAAAAGTCGCGCTGGCTGTTTTCGTATTTCTGCTTGTTGACGTTCCAGACCAGTACTTTGACGCGGCGGCGCAGCCTTTGCCTCGCGCTGGAACCGAATTCGCGCAGCAGTTCCGAAGGCTGGTGCAGCAGGCGCCTGAGCATGTTACGTTTTCCGCTTCGCGGTTTTTTTGCGGGCGGCGAGCCGGATGCCGTTTTTAACCGCCATGTCGCGCAGTTCGAGGAGCCGGTCGCGCAGCGCGGCGGCCAGTTCGAAATCCAGATTGTCGGCGGCCTGCTTCATCTGCGCCTCAATGCTGGCGGCAAGTTTCGGCAGAGTTTCCGGTGTGAGGGTTTCCTTCTCGACAGTGTGCAGCACGCCGAGGCCGGCAAGCCGCGCCTCCAGCCGGAATTCCTCCAGCTCGCGCGCGGCTTTTATTATTGTTTTCGGCGTGATGCCGTGTTCCTTGTTATAAGCGAGCTGGCGCGCGCGGCGGCGCTCCATTTCCTTCAACGCGCGCTCCATGGAGCCGGTCACCCTGTCGGCGTACAAAATCACCTCGCCGCAGGCGTGGCGCGCGGCGCGGCCCGCTATCTGAATCAAAGTGGTTTCGCTGCGCAGCAAACCTTCGTTGTCCGCCTCCAGTATCGCCACCAGAGACACTTCCGGCACGTCGAGACCTTCGCGCAGCAAATTGATGCCCACGAGCGCGTCGAACTCGCCTTTGCGCAGGGAGTTCAATATGTCTATGCGTTCGAGCGTTTCCAAATCGGAATGGATGTAGCGGGCGCGCACGCCTTTGGTCACCAGAAACGCGGACAAATCCTCGGCGGTTTTCTTGGTCAGCGCCAGCACCAGCGTGCGCTCGCCCTTGCTGGCGCGCTCCTGTATTTTGCCGGAGAGATGCGCGATTTGCCCCTGCGTCGGCTGGATTGAGATGGGCGGGTCTATAAGCCCCGTAGGACGGATAATCTGCTCGGCTATTCCCTCTTTGCCCGCGCAGGCGTACACGCTGGCGGCGGTTTTGGCCTCCACGCCGCAGGTTCTCATCATCTCGTAGGGGCCCGGCGTGGCGGAAACGTAAACCGTTGGCGGCAGCAGGCTTTCAAACTCGGCGAATTTAAGCGGGCGGTTGTCCAGCGCGGAAGGCAGCCGGAAACCGAAATCTATCAGAGTCCGCTTCCGCGAACGGTCGCCCTCGTACATGCCGCGGATTTGCGGCACCGCGACGTGGGACTCGTCTATGAACACCAAAAATCCGGGGCCTTCGGCGGCTTTGCCTTTAATGAAATAATCAATCAGCGTCATCGGGCGCGAGCCGGACGGCCTGTCGTCGAGATGGCGGGAATAGTTTTCCACGCCGGAACAGTAGCCGGCTTGTTCGAGCATCTCCAAATCGTAGCGGGTGCGCTGCTCGAGGCGCTGCGCCTCCAACAGTTTGCCGCCGGCTTTGAGTTCGTCGAGCCGGAGCGCGAGTTCGGCGCGGATGGCCGCCAGGGCGCGCTGCTGTTCCGACTTGGGAGAAACGAAATGCTTGGCCGGATAAACCCACGCCTCGGAGATTTCCGCCAGCGTGTCCCCGGTCAACGGGTTAAGCCCGCGTATGGCCGAAACGACGCCGCCGGAAAACTCCACCCGCAGCGCGCTTTGCGAGTAGGGCGGGAATATGTCAACCGCGCCGCCGCGCGCGCGGAATTTGCCCTCGGTGAATTCCGCCTCGTTGCGCTCGTAGCGAATCTGCGCGAGCGCGGCGGTCAGCTCCGAGCGCGCCAGCGGCGCGCCTTTTTTGAGCGGCACGCACATCTCGGCGAAACTCTCGGGCGAGCCGATGTTGTAAATGCACGAGACCGACGCCACGACTATAACGTCGCGCCTTGTCAGCAGCGAGGTGGTGGTTTTGAGACGCAGCTTGTCTATATGCTCGTTGATGGCGGCGTCTTTTTCGATGTAGGTGTCCGTCTGCGGGATATAGGCTTCGGGCTGGTAGTAATCGTAGTATGAGATAAAATACTCGACGGCGTTTTCGGGGAAGAACTGCCTGAACTCGGAGTAAAGCTGCGCCGCCAGCACCTTGTTGGGCGAGATGACCAGCGCGGGCATTCCCAGCCGCGCCATGACGCAGGCCATGGTGTAAGTCTTGCCGGAGCCGGTCACGCCCAGCAGCACGCTGTTTTTCCTGCCCGACTTTATTCCGGCGCAAAGCGCCTCTATCGCGGCGGGCTGGTCGCCCGCCGGAGAGAAGGGCGCTTCAAGCTTGAAAAGGTCTGCCATTAAAACCCGTCGTTGTCCTCTACTTTGAGGAGTTCAACGTCGAACAGGAGGTCGGTATTGGGCGGTATGACGCCGCCCGCGCCGCGCGGGCCGTAAGCGAGGGCGGAGGGGATATAAAGCTTGCGCTTGCCGCCGGTTTTCATGGTCATCACGCCCTCGTCCCAGCCTTTTATGACCTGCCCCATGCCGATTACGAAGGAAAAAGGCTCGCGGCGGTCGAGCGAGCTGTCGAACTTGCGCCCGTCGGTGAACGTGCCGGTGTAATGCACGGTGACTTTTTTGCCCTTTTCCGGCTGGTCGCCGGTGCCCGGAACCGTCTCGGTGTATTTGAGCCCTGATTTGGTGGTGAATTCCTGTGTCGCGGCCATGATGCCTCCCTGGATAACGGTCTGTCGACGCGACAACCATAATACAATTTTTCCCGCATGGGCCAACGGACCCATATCAAATACGGCCTTTCGGCCCATTGCGGGCGCGCTCAGGAATGCTAAACTGTATACGGATTTGCACTTGTTAAAGCAAAATGAACCAGTACATTCAATTCGTCTGCGCGCTGACGCTGGGACTGGCGGCCATGTCCTGGCTTCTGCGCATCGCCATAGACACGCTTTTCACGGACTGGGACCCGGTGCGCCATTACCGCCGGTACCTGAGCGGCATCATAGAAGAGAAAATGCAGGCGGATGCGGATAACGCGGCCCGGCAGCGCGCCCTCGGCAAACGCATTCCCTCTTGAGCGCTGAAAATCCCCCAAAAATTGCTATACAGATATTATGCCTTCAATACACGCTGACGTTTGCGCCAAATGCCCCTCCTGCGGCGAAGAGTTCGACGCGCAGGCCTGGAGTTTCGTCCGCGGCGACGAAAACGACGATTTGCGCCTCGCCCTGCTGTACGGCGAGTTCAACCTGCTCCGCTGCGAAAAATGCTCCGCCTTTTTCCACCACGAAATGCCCGTGGTTTATTTCGACCCGCCGACAGAGCTGCTGGTTTTCATCCTGCCCTCCTCCTGCGAGGCCGAGCGCGGGAAATGGACGGCCAAGATGAACGAGGATTTCAAGGCTCTCGAAAAAGGCCTTTTCCGCGAGATGAAAATAGACTCCGTTCCGCTGGTTTTTTTCGGCGCGGAGGCCGTGCGCGGCCTTTTGGAGGCCGAGCAGGATATGAACGACGAGTCCGACGTCATCGCCGCCGTCGCCGGCGAGGCGGGTTTCAAGCTCAAAAAAATGCGCCCCTCCTACGCGCGCGAGCATTCGCTGCCGCTCTACATCCCCTTCGCCGGCGACAATTGCGACAGGGAAAGCGTCCTCAAGGCCGCGGGGCAAATGCTTGAAGGCCGCTGCGAGCTTGCGCGGCTTGAAGCGCTTCGCAAACTGCTTTCCGATAAGAAAACGGTGTTTCCGCCGCTGGTATGAACATCGCAGTCCCTCCCGCGTGGCTGGCAACGCTCTCGGAACTCGGGCGTTTCGCCGGCGGGCGCGGCGCGCGCGTCTGGGCGGTGGGCGGCTGCGTGCGGGACTGGCGGCTGGGCCGTGACACCGCAGACATTGACATAGTCGCCGAAGGCGACGCGCGGCCTTTGGCGGAGCATTTCGCGCAAGTCTCGGGCGCGCGGCTTGAATTCCACCGCGGTTTCGGCACCGCCTGCGCGTCCCTGCCTGACGGCGCGCATTTCGATTTCGCCCGCGCTCGCAGCGAGGTGTACACCCGCCCTGCGGCGCTACCGCTGGTTTCCCCCGCGACGATGGAAGAGGACCTCAAGCGCCGCGATTTCTCCGTCAACGCCGCCGCCATGAGCCTGCTGCCGGAAAGTTTCGGCGAACTGCTGGACCCGTTCCGCGCGACGGCGGATATGGAAGCGGGCATGCTGCGCGCGCTGCACGATAAAAGTTTTGAAGACGACCCCACCAGGCTTTACCGGGGCGCGCGTTTCGCGGGAAGATTCGGCTGGGCCTTCGAATCACATACCCGCGCGCTCGTTGACGGAGCCGTGCGCGGAAAATACCCCGCGCGGCTCTCGCGCGAGCGGCTGCGCAACGAGCTGCTGCGCATACTCGCGGAAAAAAACCCCGCGCCCGCGTTCCGGCTGATGGACGAGCTGGGGCTTTCGGATTTCATCCATCCCGGACTGCGGTGGAACGCGGCGGCGGGCCTGGCCTCAACCCCCGCGGCGCGTCTGGGCGCGCTGGCCTGCGTTTCGGGCGGGACCGGCCTGGAATTTATCAAATCGCTCAATCTGGAACGGACCGCTTCCGCCCCGCTGAAAAGCGCGCTGAAACTGTTTCTATCGAAATCCTCGCCGCGCGCGCCGCTTGGCGCCGTCGAGCGCGAAATCCTGTCCGCCGCCGCGCCGAAGCTTGCGCCCGCCGCGCTTGAGCCGCTGCTCGTCTCCGGCGCGGATATCGCAGGACTGCCGGCCAGAAATTCCGCGATTGCCGCAATCGCCGCCGAAGCCGCCGCCGCGCAGTGGCGCGGCGAGTTTGCGGACCGGCAAGGCGCGCTGCGCTGGCTCTCCTCCCGCAAATAACTTCACGCCGCTGAAGGATAATCTTAACTGTGTCACAAACACAACAAAGCTACAGGGCTGCATTTCGTGGCTCGTATTCATAAGGAAATAGTTGTTTATGACACAGTGAGATTAGCGAACTGCCGAAAATGGGTAAAATAGCTTATGCGGTTTTGTGACGCGCATAACCATATCCACTCGCTGCACCCCGCCGAAACGGCCTCGGCGCTGGCCCGCGCGCGCGAGGCGGATGTAGCGGCCATGCTGGTTTGCGCCACCAGACCGCAGGACTGGCCGGCAGTCGCCAAATCCGCGGCGCTTTATCCTGAAATCATTCCCTTTTTCGGCCTGCATCCCTGGCATGCCGCCGGCGCGGCGGCGGACTGGCAGCAGGCGCTGGAACGGCAATTGGAAGAAGTTCCGTCCGGCGTGGGTGAAATCGGGCTTGACCGCTCCAAACGCGCCGGCGATTTCGGCGCGCAGCTTGCAGCCTTCGACTTTCAGCTTGCGCTGGCGGCGAAACTGGACCGTCCCGCCACGATTCATTGCGTGCGCGCGTGGGGGCCGCTGCTGGAACTGCTCGGCAAGCGCCGCCCGCGCCGGTTCCTGCTGCATTCCTACGGGCGCG
>JAQTYB010000038.1 GCA_028688475.1 Elusimicrobiales bacterium
ATGCCATTTTGAATCCATGCGTCATGGCTATATTTTGCAACACCGTGACGCCCCGTCGATTTCGGTACGATTTGGGTTGGCAAGATGTATTGCCCTATGGTTAGATTATAGCTGGCGCGATTCGGGACCTATCTCCCTTGCTGGTTTAAGTCCTATAATTGCTGGGAATGGAGGAATACAATGAGAATATTTTCCGCTGTTTTCGCGCTGGCCGTGCAGAGCGGCGCGTTTGCCGCTGATATGCCCAAGCCGCCTGTTGCGAAGATACTGCCTCATCGTCTGGAACAGCATGGCGACGTGCGCGTGGATAATTACTACTGGCTGCATGAGCGCGACAATCCGGACGCCATCAGCTACCTCAAGGCGGAAAACGAGTATGCCGACGCCATCCTCGCGCCGCAGAACGCGCTGAGGGAAAAACTTTTCATCGAGATGAAAGCCCGCGTGAAAGAGACGGACTCCACCGTGCCATACCGCCTCCACGGCTATTACTATTACGAACGCTACGAGGAGGGGAAAGAGTATCCCATCCATTGCCGCAAAAAGGGAACTCTGGACGCGCCGGAGGAGATAATACTCGACGTAAACGAATTGGCGGCGGGGCATGATTATTTCGACGTAACCGGTCCCGTTCCCGGCACGGACGGCAATCTAATCGCCTACTCCGCCGACGACAAGGGCAACCGCTCCTATACCGTCTATTTCAAGGATTTGCGCACCGGCAAACTGCTGCCGGACGCAATCCCCGGCACCGGCGGCGATTTCGTCTGGGCCAACGACAATAAAACAGTTTTCTACGGCAAACTGGATTCCACGCTGCGCGGCGACAGGATAATGCGCCACACGCTCGGCAATCCCAAAGACGATACGGTGTACATCGAAAAAGACGAAACCTACGAAGTAACCGTAACCAAAAGCAGGACGGAAAAATACATCCTGCTCTGCTCCGCCGCCACGCTCAGTTCCGAATGGCTGGTGCTGGAGGCGGACAATCCGTCCGGCGAGTTCCGCGTGTTCGCGCCGAGGCGCCCTGAAATCGAGTACACCGTCATCCACGGCGGCGACCGGTTTTTCGTGCTCAATAACGACGGCGCGGAAAATTTCCGCCTCTCCTGGACGCCGGAGGATAAAACCTCGCCTGAAAACTGGAAAGACGCAGTGCCGCACCGCGAGGATACGCTTATCGAAAGCGCAGTCGTCTTCGATAAGTATTTCGCGCTGGCGGAAAAGCGCGGCGGGCTCGGCCAGTTGCAGATTTTCGACCGCGCTTCGGGCAAAGACTACTACGTCAGCTTCGGCGAGCCGGCCTATGCCGTCTCCTTCGGCGACAATCCGGAGTATGACTCCGGCCTGCTGCGGTTTGAATACGAATCGCTTGCCATGCCGCCTTCCGTCTACGATTACGACATGGCCGCAAAAACCCGCGTCCTCAAAAAACGCACGGAAGTCCCGGGATACCGGGCCGGGGATTACATGGTGGAGCGCGTTTTCGCGCCCGTGCCGGACGGCGTGAAAGTACCGGTGTCGCTGGTATACCGCAAAGGCCTCAGCCTCGACGGCACGGCGCCGCTCTTCATCACCGGCTACGGCTCCTACGGCCTGAATTACGACCCGGATTTCGACTCCGCCCGCGCCACGCTGCTGGACCGCGGGTTCGTGTTCGCCATACCGCACATACGCGGCAGCTCCGAGATGGGCCGCCACTGGTACGCCGACGGCAGGCAGCTCAGCAAAAAAAACACGTTCACGGATTTCATCGCCGCGACGGAGTATCTGATAAATAAAAAATACTGCTCGCCGCGGCGCGTTTACGCCGAAGGCGGCAGCGCGGGCGGGCTTTTGATGGGCGCGATAGCCAACATGCGGCCCGACCTCTACAAGGGCATCATAGCGCGGGTGCCGTTTGTGGACGTTATAACCACCATGTCGGACCCGTCAATACCGCTCACCACGGGCGAGTATGACCAGTGGGGAAATCCCGCCGAGAAAAAGTACTACGACTACATCCGCACCTACTCGCCGTATGACAACGTGGCGGCGCAGGCCTATCCCAACCTGCTGGTGACGGCGGGGCTCAACGATTCGCAGGTGGGCTACTGGGAGCCGGCGAAATGGGTGGCGAAGCTGCGCACGCTAAACACCGGCGGCGGGCTGATACTGCTCAGAACCGAAATGGGCGCGGGGCATCACGGCAAATCGGGGCGGTTCGAGAGCTTGAAAAAAGACGCGCTTTATTACAGCTTCGTTTTCAAATTGGAAGGGATACCCGAATAATCGCTCATGTCCCCGCTGCCTGCGTTGCTGCTGCTGCTTATTTTCCTGCTGGCGTCTTCACCCGCGAAGGCGCAGACGACTGCCGCCGGAAAAAGAACCGAGATAGAGTTCGAGCTGGACCCTTACTACACCAGCGTCGGCTGGTACCGCACGCTGACCAGCGAGCCCATCTCCAACGTCGGGCGGAAAAATGAATGGGAAATATATTTCGACCTGCTCAAAAAAATCTACCAGCCGCGCACACTGGTGCTGGAACTGAGCGTCAACCCGCTGCCGTGCCTGGGTTCCTACATAAGGGACCGCGCGGAGCAGGTTTACGACAGGGGGCATGTGGGAAACGATTTCAACCTGCTGGAATCGGTGGTGGCGGGTTTTGAGGAACCGTGGGCGGCGTCGGTTTTCCTGGGAAACGTGGTGGAGTTCGAGTCAATCAAAAAGTCCTACGTTGGCAAACGCCACGGTTACGCCGGGCTGCTTGTCAGCGGCGGAAATTTCCATATAAAAGACAGCCGGTTCATCGCCGACAACTGGTTCGAGACGGAAGTCAAACTCAAAGGGGAGCAAATGCTCTCCGACAGAGAATTGCGCTGGAGCATGCGCGTCGGCCTCAAGCATCACGCGAACCCGTATATATCGGACGCTTATTACATAGGCCTGCGCCGCAGCCGGACGGATTTCAGGGAAAACGGCAATTTTTTCAGGAACAACAGCGGCATCGAGTATATTCTGGACGTTTCGCAGGAAGGCCTTGAGCCGCTGCGGCATTATTTCATGCTGGACAAGAAAATTCCGCTCAAGGACAAGCGCTTCGCGTTTTCCCTCGGCGTCGGCATGATGTGGACTTCCGGCAAAAAATATTCCGGCCCGCTTTCGCAGACCGGCGTGACCGGCTCCAACATCCAACTGCTCATCCGCCCCAATCTGGAATTCTAATTATTCCCCCGGCGGGGCATGGCGGCGGGCAAGTTATTTTGCGGGGAAACCGCTTTTTCGTATTTGGTGTCTCCCAAAATAAAATATCCCCTGCCGGTAACATGGTCAGTCGCGGCGTTAAATGAATAATCATACTTGTCATTAAGTATTTCCCTGTATACCAACTCGTCGTCGGAAGAATAGATATCTATTTCCTGCCTGTCCACCGAATCGCCCGCATAGGCTCGCACCACGAGATATGGTTTTTCATCCGTGGCAAATCGCATTGACGAAACTCCCTTGTATCTCAAACTCATGTCCTTGCCGACTTTGCCTTCCAAAACTATTTTGCCCGTAAGGTCGAATATATAAAACTCACGGCTATGGTTCGTGGCAAAACAATAGGAATCGCTCCAGTTGATAGGATAAAGTTCGGAGCCGGCTTTGTCAAATTTAAACTCCCGCAATAGTTTGCCTTCCGGACTCCATAATTGCATTTGATTGCCACTATCTTCGCGAGTGAAAATCATGGCGGGGTCCCCGTTTTTTGCCGGAAGCGGATATGCCTCTGAAATGGACTGCCCGATTGTCCATTGCATTTTGCCTCTTTCATCTACGCGGTATAGTTTGCCGTGGCTTTTCGCATAAAATTCCGTTTCGCCGTCATTATCAAGGTCTGCGGCTTGTACGGGAAAATCGCATCCGTATGGCTGGCAGTATTTAAAAGTCCATATAGCATTGCCTTTAAAGTCATGCAGCGAGCCTGAATGCCTGTTCAGAAAATAATCGCCCTTTGCTTTTAATCTTACAGGAACGGCCATAAAAAAAGGACCTGTTTTCTCGAGCCAGGCGTCTGAGTCGGACCATTCTTTCTTGACGCTAAAATCATGCGTGTCCAGCAGCCGTATTTTTTGGATTTCATGGGCGTCCGGCTCCCGGTTCCGCGCACGGGGCCGCAACCGCAGCGCATCCGGCAGTCGGATTCTTTTATTGCGGTCCTCCTTCTGGCAGTCCACGGCTATTTCCTCCAGTGAATCGCCGTCGAAATCTCCGACCTCTATGACTCTGCCGATTTCAATGTCAGTTTTCTTGAATGTTTCCCCGCCCAGCACAATCCGCGGCTTTCCTATTCGCGCTCTGATATTCATGAACCTGTTTAGGGGCTTATGCCCCAATATTAAAGCCGCGGCTGCTAAAATCACAGCAGCTTTCACTATCTTTTTTTTGCTTTCGCCGCTTAAACTGATAGGTGCGAACGGAGCCAGCACGGTTATCAGCCAACCCGCAAAAAACGCGGTTGGTATCATAACAAGTACTTCAATAGGGGGAAAAAACATGCCGGTATGAGCTGCGCCAGAATAATTAGCAATGGGCACAAAATGGAGGGATACAACAATATAAAGGTTGCATAAGAGTAAGATTGCGCCGCTGATTATCACCGTTACGCTGGATTTTATTTTGCGGGCAATGCTATACCATACAAGAAAAGGCAAGGCAAACCATGCGGATTGCAACATTAGCGCTGATAACATCGTTATCAGAAGACCGGGGTAAAACATATACTTCAGAGGGAGCATTTCCATAAGAATATAATTACCATAGAACAGTTCGCGATGAGCACGCCAAGCCGGCGTGAAAAGAATATAAAAAACATATTTCGGGATTGTCAGCAGAGGCAGCGCCGCTATGCCGACTCCGGCGTATAGAATTACGCGCGCCGGGTATAAAGGCAGCGGGGCGTTTTCAGTGTTCGGCGGCCTGTCATCCGGTTGAGCGGAAAAAGCTTTTTGTTTCCCGGACGCTTCTCTCTGTCTTGCGGCAATTTCAGATATTTTTGACCAAACCCAGCCCAGGATAATCCCGACAACCAAAGGTTTAACCAGCTTAAGACCCAAGCCCCATCCTGAAATGTCATTTATCAGCAGCAGTTCAAGCACCCTGGAGTTGTAGACTATATGGTGAAGAAACCCTGAAATATCATTTGTCAGCAAGAGCCAAAGCGCAGTCCGTTTGTATCCCGGCAATATCAATTCCCCTGCTAATATTCCAAGCCCGCCCCCTAATACTATCGCGATATTTGCGCCGCCAAGAGATATGAACAGCAAAGCCGTATATGCTCCCATTCCCGACATAAGGAAAAATAGCAGGATTCCTTGCGAATGCCTCGGCCAGGTATCCCGGGCCAGCATATCAACTATGTTGTGATGATTAAGGATAATTCCTATCAGAAAAAACAAGAGGCTTGCATGAATCGGTTTTGAGAAATAATTTTTCAATCCGCTCAAGCGCCCCATAAGACATGCCCTCAGGAAATGGTACAACAACCCCGCCAAAGTCCCGCGGAATACAGGAATTATGCGGACTTCCTCATTTGGAACTGAGGTCGGCGCCTACCTTTTTTTTGGCGTCTCCGTAGAGGCGCCTGAACTCCTCTCTCTGGATGTCGCGCGCGTCGCCGGTGACTTTGCCGGTGCAGGTTTCGCAAAATTTGGCCACGTTTCCCATCACCCTGGTCGCAAAGCCGTAAGACCCGTCTTCCTTGAAATCGCAAAACGGCCCTCCGGCCAGATTGCTCCCCGCGGACGCGGGGCAGAAGTCGTGCAGGTAGCGAGGACGGTCCGCTCCCGCGTGATTGCCTTCGTGGAGAAGCACCATCGCCAGCGTGGTCGTCGGCAGTTGCTTCAACGAGGGCGTCAGTCCTATCTGGGTCGGATTTCCGTCTTCCACGCAAGCCATCGCGCCGGGGCCGCAGTCTCTGGCCATGCCTATTTTCTTGAGCCCGTGTCCCTTTAAATTTGCGACAATCGCTTTGCCGTCGAGCTGGTTCAGGTTCAATTTCTCCTTGTAGCCCGGCGTGGCATCCTGCCCCTTGAACTGCGCTACTATCGCCAGCGCGGCGAGAGTCCGTTTGCGCATGTCGGAAGGGACATCGGAATCTATGGGCAAGCCGAGCTCTTCCGCAGAGGCGTTCGACACGGCCGGCTCTTCCGGCGAGGGATGGGTATCCTTCGTTCCGGCCTGCCCCCCGCCGCCCCTTCTGCTGATGACCGGCTCGCCCGGCGAGGGGGGAGTTCCGCCCTGGCCGCCGCCCGCCGCCTTTTCCGCCGCTTCGCTTGCCGGCCCGCCCGCTGAGCCGGAGGCGCCTGCCGACGGAGAACCGGAAGAACCCCCCGCCGCCGAACCGCCCGCCATTGCCGTATTTCCGCCCATCCGCTCCAGCTCGGCGGCGCGTTCGGCGACCATGGGCGATTTGGACTCTTTCGCAGCCCTTATCAAATCCATAGCCTGCCCGACGGCGAAAGCCTCGTTTTCCATGGGCCTGCCGGCGTTATGGTCCGCCAGGACGTTTTCCGCCTGCCGCAGCGCGACCATCGCCGGATAGGACAGGGCAAATTCCTCCGCGGGATGAATGCTGTCGTGCGGCCCGTCCTGCGCGCAATTGCCGAGGCTCCGGCAGGGCTGCTCGCGCACAACGCCGCGCAGGAACGCCCAGTCTTCTTTCGAAGCCAGGTTTTTGCCGCCGAGGGCGTATACGAGAGTGCCGCGTCCGTTGAGGTCTTCCGGCGGCGTTTGGGAGTATTCACGGCGGAACAGGCTTTTTGTCGCCGGCGAGAGATTGTTGAAGGCGCTGTCGAGCCGGGAGTCGTTGTCGTTTCCCGAGTCAATGATGCTTTCCAGCATTTTGAGTTTGGCTGCGCCGACGGCGGAGGATTCCGCTCTGCGGGGTTTTTCAACTGCGGTTTCGGCTGCGCCGGATTTTGCGCTGGCGCGCGCGGAGGGCGGGGGGATTTCGGTCTTGCGCGGCGGCATTTCGGGCTGCGGCGGCACGATTGCCGCCGGTTTTCCTGCCTGCCTGTCCGGCACCACCTGCGTGCGCCTGAACTCCGGCATGACGGGAAGGCTGCTTTGAGCGGGGACGCTTTCCGAAGGTTTATAACGCCGAACCGACAGCGCCGCCGCTGCCAGCAGCGCTATAGCGACCCCCGCCGCTAAAACTTCTTTCGTTCGCATATACAGCCTTTATCGGACTCTATCAATATGACTTCTCCAGCCGCGCGGCTTCTTCCGAGACGATGGCCGCTTTGGAGTTTTTCGCGGTCCGCACCAGCGCCATCGCCTGTGCGACGACGAAGGACTCGTTCGCTATCGGCCTTCCGGCCTTATGGTCCACCAGGACGTTTTCCGCCTGTTGCAGCGCCATTACCGCCGGATAGGCCAGGGTGATTTCCACCTCGGCAAGATGGGAGTCCACGGGTCCCGCCCGAGCGCAATTGGAGAGGCTCAGGCAGGGCGGTTCGCTCACCACATCGCGCAGGAACGCCCAGTCTTCCGGTCGAGTCAGGTTTTTACCGAGAAGGTACACTATTGTGCCGCGCGCGTTGAAACTTTCCGGCGGAAATCGGACGTATTCCTGGCGGAACAGCCGCTTTGTTTCAGTCGAGAGGTGGTTGAAGGCGCTGTCGAGCCGTGGGTCGTTGGGATTTTCCTTCCTGATGAGCTCTTCCAGCAGGCTGATTTTGCTGCGGCTGTCTGCGAAACATGCGTCTCCGCAGGGCTTTTCGATTGCGGCCGCGGCGGGTTTTGCGCCCGCGTGCGGGGTCGGCGTCTGGGGAATTTCCGCCTTCCCTCCCATGAATATCCTGGTAACCGGACGAAAGAAGGCCGCAAATCTGCTCTGCTGCTTGTCCGGCGTCACAAGCAACCGCTTGAACTCCGGCATGGCGGGGATGTCCGCCTGCCCGGCGCCGTTCGGATTATAATTCACAAACCACAAAACAGCCAGCGCCAGCACCGCTATCGCGCACGCCGCTATAATGCCTTCTTTCATTTTGAGGATGTCCTCTTCACGCCTTGAGAAACTATTCGGCACAGCCGGGTTTATGGTCGGATAAACCCCGTCAATCTAAAACTGCCGGTTGCCGGGGAAAAAGGCGCGCAACTCCATCATTGACCGACGTCGCTGCTTACCTTCTCTTTGGCTTCCCCAAGCAGCCGCTTCATCTGTGAATCTCTGATTTTCCTCGCATCTCCTGTGACCAGACCGGTGCAGGTTGTACAGAATTTTGCGACATTTCCGAACGTTGTAGTCATACTGGCATAAGATCCGTGCGCATCGGTATCGCACGCCGGCTTGCCGGCATATTCGTGGCCTTCCGGACACATAGCGTGCATGTAATTGGGGCGGCCCTTTCCCGTATGATTGCATTCATGCCCCATCACCATAGACCTCATGGTGGGCGGCAATTTGCGCACTTCAGGGGTGATCCTTACTTTGCTGGGGTTTTGCGGGTTCACGCAAGCCGTTTCGCCGGGGCCGCACTGATCCATGCCTATTTCGTCGCAGCCCTGTTCGTGCAGTTTATTCATGACTTTGGAGACATTGAGTTTGGTATCACGCCATTTCTCATCATAACCGTTTGTGGCATGTTCACCGTTCATCTGTTTGAGCAGGTCAAGGGCGTCGCGAATCATTTTCTCATCCTCTCCCGTGGCGCTGATTTTTATGTCAATTTTTTCTCCCGACTCCTTCTGGGAGAGAGACGGCTCTCCCGCGTCGGGCGGGGTGGTGTTTGACGCGTCCTGGCCCGCGCCCGCTGCTCCGACAGGGTCTTCCCCCGCCGCAAAGCCGCAACCGCCTGCCGCCAGAAAAACAAATATCGCCGTTGTTATGATGGCACCCATATCTCAATCCTTGAGAGCCTGCCTCCGAATACACGCCGCCGGAAGCCTGAATGCGCTCCCTTCACACATAAGCATAATTAATTGCCTGTATTTGTCAAGGGCCTTTAGGCCCGCATGCGCGATCAAAACCGCTGTTCCAGCCGCGCGGCTTTTTCCGCGACTACAGCCGACCTGGAGGCTTTCGCGGCCCGCACCACTTCCATTGCCTGTCCGACGGCCAAAGCTTCGTTTTTCACCGGCTTGCCCGCCTTGTGCGCCGCCAGGACTTTCTCCGCCTGCGCCAGCGCGACCAGCGCGGGGTATGACAGCGTGATTTCAACGCCCAGCGCGCGGTGGCTGTCGTCGGGCGGAGCGGGCTGCGCGCAGTCGGCGAGGCTCAGGCAGGGCGGCGCGCCGGCTGCCGCGCGTAAAAACGCCCAGTCCTCTTCGTCCGCCAGATTTTTGCCCAGGAGGTAGACAATCGTGCCGCGCTCGTTGAGTCCCTCGGCGGGAAGCTGCGCGTATTTCTGCCGGAACAGTTTTTTTGTTTCCGGCGAAAGGTTGTTGAAAGCGCTGTCGAGCCGGGGGTCGTTGTCGTTTTTAGATTGCAGGATTTCGTCCAGCAGGCGGATTTTGGCCGCGGCGCCGGCGGAGTATGCCGTTTCGGACTGGTTCGCCTTCGCGGCGGGTTTCCCGGGCGCGCGCGGAGGCGGGGGGGTATCCGCCGCAGGCGCCGGCATAGCCGCTTTTGCAGGAGGTTGAACGGTCTCCGGCGGTGCGGCGCGCGTCACTGTCGGCAAAGAGGGAAGGCTTGCCTGTTCGGAAACAATTTTGGAGGGGCGGGCGCGCAAAATCCACCACCCCGCCAGCGCCAGCAGCAGCGCGCATGACGGCAGAATGACTTTCTTCATTCGTAGATATCCTCTTTGATGGCCTTCCTAGTTTTTTTGCCTATCATGCGCCTGAAATTATCGTCGCCGTAAAACCCGGCGTCCATGCGCACTTTCTCCGTGCAATTTGCGCAGAATTTCTGTATGTTCTTGAGCATTATCAGCGAGAAGCCGTAGGAGCCGAACGGCGTCGAATCGCAGGCGTCAAGCCCCGCCATGAGCTTTCCGCTGAAGAGGCCGCGCACGTCGTTGCCCTGCTCGTCCTTGAAGGGGGTGGGGCAAATCGCATGAGGCCAGCCGTCGTGCCTGGTCTCGGTATGCCTGGCTTCGTGGAACAGCGTGTCCAGCCGCGCGATTTGCGGGCAGTCGAATTCGATATAGCCCGCGCCCAGCCTCATCTGTTTCGGCGCTTCTTCCAGGACGCAGGCGATGGCGGAAGGCCCTCCGCCGCAATCGCCCACGGTGATGCTTTTGACATGGGAGGTGAAAAAATTAAGATAAGTCCGTCCGTTGACCGGAGCGGGACCGAAAATCTTCTTGTGCAGCGGCGTGGCGTCGGAACCTTCGACGGTTTGGATGAACGCGAGGTCTTCCAGAACCTGCCTGCGGAGCTTTCTCGGAACTTTCCGGGAAAAAGACGGGAAATTGGCCGGAATTGCGGGCGGCACGGGGCCGGCTTGCGGCGCCGGAACGGCATAAGACCGCGACTCGCTCAAAACAGCGCCGATACCGGCGGAGCCGCCGGTATCAGCCGCGAAGCCGGAGCCGCTAACGGCCAGAACAACAATGAGTAACCCGATGAGGTGTTCCATAATATCATAAGCATAGCGGACGGGCCGTGTTTGTCAAGGGCCCTTGCGCCCCGCTTGCGCTTCCCTGATAGGACTCCTAATCTTACTGCGTCATAAACACAACAAAGGTACAGGGCTGCATTTTAGCCACGAAACACACGAAATACACGAAAAATGAGGAGCCTTTTCAACAACATAACTCAGCCGCAGATGAACGCAGATATTCGCAGATAAAGGCGGACAAAAGCGGTTTTTGTTTTTAATCTGCGAATATCTGCGTTCATCTGCGGCTAAAACTCCGTTGTTTGTGTTGTTTGTTCCTCTTTAGTGTATTTCGTGTGTTTCGTGGCTCGTATTCATAAAGAAATAGCTGTTTATGACACAGTAGGCTATTTCCTGCCGGGCAGCAGTTTCACCGCCGCGACAATCAGCGCCGCCGCCACCGCCAGCAGGAACCAGTACGCTTTTCTCTCCGTTTTGCCGGGGGGGACCGTTTTCGGCCAGCCTTTTTTTCCGGGCGTTTCCTCGTTTGCCAGCCGCACCTCGGTTCTGGCGGAGTTCAGTTCGCTTTCCGCAAAAACCGCATAGCACGGCGCGGCGGCCTGGCGGTTGCCGTAATAAAGCCGGACCTCATGCTCGCCGTCGGTTTTGAAGAACAGGCGCTTTGTGTTGTAATAAACCGCGAATTCGGAAAGCCCGAAAGGCTCGCCGTCGCCGTTGCGCGCTTCCAGATAAAGCCGGTCGGACACGGGGTGCGAAATGCCCACTATGTATTTGCGCTCGGTCTGCCCCGGAGTGCGCGTCCACTGCGAGAATCCCAAATCGCGACGGCGCTTTACGCCCTGCGAATCGCGCGCGTACTCGTAAACGCGCACCTCCCGCTCGAAAACGCTGTCGGGCACCGCGCAGGTTACCTCGCTGACGGGAATGCCGGGCCAGGGCAGCGCCAGTTCCCATACCGACAGGCCCTGTTTGGATGCCGCCGGCTGCGGTGTCACAACCGGCACCAGTTTTCGCGAAATCACCGAGGCCGCAATCATGTAAGGCACCTGCCTGCCGCCGCTTTCCAGCCGCAAATCCGCAAGCGAAGGCATTGACCGGGAAAGAGTCAGCGGCGTGAGCTCAAGATACTGCAAGCCTTTTGTCTGCGGTTCGAGCAGGGCGCGGCGCGGCCATTTTGAAACATCCAGTTCCGCGCCGGAATCGGCGGTTTTCACGGGCGCGCGCGCCGGAAAGAAATCAGGATTCTCCCGGACCTGTCCGGCGGCGGCCGCAACCAGTTTCGCGCGGGAAAACTCGCGGCTGAGGGCTTCGGTATTGTAATCGGGCTTTTCCGCCAGAGGATTTCCCGCGCCCAGCATATAGGTGCCTGGTTTTTGCGGATAAAATTCAAGGTAGACTGGCGCCACCCGCGTTTCTATGCGCGACAGCGTGAACGAGCGTCCCGGCGGCTCGGTTATGGAAACGGTCACGGCGCCGGCGCCGTCAAGGCGTCTTCTCACGGGGATTTTGACGCGCTCAACCATGGGGCTCTTGTCGAAGAACAGCCGGTAGAGCGTGAACTCGCCGAGGCCCGACACCTGAACGCCGCCGGTGGGAGTCCGGCGCTCCACGCTCAGCGTGGCCAGGCGCGAGAACGTCCTGTCGCCCGACGCTATGCCTATGTCCTGCACATATAAGTTTTTTGCCGGCAGCGAAAACCGGTAATCCTTGCGGTTTTTGGAAAGGGTTATTTTGATGTCCGCGGCCCTGAGCGTCTCGAGACCGGCGGGCTCGCTGCCGGAGGTGCGCAGCTTGAGCCCGGTTATAACGATAGGGGCGGTGCGCGCGTCGTCGAGCGTCACGCGGATATGGGCGTAGGCGCCGCGCGGAAAATCCACTGCCAGGTTTTCGCGCCCGTCCTGCCTGAAAACCGGGCGCGCCCGCGCGATTTGCAGCCAGCGCGCGCCGTCGGTGGAAATCTGGACGGACGCGCTTTTCATGAAATCGCGCGCGGCGGTTTCAAGAGCCACGGCGCTGATATATTTCGACGGGTCCGCCGCGGCGGTGATTACGGTTTGCGAGCGTTCGACGGCGACGGCGAAACTCAAGGGCGCCAAGTCCCGCGGATTCTCGCCGGAGGGCATGGCGATTATGTAGGGCGCCTCGCCGCCTTCCTCGTCGAAAACGCGCAGGTCGGCCAGGCCGGCGGAGGCGCGGTCGAGCAACTCGTAGCTCAACTTGATTTTTACGGGGCGCGCCGTCCTGATTTGCACAGGCTGATAGTATTTCCAGTTAGGCTGCACGGCGGCGTGAACCGGCGCGCAAAGCAAAAGCGGCACGATGATACCGGAATATTTTCCCATAATGTTTAACCTCGCAGACTCAATTATAGCTGTTCCATGCCGCCCGCGCACGTTTTGTATAATAGACATGGCAAACCGACGTGAATCACAGGGAGACTGAGATGAAGAAAGGTGCGGTGTTCGCTTGTGCGTGGCTGGCGCTTTCATGCGCCACTGCCTCGGCCCAACAGGTTGTTTTCAATAATTTGCTCAACAAGGTGACGTTTTCGGGAGAACTGCTTTTGCGCCACGAAAGCGTGGCCTACGACGCCGAGGGGAAAAACAAACCCGATTATATGGATGAGCGGTTCCTTCTGCGGCTTGGCGCCGCTTATGACATGGGTTCGGGTTTCAGCGCCTCCGCGCGGCTGGCTTCCGGCGGCGGCAGCCAGGCCACGGTAATGCAGACGGAAACCACACTTTCCAGCCAGAAATCAATCTGGATAGACCGCGCTTTCGCGGAATATAAGGCGCTCGGAGACGGCGCCGCCGGCCTTTCGCTTTTCGGCGGGAAAATGGCCAACCCGTTTGAAAGCTCCTATGTTTCGCAAATGGTGTGGAGCGCGTATTTCAACCCTGAAGGCTACGCGGAGAAGTTCTCGTTGAAAACCGGCGAAACCACGCTGTTCGTGAACGCGCTCCAACTGGCGGCGAATAACAACGCGGCCTCCGCGCCGGCGAACGCCATCGCCAATCAGTGGATGTTCGGCGGACAGGCGGGAGCGAAAACCTCGCTGGGCGCGGACAGGACGCTCAAAGCGGACGTGGGCTGGTTCGACTGGTCCGGCGCGGGCGTAACCCTCCTCGACGCCGCCAACACCGCCGCCAACCAGCAGCCAGGCAACAGACGCGACAGCACGGGCCGTCTGCTCAGCCGTTTCAGCGTGGCCGAGGCCACGGTGCAGTATACGGACAAGCTTTTCGGCCTGCCGCTGGACGTGCAGGCGTCCGCGATAAAAAATCTGACCGCCGTCAGCGACCCCGCGCTGCTCGGCGGCGACACGACCGGCTCCGACGACAGCGGTTACATGGCCGGCTTCATACTGGGCCAGGCCAAAGCCGCGAAAACGTGGGAGGCCGCCTGGTTCTATAAAATGGTGGAGGCCGACGCCACCATTTCCGACATCACGGACACGACCTTCGGCCCCGGCGGCACCAACCATAAGGGCCATGTGTTCTGGGCGGCGTACAGCCCCACCGCGAACACGCAGTTCAAGCTGCGCTATTACATCACCCAGCCCGTGGCCGCGGATGTTTCCACCTACACCGGCAGCGCGACAACGAAGACGGCTTTCGTGAACACGAACCGGCTGACGCTGGACGCGACCTTCACGTTCTGACGCGGTTCTTCCTGTTTTGACTGGCAAATATGTGTATAATAGGAAAGCGTTTTTTCCAAACGCGGCATAAACGGAGGCTTGATGAAGGGACACCCTAAAGGGCTGTACATGCTTTTCACGGTGGAAATGTGGGAGCGTTTCGGCTATTACGGAATGCGCGCGCTGCTCGTGCTTTACATGGTGAAGCATCTGGCGTTCAGCACCGAAAAATCCGGGCAGATTTACGGCTGGTTCACCGGACTTGTCTATCTGACGCCGCTGCTCGGCGGCTATATAGCGGACCGCTACTTCGGCCAGCGCAAATGCATTATTGTCGGCGCCACGCTGATGGGCGTGGGATACTTCATGCTGGGCCTCTCCGGCGCGATGTTTTTTCCGGCGCTGTTCGTCATCGTGTTCGGCAACGGGTTTTTCAAGCCCAATATTTCCACTATCGTGGGCAAGCTCTATCCTCCCAACGACAGCCGCAGGGACGGCGGGTTTACGATATTCTACATGGGCATAAACCTCGGCGCGCTTTTCTCGCCGCTCATAGCCGGCACGCTGGGTGAGAAATACGGCTGGCATTACGGCTTCTGGGCCGCTTCCGCCGGAATGTTCATCGGCCTCGCGGTGTTCCTGTGGAAAAGCCGGGAGTATCTGGGGGACATGTGCATCGGCCCCGCGCATTGCTCCTCGCCCGGAGTGGAGGGCGAGCCCGTGCATGACGTCAACGCCCCGCTGACCACGGAGGAATGGCACCGCATAGCCGTCATTTTCATAATGACGTTCTTTGCGATATTCTTCTTCGCCTGCTTCGAGCAGGCGGGCAGTTCGCTCACGCTGTTCGCGGACCGCTCCACCGACCGCACTTTCTTCGGCTGGGAGTTTCCGGCAAGCTGGTTCCAGGCGGTCAACCCGCTGCTGATAGTGGCGCTGGCGCTGCCTTTCTCCAGACTGTGGACCTGGCTGTCCGAAAAACAGATGGAGCCCACCACGTCGAAGAAATTCGCGTTCGGCCTCGCGTTTCTGGGAGCCGGATTCGTCGTCATGGTCATGGCCGCCAAAGCCAACAAGCTTACCGGGCTGCCGGTCAGCTTCATGTGGCTGACGATGGCTTACCTGCTCCATACAATCGGCGAGTTATGCCTGTCGCCCGTGGGGCTTTCAATGGTGACGAAACTCGCTCCGGCAAAATTCGCCTCGCTGCTCATGGGCACCTGGCTGTGCTCCAGCGCGGCGGCCAATATCGTCGGCGGAATGTTCGCGGGCAATTACGACGCGATGGACCACTCGCTGTTTTTCATGATACCGGCGGCGACGGCGTTCGGCTCGGCGTTCGTGCTGTATCTGCTGGTGAAACCGATAAACCGCTGGATGCACGGCGTGCATTAGCCTGAGCGGCACATTCCCGAAAACTCCCGTGAGCGGCGCGTCTGTTCACGGGAGTTTTAGTGGGGCCTTTCAGTCCTTGCCGTTGGGTCTTTAGGCCCTTGTCGTAAAGCGGCGCATGGCCTATAATTTAATTGCGAACGGCGGATTTCTAAATTTCCCACTGAGGTGTCAATAATATGCGACGGTGCGCATGCGTAGTGATGTCATTGATAATAGCCGCGGCGGGTTTCCCGATTGCGGCGGCGGCAGACGGCGGCAATAATATGCAGAGCATTCTTCCTTTGCTGAGAGAATGCGCAAAAGAGTGCCGGAACGAGGATGAATGCGCGGCCAGACAAGCGGCGCTGGCCGCGGTGGAACAAGCAGCGGCGTCCGGCAGGCGGTTGACTATCCAGGAGCAGAAACTCGCCGCGCGCGCCTTTCCCAGCGTATACTTCAGCAGTCCTGAAGCGGAGGGACAGTCGCTCTCTTGCAACCAAAAACCGGGACAGCAGCCTTTCGTTGCCGCAGATGCAGTTGCAACTATGGCACTGGTTGGGGCGGTTACCGGAGTCATCGGTCTCATATCCCAAGTCTGGTTCGTGACAAATTCAAGCCGGCCGGACACCACTGCGGAAAACACCAACTTCGTCAACGCCGTTCCCGCCGGAGTAAGCTGGGACCAGTTGACCGGCGGACGAAAAGCGTCATATCTGCACACCTTCACCCATGAGGGATGGTTCGCGGCCGTCAAAATACAATATGTGGTGGAATATACCTATGGTCGAAAGCACAAAGGCCGCGGCTTCTACTTGACCAATGTTACGGCACGGCCGGTAAACAAGTATATACCATGGGCCTTCAAGACGTTTGTAAGCATCGGCGCAGGCGCTCCCGAAGAAGAACCCGGTCCGGAGGGCCAGCATGTCGGCGTAATTCCGCTGGTCGTGAATATAAACGTGGAGTCGCCGGTAAGAGCCTATGGTTATGTAACCCAATATAAGGTTTCCGGCACCGGGCAGCTTACTTCATGCGAGCAACAAAACGGGACCAAGTCCTGCAAGGATATCACCTCTTTGGTAAAGGAAGAAAACTGAAGTCAGGCTTGGGCTGTTTGCTTATGATTGCGCCCCGCTTCAACAGCGGGGCGGTTTTTTTTGATTTGCGCGTTTGAGGTAATGGGGAACAGGTTTGGTTTCCGTTTTCAGTTTCAGGTAGCCGCGGTAGCGTTCCGGCGTTATCGCGCCGGCGGCCACCGCCGCTTTTACGGCGCAGTCCGGCTCGCCGGCGTGGGTGCAGTTGGTGAACCGGCAGTCCGGGGTCAGCGCCTCGATATCCGAATAAAGCTCCTCAACGCCCGCTTTCTGCCCCTCCGTCAGCCCCACTTCCCGTATGCCCGGAGTGTCTATAACCGCGCCGCCGCCGGGCAGGAAATACAACTGCCGCGCGGTGGTGGTGTGCCTGCCGCGGGAATCTTTCACGCGCGCCAACCCGACGCGGGCCTTTTCGCAGCCTAAAAGCCGGTTGATAAGCGTGCTTTTCCCCGTGCCGGACGAGCCGATGAAGCAGGCCGTTTTCCCCGGCAAAAGCGCCGCCGCGTCCGGCACGCCTTCGCCGGTTATGCCGCTTAAAGCTATCACCCTGACGCCGGCTCCCGCCGCGTTTTGCGCCTGGGAGACGCGCTGCGCCAGCGCGTCTCCGGCGATATCGCGCTTCGTGAGAATCACGGCGGGCTCCGCACCGCAGCCGCGCGCGATGGCGACGAGGCGCTCCAGCCGGTGCGGGCTGAAATTGCCGTCAAGCCCCATGACCGCGAAAACAATGTCAACATTCGCGGCGATAGTCTGCGCCTCGTCATCGGAATCGGGTTTGCGGCGGGCCAGCATTGTTTTGCGCGGGAGAACTTCCTCGATTACCGCCTGCGCGCTTCCTTCGTGGAGGGAAATCAGCACCGAGTCTCCCACCGCGGGATAATCGCTGCGGGCGGCCACCCGCCCCATGAAACGCCCGGAAACGCGCGCCGGCATTTCGGCGCCGTTAAAAAATATAGTGTAGCCGAGCCTGTGCTGCGCGGTCACGACGGCCCGGGCGGAGTGCTGTTCCGGTTTTTCAGCGGGCCGGCCCGCGTTATCGAAGAAAGCGATTATCAAGCGTACCACCTTTGCGCCGCCGCTGGCAAGGGCGGGTTTCCGGCGCGAGCGGCGTTATGTTACACTGTAGCTGCGGTTCGCGCTCATTATGCCCAGACTCGATTTGCATGTGCATTCCTCGCTTTCGCCCGACAGCATCGCCTCGCCGGATAAAATTTTCCGGCGCTGCGCGCGCGCGGGAATAGACGGCGTCGCCATAACCGACCACAACGCGGTAAGCGCCGCGCTGCGCTTGCGCGCCCAGGCCCCGGCAGGATTCACCGTCATTATAGGCGAGGAGGTGGATACTGCGGAGGGGGAGCTGCTGGCCTATTTCCTGTCCGAACCCGTGGCTCCGGGCAAATCGCTGGAGGAAACCGTCGCCGCGATAAGAGCGCAGGGCGGCGTCATAAGCGTTCCCCATCCGTTCGGCAGTTTCCGGCGGGGACGGCCGTCCGCTCAGGCGCTTGAGCGCCTGCTGCCTGAAATAGACATGGTGGAAACGTTCAACGCCCGCAATCTCTTCGACTCGGACGACGCGAAGGCGCTCGCCGCGGCGAAACGGCACGGCAAGGCCTGCGCGGCGGGCTCTGACGCGCACACGCTCTGGGAAATAGGCAGGGCGTACGTGGAAATTCCGGCATTCAACGGCCCTGCGGAGTTTTTGGCGGCGATGCGGTCCGCCGCCGCGCATGCGCGCAGAACGCCGGTAATAGCGCACGGCGTGACCGCCTGCGTGAAAATAGCAGGGCGATTGCGCGGTTTAGTAGAATAAACGACATGGGGGGAATGAACATGAAGCAAAGTCTAATGGTGTTATTACTCTGCTTTTCGGCGCTGGCCGCCGGCGGCGCGGCGCGCGCCGCCGGAATGGCAAACCCGGCCTCGGTCAATTGCGAGGAACAGGGCGGCGCGCTGGAAATAAAAAAGTCTCCGGCGGGGGAATACGGCGTCTGCAAATTCGGCCCCGCCCGCCAATGCGAGGAGTGGGCGCTTTTCCGCGGCGAGTGCCCGAAGGGCGGGGTGGATATCTCCGCTTTCAAAACGGACGCGGACATTATGTGCGCCATAACCGGCGGCAGGCCCGAAGGCGGGCAGTGCGTCCGCAAAAAAGCACCGGAGCCGAAACCGCGCGCCGCCAGTCCGCGTTGCGAGCCTCCCGCCGGCGGCTATACCGGCGAAAACGGCGTTTTTGTGAGTTTCGGTCCCGCCGGCAAAGGCCTTTGGAACGGGAAAAAATTCAGCTACTCCGCGCAGCCCACGGCCCTGCCCGACGCGAAATGCGGCGCGCTCAAATTGTCCGGCGAAGCGCCGTTGTCTGGTATCATCGCGTTTTCGCGCGGAGCAGGCGGCGCTATTCAATTATACGGAGCCGCAAAGGACGCGAAAACTTCACCCGCCTGCGCTGGAAAGCCGGTGTTTGTTCTTTCGCCGGCAAAAAACGCGCCGCGCGGCAAAAGACCGCTTGCGCGCTGAAACATTCCGAGCCGCGGCATGAAAAAACCCTCGCCCGAATATAACCGTGAGTATATCGAGAGGCAGTTCAAGCTGGTCAGCCAGGATTTTTGCGCCGTGCTGGCCTCCTCGCGGGAATATGAGGTTTCGCGGTTCCAGCTCGCGCGCGCGTGGCTTGCTTTCAGGGAGATATGCCTTCTATATCTGGCGGAGCTGCGCAAGTGCGGCTGCGACGAGTTGACTGAGGAAGAAGAGGACATCATCGCCTCCGCCGCGAAACTGCTTAAAACCGGAGCCCTTATTTCTCTTGCCGGCAGGATAGAGGCTGAACTGGACGGGTTTTATGAAGGCCCTGTCTACACTTTCAAAAATCCCGGTCCCATACCGGCGAAGACTGCCGCCCGCTATCTGAAATCGCTGGCGGAATGCGCCGGCAAAATGCGCGCCGCGGCCAAATTATGAACAGACTTGTCCCCAAATAATTTTATGGGCAAAAATCACGGCTTTTGGCTTGCAGCTTCGCAGTCTTCGGCTTACACACCCCGCCGGAGTGTGCTCGCCTCAGCCTGCTGCGCTGCAAGCCAAAATCCTGTCTTTTTGCCTCATAACCTTATTTGGGGACAAGTCTAACGATGAGGATATGCGCCCGCTTTGCCGTGCCTGCCCTCCTGTGTCTGGCGCAAAGCCCCGTTTTCTCTCAAACTGCCGGTTCCGTAGCGCCTGTTCTGCCTCCCGCGGCGATGTTGAGCGGCGCGGCGGCGCGCCAGCCGGACGTTTCCTCCTGCGCAGCGTCAATCGCCGTCAGCACGGTTTCGGCGGGCGGCGAATGCGGCCTTTTTTTCAACCGCTGCGTGCTGGCCGCGACGATGTCCGCGGCGGACTCGGTGCAGGAAATGCTGTCCCGCCGTTTCACCTGCGCGGCGGATAATCTGGACCAGTTGATGTCGCTCAGCAAATCCACCGCCGCGCAAAACACCAGCGCGCTGTTCGCCTCCGCCGTCTATACCCGCACCGATTCAGGCGCGTCGGTTTCCCCTGAAATAAACCTGCGCCTGCGGCTGCCCCGCACTCAGGGACGGCTCAACATTATGGTCGAGCACGTGAGCGACAACGTCCTGTCCCGGGCTGGGCAGCAGATTACCCCGATAAACCAGACACAGGAACGCCTCGCCCTCGGGCAGAACAACGCGGGCTCCTTCATCGGCATGAATTATGTGATGGGCGTGGAGCGCGCGTTGCAGGATAACATAGACACCGGCCTGCATGTCACCAGCCGCGGCTCCGCGCCGTATCTCGTGGCGTTGCCGTTCGCCCGCTGGAGTTTCTCCTGGCATAAGCGCCTCGGTTCCTGGGAAAACAGGCTTTACAGCCAGGCGATGTGGGACTCCGTGCCGTTTCTAGACGTTACCGGCGGCTGGCATCTGTCCCGTTCCATCGGGGGGGACTGGAGCGTCGTTTCATCCGCCGATTTAGACTGGAAAACGAACGCCCCGAACGTCACGCTTTACGAAACCTTGTCGTTTCCCTGGAAAGCGACGCCCAAAGACACCATCACGCCCGCCGCCGGCTTGTCCGCCGATACCTGGCCCGCCGCAGTCCCGACGGCGTATACCATTTACGCCGGCTGGCGCAGGCGCTTGTGGAAAAACTGGATATTCGGCGAAATCACCCCGTCGGCCAACTATTACCGCGCGGCGGGCTACCGGCTGGAAAAAGCCGTTTCCGCGAGGCTCGATTTCATTTTCGGCGCGGAAAGCGCTGGACAACTCCCCGCGAAGTGATATAATAATGACTAACCGGTCATTATGCCCAAGACATCCCCCGCCAGAAGGCTTGCCAGACGCGACGTCATACTCTCTGCCGCGCGGCGCGTGCTCGTAAAATCCTCCTTTTCGGATGTGACGCTCGATTCCATCGCCGAAGAGGCGGGGGTCGCCAAAGGCACCTTGTTTTTGTATTTCGCCGGCAAGGAAGAGCTTTTTTTCGCGGTTTTTCTCGGACTGCTCGCCGATTTGGGCGGCAGGCTCGACGCCTTGTCCGCCTCCGGACTGCCGCCGAAAGAGCTGCTGCGCGCCGCCGCCGTGACGCTGATAAGCCACCTGGAGCGAAACAGGGATTTTATCGAGCGTTTCCGCGCCGGCCAGTTCGCGGACTCGCGCGCGCACA
>JAQTYB010000123.1 GCA_028688475.1 Elusimicrobiales bacterium
CGGCGCGCCGTACTGGTTGTTGAGGTTGCCCTTGTTGGCGCAGCACGGGCCGCGCGTCGCGAGGATGGCCTTCAGCATCTCCTTTGTGGTGCTTTTGCCGTTGGTGCCGGTAACGGCGGCCACGGGTATTTTCCAGCGCATCCGGTGAAACGCGGCCAGGGATTGCAGCGCTTTGAGCGTGTCGTCGGTCTCTATGACGTGGCGCGGCTTTTTGACGAGCGAATCGGCTCTGCCGCGCTCCACAATGAGGCCGACGGCGCCGTTTCTGACCACTTCGGCGAGGAAATCATGCGCGTCGTGGTTTTTGCCGCGCAGCGCCCAGAAAACGGCGCCTTCTCTGATTTGGCGGCTGTCCAGCGCGAATTCGTCGAACTTCTCGCCGGGATTGAGGGAGACAAGCCTGCCCCCCACGATATCCGCGACGGTTTTCCAATCCAGGGATAGTTTCATTTTTCGCTCTCAACGGGTTTCACGGATGCCGCAGCGGCGGAGACCGCGACGGTTTTTTGCGGAGTCTTCGCCGCTCCGGGTGCCGGCGGCCGCGCCGGGACGGGCGCGTCCGCTTTCAGGGTTTCCGGCGCGTCCGGCGGTATCGCCGCCGCCGAAAGGAGGCGCTTTGCGATTACCGCGAAAGCCGGCGCCGCCACCTGCGCGCCGTAGGCGCTGGTTTCCGGCCTGTCTATCACGACGAGAATGGTGAAGCGGGGGTTCAACGCCGGCACGAAACCGCAAAATGAGGCCACATGCTGGCTGCTGGAGTATTTGCCCCGCGCGTCGAGCTTCTGCGCGGTGCCGGTTTTTCCCGCCACGGTGTAGCCCCGTATCCGGGCGTTCGCGCCGGTGCCCAGCTCCACCACCCGCCGGAGCATGGAGTTCATTTCGCGGGCCGTGCTTTGCGAGAGCACGCGGCGCAGCGCGCGCGGCTTCGTCTGGTATATCAGCCGGCCCGACGTGTCTGTTATTTTTTCGACGAGGCGCGGCTCCATGAGCAGGCCGCCGTTGGCCGCCGCCGAGTAGGCCGAGACCAGCTGGATCCCCGTCACCGCGATGCCGTGGCCAAAGCCGGTGACCGCGATATCGAGCGGCCTCCAGTTTTCCGGCGCGCGCAGCAGCCCTTTGGACTCGCCCGGATATTCCAGCGAGGTTTTTGTGCCAAAGCCGTAGGCGCGGATGAAAGAATAAAAATCCTCCAGCCCCAGCTTGAGCGCGATTTTGGCCGAGCAGATGTTGGAGGAATGCGCCACGATATCCGGCACGGCGAGCGCGCCGAGCGGCTCGTCGTCGTTTAGCGTGACTTTCGAGTTGAATTGCCATTTGCCGTCCGCCCCGCAGTCGAAAACGTCGGATGTTTTTATCTTTCCCTTCTCCAGCGCGGCGGAGATGGTGATGAGTTTGAAAGTGGAGCCGGGCTCGTAAGTCCACTGGAACGGCAGGCTGTGTCCGCCGGCGCGCGGGCGCGAGGCCGCGGCCAGTATGTCGCCCGTGCGCGGGTCCTGCACGATGGCGAAGCCGCCCTCCGCCCAGTTCGTCCGCACCGCCGCGTCCAGCGCGGATTCGACGTAAAACTGCACGCGGTTATCCAGCGTGAGATAGATGTCCGAAGCGCCCGTCTCGCTTTCGGCGCCTTTGGTGTAGATTACCTCGCCGTACTTGTCCTTTATCGCCCTGGCGCGTCCGATGCTGCCGCTCAGCAGCCCGTCGTAGAGGAGTTCGAGGCCGGAACTGCCGTTGTTTTCGTAATCCACCGTGCCCAGCAGGTCTTTGGCGGACTCGCCGCCGGGATAATAGCGCGTGTAATCCACTTCTATGTTTGCGCCCCGCAGCTTGCGCGCACGCAGCGAGTGGGTCAGCGTCTCATACTCGCCGGGGGTCAGCTTGCGCTTGACGTAAAAAAAGTTTTTCGCGGAGTCCCATTTCGCCTGCACCTGCGCGCGCGGCATTCCCAAAGACGACGAGAGCGCGGTTATCATCTCCTCCGGACGGGCAACGTCGTTTTTTAGCACGCCGCAGGAATAGGTGCGCAGCGATTCGGCCAGCGTCAGCCCGGCGCGGTCGAGTATGCGCCCGCGTGTTTTGACTTCGGTCGTCGAGCTTGTGACGGTTTTTGCGGCCTTGCCGGCCAACTCGTCGTGGCGGAAGGTTTGCAGGTAGAACAGGCGCAGCGCAATCGGAGCAGCCGCCATAAGGCAGACTGCTCCGCACACGTTGAACCGGCTTCGGGTGGTGCTTGGCATCGGGCCGCGTGGCACCGCGTCAGCGGCGGGCGGTCTCCTCGCGCGAGAACAGCCGCGCCATCCAGCGCGAAGATACATGCGCCGAGGGCGCAACGTCGGGCAGAGTCACCACCGCGTCGGGGTCCGGCGCCGTCAGGCCGCGCGCGCGCGCCGCCACTTCGAGCTGCGCGGGCGATTTTAGCGTGTCCAATTGAAATTTGATATGCGAGTTGCGCGTTTCCTTGATTTTAAGCGTGCGCTCCATGCGCGTCACCGCCAGGCCGGAGCGCGCGGACTGCACCCGCTCGCTTACCAGCAGCAGCACGCAAAACCCCGCGTACAGCATCCACCAAAACGCAGCCTTCTTTATCATGTTGTTATCCTTGTTGAGTGGTGTTGCGTTGCGCCGCGCGCAGTTTCGCGCTGCGCGCGCGCGGATTGGAGGCCTGCTCGGCCTCGCCCGCTTCGACGGGTTTTTTTGTAAGGTCGGTCCAGCCGCCCTGCGCCGCCTTCGCGCGCAGGGCGCGTTTCACCAGCCGGTCTTCCAGCGAGTGGAAGGTGATGAAAACCGCCCTTCCGCCCGGTTTGACAAGCGAATCGAGCCCGCCCAGCGCGCGCTCCAGATTTTCCAACTCGTCGTTGACCGCGATGCGCAGCGCCTGAAAAGTGCGCGTGGCGGGATGAATCCTGCCCCACGCCGCGCGCGGCACCGCGTGCTCGACGATGGCGGCAAGCTGCTCCGCCGTGGTTATCGCGTTTGGCTCGCGGTTGCGGCAGATGAAAGACGCTATCCTGCCCGCGAAGCGGTCCTCGCCGTAGCGGCGGATGATGTCCGCCAGTTGCGCATGAGGCCAGCGGTTGACTATCTCTCCGGCGGTGATGCCGCGCGAAATGTCGTAGCGCATGTCCAGCGGCCCGCCGGTTTTGAAGCTGAAGCCGCGCCGCTGCGCGTCCAACTGCCACGAACTGAGGCCCAAATCGTAAAGCGCGCCGTCAAATCCCGTTATGCCGAGTTTGGCCGCCTCGGCGGGCGCGTCGGCGTAATTAGCGTGCAGCGCGATTGCTTTTTTGCTGAACCGCTCAAGCCGTTTTTTAGCTATCTCAAGCGAGCCCGCGTCCCAGTCCGCGAAAACCAGCCGGCCCTTGTCGGAGAGTTTTTCGCAGATGAGTTCGCTGTGTCCGCCCAGCCCCGCCGTGCCGTCGAGATAAACCCCGTCGGGGTCGTGCAGCAGCAGCCGGAGCGTTTCTTCCGGCAGGACGGGTTTGTGCGCGAATTCCCCGTCCGAAATCATACGTCGTAAATCCGTGCGAACTCTTTGGCGCGCGGCGCGATGGCGAGGTTGCGGTACTTGTTCCACAACTGCGCGTCCCATATTTCCGCTTTGTTGCCCACCCCCACCAGCACGGTTTTTTTGGCGAGACGCGCGTGCGCGCGGTGCGCCGGTATGATGAGGATGCGGCCCATCCCGTCGGGCGCGCACTCGGCGGCGTTGCCGAAAAAATAGCGGCGGAAAGCGCGCGTGGCCTCTTTGTCCGCGCCTTTGAGCGCGGGCATGTCCCCCGCGATGATGGCTTCCCATTGCGACGGCAGAAAAAGGTAGAGGCAGTTTTCCGGCCCGGTGGTGACGATGAAACCGGAGCCCTTCTCTTTTTTAAGCGCGGCGCGAAACCGCGGCGGCAGGGACATCCTCCCCTTGCCGTCTATGCGATACTCGTTGATGCCGAAAAAAGTTGACATTTGGTACTGAGCCGGACCACCCGCAATCGTTTTGCCACTAGTTGCCACTAGATGACACTTAAAGCCACTAATAAAAGTATAAGGTACGTTGCGCGACCTGTCAAGGAAATATTTTGGAAGGCAAAAACCCGCCGCAAATCCGAAAAAACTTGACTGTTTTGCGATGCCGGAAGGACTGTTTTGCCTGATATAAAAGACGCTTTATGAATCGCTAAAGCATTCCGAATAAAACGCCCCGCGCCAAAAGCGCCGGGCGTTTAAGAGCCGCGCAAACACCATCCTTATTTATAGTTTTGACGTGCCGAAAAAAAAGGATTTGATATAATACTATCCCGCCTATGGCCCGGATAGCATACGTTTTGACGTGCCGAAAAAAAAGGATTTGATATAATGGAGTTTCCGACGGATTTTATTTTTCTTGTGTTTTGACGTGCCGAAAAAAAAGGATTTGATATAATTGAAAATAGAAATAAAAAACAGATGGACATGTTTTGACGTGCCGAAAAAAAAGGATTTGATATAATTAACAGACCTGAGCGACTATCGTTGACGGGGGTTTTGACGTGCCGAAAAAAAAGGATTTGATATAATTAGCAGTAGGGAGGGTACCGCTAGCCAATGGTTTTGACGTGCCGAAAAAAAAGGATTTGATATAATCTCTTACGTCAATTTGCCTTATGCTCACATGTTTTGACGTGCCGAAAAAAAAGGATTTGATATAATAGGTGTGTATTGTGCGGACTTGCAGAAAAGATCCTGTCAAGCCAAATAAGAATCGTACCGTAATCGTCGGTGCGAGATTTCTTTTTCCGTCTCAAGACCGCCTTCGGCTTCCAGTTTGCGCCTGACTATCCTCAAAGCCTCCTCCAAAAGGTCGTTTT
>JAQTYB010000039.1 GCA_028688475.1 Elusimicrobiales bacterium
TATTCCATGCGGGTTTGTCGTGTCATTATCCGCCCCTCGCAGGCCACCAAACAGACCCGCTACAGGGTTAGATAGTAAATTGCACAACGATATGCCCTATGGTTAGATTTTAGCTTGCGCAATACGCTCAGTAGCTGAAACGCTTTCAAAAATGCTATCGGGGCTTATTAACAGCCAGCGGGAGACAGACAATGAAGTTTCATGATAATAGTGGGGTGGATGCATGACGCCGATTGACTACAATGCCCTGGAATCGGAAGTCGCAGAAATTCTTACTAAAAATGCTGTCTGCGCTTTGGCAACTTCCTCCGATGACAGAGTGACCGTCCGCTCTATGGTTTATGTCTCTACCGGATTAAAAGTTTATTTTCAAACCGATATGTCTTTTATGAAAATTGCGCAGATACGGAAAAATCCCAATGTGGCGATATGCACGGAGAATCTTCAAGCCGAAGGCACAGCAACGCTAAAAGGCCATCCGTTTGAGAAAGGGAACGAAAACTTTGCTCACTTGTTTAAAGCAAAAAATTCTGTTTCCTATAAGCTTTACACCGCCAATAAAACTGAAATTGTGATTGAAGTTGAACTACACTCTGTTACTCTTTGGAAAAACGAAGGCGCAAGAGGTCTTATGGAGTTTCTTGACATTCGCAGACATTGCGCACAACGGCAATATTATGAATCGGAACCTGTCCGCGCATAACTACCGTTTTTTATGCTAAACGCGCCGTGCCAGGCAAACGACATCCGAAAAGTTCTTGGTATACAGTCTGTCCCGCCAGTTTTTTCCATAGATATAACCGCATGCCGGTATCAGGGCGCACCTGTTGGACCGGCATGTAGTATTCTATGGAGCCGTTTTCGTTATCCTTGCCTGCCTCTATCCTCTTTATCAAGCCCCGCTGAGAAAGTCTAACCGGAAATGATATCGTGGCTTGAGACATTGCGCACTAAAAGCAGGATTCCCGCCAAGTAGCGCCAATTTCGCCTTCCGGCTTCTCCCCCCGTCTCATGATTTGCCGGATATTCCTCTTTATTCATATAATCCATTGTAGACATGATGAAACGCGCGTTTGATTTGCTTTTGTCGGTTTTCGGATTAATTCTGGTATCGCCTTTTTTGCTTATTATCGCCCTGCTGATAAAGACCGAGGACGGCGGTCCTGTTTTTTATCGGGGAGCGCGGGTCGGGCTTGGCGGCGAGTCTTTCAGGATTTTCAAATTCCGGACGATGGTTGTCAACGCCGAAAAAATCGGAGCCTCCAGCACGTCGAACGACGATGCGCGGATAACCAAAACCGGCAAGTTTCTCCGCAAACTTAAACTAGATGAACTGCCGCAGTTGCTCAATGTGCTGACCGGCGATATGAGTTTTGTAGGTCCCCGCCCCGAAGTGCGGAAATTCGTGGATATGTACACGGACGAGGAAAAAATTATTTTGACATTGAGACCGGGCATAACCGACTGGGCGTCTCTGTGGAATTGCGACGAGGGCGCCTTGCTTGCCGGGAGCGACGACCCGGACAGGGATTATCTGGAGAAAATCCGCCCTCAAAAAATAAAGCTCCAGTTGAAGTACGCAAGGGAACATTCCCTGCCTGTCGATTTGAGGATAATCTTAGATACATTCCGGACAATAGCGGGAAAAGCGTTTTAAGCGGAGGAATATGCCCAAGACAAAAAAAGCGGTTTCAACAGGCATGAGCGCTGCCGGACAACTCGGACTTTACCGGACGATGCTGCGAATACGGCTTTTTGAAAACTGCCTTGCCGGGCTTGTGGAGCATGGCGAGGTGAAAACGCCTTGCCATCTGTATGTCGGGCAGGAAGCCATAGCGGCCGGCGTATGCGCGGCGCTCAAAAAAAGCGACTGCGTCTGGGGAAACCACCGCTCGCATGGGCATTTCCTGGCCAAAGGCGGGAAAATGCGTCCGCTCATGGCCGAAATATTCGGCAAAAAAAGCGGCTGCTGCGGGGGCCGAGGCGGTTCGATGCATGTAATCTGCCGCGAGGAAGGCGTCGCGGGAACGGTGCCTATCGTCGCCGCCACCATTCCGCTTGCCGTCGGCAACGCGCTTGCCAACAAGCTCAAAAACACCAAAGACGTCGCGGTGGCTTTTTTCGGGGACGGAGCCACCGAGGAAGGCCATTTTCAGGAGAGCGTCAATCTTGCGGCGCTATACAAGCTGCCGGCGGTTTTTGTCTGCGAAAATAACATGTACGCCAGCCATCTCGGCGTCCTTGAACGCAGGGTGGAAAATAATCTGCATGAGTTCGGCAACGTGTACAGAATGAATTCGGTCAGGACCGACGGCAACGATGTTCTCGGCGTTTATGAAACAACGCTTGAGGCCGTTGCGCGGGCAAGAAAAGGGAAAGGCCCCTCCTTTCTGGAATTTATGACTTACCGCTGGTACGGACATGTGGGACACCGCCGGGACATGGATGTCGGCGTCAAGCGCAAAGCCGAGCTGGAAGACTGGTTCAGGAAAGACCCCGTCCTGCTGGCGAAAAACGCCCTTGAAAAGTCCGGCGTATCTGTCTCAAAGCTCGACGGCATCGAGGAGCAGGTGAAAGCCGAGGTGGCCGACGCTCTGGCTTTCGCCAGAAAAGAGCCGTATCCTGAAACCCGTGAAGTTTCCGAGCATGTATATGCGGGAAGGGTGAAATGAGAATAATCAATTATGCCAACGCTATCTGTGAAGCGCATCGCCAGCTTTTGAAAAGCGACCCGCGTGTTTTTATCATCGGGCAAGGCTTATGGAGCCCGTGGTACGCCGGCAGCAGCCTCAAGGATTTGGATAAACAATTCGGAAAAAACCGGGTGATAGACACGCCGGTATGCGAAAACGCCGTCACCGCCGCCGCCATAGGAGCCGCCATATCGGGAATGCGGCCTATCGTATTCCATCCGAGAATGGATTTCATGCTGCTCGCCATGGACCCGATAATAAATCAGGCAGCCAACTGGTCTTATATGTTCGCGGGGAAAAGCAACGCCCCGGTTGTAATCCGTTCGGTTATAAACCGAGGCGGCGAGCAGGGTGCGCAGCATTCTCAGGCATTGCAGGCGCTGCTTGCGCACATACCGGGACTCAAAGTCGTCATGCCGGCCACGCCTTACGACGCTAAAGGGTTGCTGATTGCGGCGGTGAGAGACGGCAACCCCGTCATGTACATAGACGACCGCTGGCTTTACGAAATTGAAGGCGCGGTGCCCGAAGAAATGTATTCCGTGGAGATAGGCAAGGCCGCTATCCGCAAGAAAGGCAAGGATGTCACAATAGTCGCCATCTCATATATGGCGAAGCTCGCGCTGGAAGCGGGTAAAGCGCTGGCGAAAAACGGCATAGACGCCGAAGTAATAGATTTACGCTCGGTGAAACCGTGGGACGCCGACATGGTCTGCTCGTCGGTAAAGAAAACCGGGCGGCTTGTGGTGGCGGAAGCCGCGTGGAAAACCTGCGGAGTCTCCGCCGATATAGCGGCTGTCGTTTCGCGGGAAGCGTTCGACCGGCTTGATGCGCCGGTGGAACGCGTTACCCTGCCGGAAACCCCCGCCCCGGCTAGCAAAGCGCTGGAAGCCGGATACTATCCTTCGGCAACCGATATAGTGAAGGCCGCGGAAAAAACAATTTCGAGGAGGAAAAATGGCTTACAAAGTGCCCTTCGTTGATGCCAGAAAGCATTACGCCACCTATAAGAAAGAAATAGACGGCGCGATTATCGGCTGTCTTGAAAACGGCGACCTTATATACCGCCAGCAGCTTAAAACTTTCGAGGAAAACCTCGCCTCTTTTGTCGGCACAAAGTATGCAGTCGGATTAAACAGCGGCTACCATGCGCTCCATTTTTCGCTTCTTGCCGCCGGCATAGGCCCGGGGGACGAGGTTATCACGGTTGCGCATACTTTCGTCGCCACGATATCCGCGATAGTGCATTGCGGGGCGAAACCGGTTCTTGTGGATGTGGGCAGGGATTACAACATCAATTGCGACCTGGTGGAAAAGGCGATAACTTCCAAAACCAAAGCGCTGCTTCCAGTCCATTTGAACGGACGGATAAGCGACATGGGCCGCATAATGAAAATTGCGGAGAAATACAAGCTTGCGGTCATAGAAGATTCGGCGCAGGCGCTTGGCGCGGCGTTCGACGGCAAAAGGGCCGGCAGCTTCGGCGCTGCGGGCTGCTTCAGCTTTTATCCGTTCAAAATACTGGGTTGCTTCGGCGACGGCGGCGCGGTAACCACCAACGACCCGGCGGTAGCGCGCGCGGTAAGCCTGCTGCGCTTCAACGGCGAGGACCGCGAGACGGGAGAATACCATTACCACGGCTACACCGCTCTGCTCGACAACGTGCAGGCTGCGGTGCTCAATGTGAAGCTTACGCGGTTTTTCCCCAAATGGGTGGAACACCGCCGGAAAGTAGCCGCGCTTTACCATGAAGGGCTGCGCGGCGTAAAGCAGATACAGATACCGGATTTCCCCGGCAAAAGCTTTCATGACGTTTTCCAGAATTACGTCATACGCACCGCCGACCGCGACGCGCTGCGAGCGCACTTAAAGTCTAGCGGCGTGGAAACGCTGGTGCACTGGATGAAACCGGTATGGGAACATAAAGCGCTGGGACTGGGCAATCCCGCCCTGCCTGAAACCGCCGCGATTTGCAAGGAAGTCATCTCGCTTCCGATGAGCGCGGAAACCACGCCGGAACAGGTTGAAACCGTAGTCAACGCGATAAAGGACTTTTACAAGCGGTAAAACCCATGGCCACCGAACTTAGCAAACGCTGCGATTCCATTGTCCAGTCCGAAATCCGCGTCATGTCGGTTGAATGCGAAAAGGCTTGCGGAATAAACCTCTCCCAGGGCGTGTGCGACATGGAAGCGCCCGCGATTGTGCGCAAGGCTGCCAAGCGCGCCATAGACGGCGGAATTAACAGCTACACCCGCTACGACGGCATCGCCGAATTGCGGCGGGCGATAGCGGCGAAAATGCTGGCCTATAACAAGATAAAAGCCGACCCGGAAACAGAAGTGGTGGTAAGCTCAGGCTCCACCGGCTCGTTTTACTCGGCCTGCCTTGCGCTTTTAAACCCCGGCGACGAGGTTATCCTGTTCGAGCCGTATTACGGCTATCATGTCAACACGCTTCTCGCCGTGGAAGCGGTTCCCGCGTATGTAAGACTCAAAAGCCCGGACTGGACGTTTTCCGCCGCCGAACTGGAAGCCGCGATAACGCCCAGAACTAAAGCCATTGTTGTCAACACGCCCGCGAACCCGTCCGGCAAGGTGTTTTCAAAAAAAGAGCTTGAGCTTATAGCCGGGCTCGCGAAAAAATATGATTTTTTCATTTTCACCGACGAGATATACGAGCACATCCTTTACGACGGAGCGAAACATCTAAGCCCCGGCTCCATCAAGTCCGCTGCGGAAAGGACCATAACCATTTCCGGTCTGTCCAAAACTTTCAGCATAACAGGCTGGCGCATAGGCTACAGTGTCTGCAACAAAAAATGGTCGCAGATGATAGGCTATATGACGGATTTGGTTTATGTGTGCGCCCCGTCGCCGCTGCAGGCCGGGGTGGCGCGCGGACTGACGGAACTGGGCGAATCGTACCATGCCGAAATGTGCGCGGATTTATTGAAAAAACGGGAAATGATATGCTCCGCGCTTTCACACGCCGGGCTTGAGCCGTTCAAACCCCGCGGCGCGTATTACGTTCTGGCCGACAGTTCCCGCCTCGGCGGCGTTACCGGAAAAGAACGCGCAATGCGGTTGCTGGAGAAAACCGGAATAGCCTGCGTGCCGGGAGAGGCGTTTTTCCACAATCCGCAAGACGGTTACGGGCTGCTGCGTTTTTGCTACGCCAAGACGCAGAAAGACCTTGAAGACGCCTGCAACAGGCTGGAACGGCTAAAAGCGGCGGTTTGAACCCGGATTGTGCGGAATCAGGGGTTATTTTCATCTGAAAAGAACCAAAGCCGCCAGCAAGGCGGCACCAGCCGCCGCAAGCGCGGGAGGCCAAAGCCGCAGTTTGACGTTCCCGGAGCGGCATGACAACGCCAGCATGAGCGACCCGGCGACGACGGCGTGCTGAAACGAAGTCTCGGTAATGTTTATGAGAAAAAACGCAGGCATCACGCTAAACAGCCACAGCGATTGCCATGTCCGGTTCGCCCGCAAATTTTTCCAGGCTTGATACAGCATCGCAAAAAGCAGCAGGCACAGCGAGAAAAACCCCGCAAGACCTTTTTCCGCAAGCTGCTGTATGTAAAGATTATGAACGCTTCCGTAGCCGAAAACTGTGCGTTCACAGAAATTGTCCAGCATGGGTTTCGGATGATAAAAATCAAAAGTGGTTTTTATGTTGCCCGTGCCAACACCGAAAATCGGATAATCTCTGGCTATCGCAAGCCCCGTACGCCATAGCTCTAGTCTTTCATCGCCGATAACGGTGGAGCGGCTGTAACGCGCGTCCTGTCTTATATATTTTGAATAAATGTCGAATATGCCCACGAATCTGCTCCGGATGGGGCTGCCGGAACCATATGTTATGGCGAAAGCGAGCAAAATCGCCGCAAGCGCAGGCAAAAGCCGCCGAAGCCGGTTTGTCTCGATAACGGACATGGTAATCATGACCAGCGCGCATCCCGCCAGCGGACTGCGGGAGGAACTCATAAATAAGGCCGCCGCGATTATGACGCAGCCCGCCGCATATAAAACACGCTCGCCTCTTTTCTCAGCGTAAATCAAACGGCTTGCCGAGAAGGCGAAAGCAATCAGCAAGACTTCCGCATAAGTTATCGCATTCATCGTTCCATGCGACCTGAAGGCATCCCTTGAAAGCGGCGGCACGCGCAGGAATTGCACTATGCCGTAAACCGACGCAGCTATCGCCCCCCCCAGATAAAATCTGAAGACCGGCTCGGAGCGTTTTTCATTCATCGCGCAGATGAGGACGAAATAGAACCCGGCTTTCACAAGGTCGGGCAGCCACCAGGCAAGTCCCCGGCGAAGGTCCAGCCCGAAAATCACCGCCACAAATCCCGCGGCCAGATAAATAAGCCAGGGAACAGGCAGATAATCCGCTTTTACTTTACTCGCCAATCCGTTACGGAGCGACGCATCTGCGGAAGCTTTAACGGCAAGACTAACCAATACAAGCGCCAAACCTATTTCCATTACGGAAACAGACAGGCAAACGCTCCCCGCAAAAACGCAGAGACCGACGAGGATGCCGGTTTCGGCTATTGAATCAAGAGAAAATCGCATATCGAATGGTTTCTCATTGTGAATTGGCGCGCGTGTCAATCTAATGTTTAAGTGGTGAACCTTTCCTGATAGATTAGCATTTTCCGCTTGCGCAAGTTTATGCGCGCTCAATTTCCGTATAGTCTGAAAAATGATATTCTTTAATCTGAAGGTTTAATAGAGAAAACACCACCATGAAAATCGCGTTGACGACACCGTTCCTTAAAACCACCGGAGGAATAGCAGTGCATGTCAGCCAGCTTGCCCAGGCATACCGCAGGGCGGGGCATAAAGTGATGGTATTTTCAAGCGAGTCGCCGACAGGCGCTCCGGGACGGCTTCCCGAAAACCGGTTGCTGCGCCTTCCCGCGTTTTTTCTGGAATTGCTGAAAACAGGGCCGGATGTAATACATGTAAACGCGCAAATACATATGCTCATTCCAGCCTTGCTCTACAACCTCTTCAACGCAAAAGCAAGGATTCTGTTCAATTTCCATACTCAGCCCTATATCGCTCCCGCCCTGCCGGGTTCGTCTCCTCAAAAACCTTCATACAGCGGGCTTTCAGGGAGAATCGCGCAATTTCTGCTCAACAGGTGCGTTAATGTGGTCGGCCCTTCGCCGCTGCTGTTTTCCGACCTTGAAAAAACCTGCCGCATAACCGTTCGAAGGCATGTTATAATCCCGCCCGGCGTGGATATGCCTGAAACCGCGGCGACACCAGCCGCATGCAAGGAAAAGCTGAGACTGGCAAAGTACCGGCCTGTTTTTTCGACTATAGGGGTTCTCTCCTACGATTGGAAGGTGGCCGGGCATAAAATGTGCATCGAGGCCATGCCTCTCATTCTGGAAAAATATCCCGACAGCGTTCTGGTTGTCGCCGGACGGGAAACCGGAAAGCACACGGAATATCTCAGGGATATCGCCGACAAACTGATGCTCGGCGGCCATGTCATTTTTGCCGGGCATGTCGCTTCCATAACAGAGCTTTTACTGGCCACCGATATATACCTTCACATGGCGCTCTACGAATCCACCACTCCGATGGCGGTGCTGGAAGCCATGACGCACGGCAAGCCGATAATAGGCGTAAACAGCGGAGGGCTTCCTTATTCTCTCAAAAATGGTGAAACCGGGTTGCTTGTGCCTCCAGACATTAAAGCGCTGGCTCAGGCGGCTATTTCATTGGCAGGCAACCCGGTTTTAGCCGCGCAGCTTGGCAGGAACGCAAAAGCGCATGTCCTGCAAAATCATAATTGGGATAAAATCGCCGAGTCGCTGCTGTCCGCAGCGACCAGATAAGAGGAAACGCAATGCCATTTAAATTTGAAAATCTTGCCATTCCCGGGATAATCCTGATAACCCCCAAGTTTTTCCCGGACAACCGCGGCGCTTTTGGCGAAACCTACAAGCGCTCGGAATTTGCCGGCCACGGCATCCAGGAAAGCTTCGTCCAGGATAATCAATCCGTGTCCGAAAAGGGAGTATTGCGCGGACTGCATTACCAGAAAAACCCGAAAGCGCAGGGCAAATTGATAAGATGTCTTTTGGGGAAAATACTTGATATAGCGGTGGATATACGCAGAGGTTCGCCGTCTTTCGGAAAATGGGTCGGTCTGATTCTGGACGGCGAAAGCGCAAAGATGCTCTATGTTCCCCCCGGATTCGCCCACGGTTTTCTGGCGTTGACCAAATCCATGGTTCTATATAAAACAACCGCTGAATACGCTCCTGATTGCGAAAGGGGAATTATCTGGAACGACCCCGCAATCGCCGTAGATTGGCGCATCAAAAATCCGGCCCTTGCAGCGAAGGATATGCTTCATCCTTTACTCAAGGACAGCGATAACAACTTTGATTTCAAGTAACATGACTGCCTCGCAAAAAAGACGATTCGCCCCCTGCGATGTGGCTGTTGTCATCCTGACATACAGCGACAGATGGCAGTTGCTCAAAGAAACATTGAGCGCCGCATTGGCTCAGGGCGCGGGACGCGCCATTGTGGTGGATAACTGTTCCGCCAGGGATATCGCCGGACTTGCCGGCGCGGAATTCGGCAATGCCGTGCTGGTGCTGCGCAGCGACAGGAACATGGGCTCTTCCGCCGGTTACGGGCTGGGAATGAAAACCGCTTCGCAACTGCCCGGAACGGAACTCATTTTATTGCTGGATGACGACAATAAACCCCAGCCGGGCTGTCTTGAAAATCTCTGTGCCGCGTTCAATGAGAAGGCAGGCGCCGAATCTCCGGATAACTTCGCCCTTCTTGCGTTTCGGGATAACTGCGCGCCGTCAGCCGACACAATTATCTATTCCACATTCCTGCTGTTTCACCTGCGCGGCTTGGCGGCGCAGGTTAAGCGCCAAATCCCGTTCCTGCGCCAGTCCGCCGTGAAACCGGCTTGCCGCTGGCAGCGTGTTCCCTGGACGACATACGGCGGCTTTTTTTTCCACCGCGGCATTTTGAAAAGGCACGGTTTGCCGGATGCCAGATTCGTGCTTTATGCCGACGACCTGGAATATACCTACCGCATAACCGCGACGGGCGGCGGCATATATTTCATACCGGAGGCGCAAATAGTGCATACCGGCGTTTCATGGGATAAAGAAGTTCCCGCCAGATTTGCGCGCCGGCTGTTCATTTTGCTGGAGGGCTCGGAATGCAGGATTTTTTATCAGGTAAGGAACATGGCTTATTTTGACAGCCATATCCTCTGCCGCAGCCGCATTATGCGCGAAATAAACCGCGCGGTGTACCTCGGACTTCTTTCTGTTTTGGGGCTGTGCACCGGCAAACTCAAGCGGCTGCGTCTGGTATGGAAAGCCGTGCGCCGGGGAGAACAGGGGCTATTGGGAGAATCGCCTGACTTCCCGCTGGAGCAGCCGGATTGCCGCAAACATTGTTCTTCTGAGCGCAAAGATGCCGGCCCGCAGCCGGCAATGAAATGATTATAAAAACCATTTCAAAAGCAGTCCGGAAGTACTGTCCGGCGGCTTATCGGTTCACTCTGTCGCTAAAAAGCAGATTCTCATCCCGGGAAAAAAAGCAGCTGCTGGAAAATTTCATTTCACAGACCGCTTTGCAGGCCGCCGGCTATATACTGCCGTTGATTACTTTGCCCTATCTCGTGCGCGTACTGGGCGCGGAAAAATTCGGATTGATTTCTTTCGCGCAGGCGTTTATCGCATATTTCGCGACCATTACCGATTACGGTTTCAATTTGTCCGCGACAAGAGAAATCTCGATTAACCGCGCCGATAAGGGAAAAATATCGGAAATTTTATCTTCTGTGCTGGCGGTGAAATCCGCGCTTTTGCTTTTGTCCTTTGCGCTGCTGGCGGCTCTGGTTTTCTCCTTCTCCAGATTCCGCGGGGATTGGCCGCTTTATTTTCTCACGTTCGGGCTTGTGCTCGGACAGGTGCTGTTTCCAACCTGGTTTTTCCAGGGCATGGAGCGGATGAAATATACGACCTTCATCTCTCTTGCGGCAAGGCTGTTGTTCACGGTTTTGATATTCGTCTTTGTCCGCAGCGCCGGGGATTACCGATACGTGCCGATTCTCAACTCGCTCGGCGCCATAGCCTCGGGATTGTTTTCCCTGGCCGTTATCAGGCGCGATTTCGGAGTGCGTTTTGTGCTGCCCGGAGCGGCGCAACTCAAGCATCAGCTTAAGGAGGGATGGCATATTTTTATCTCCACAATCGCCGTAAGCCTGTATACCACCAGCAATACATTTATTCTGGGCCTGTTCGCAAGCAACGCCATAGTCGGCTATTACGCCGGAGCCGAGAAACTGGTAAGAGCTGTACAGGGGCTTGTTGTCCCCGTGTCTCTGGTGGTTTATCCCTACATAAGCAAACTGGCGGCGGAGTCCAGGGAAAAAGCGCTGGACTTCGTAAGAAAGCTGATAAAGATTGTGGGCGGAGTGACTTTTATTCTTTCGCTCATGCTTTTCTTTTTCGCTTCTCAAATTGTCCGTATAACGCTTGGCGTCCAGTACCAGCAATCCGTTTACGTCCTGCGCGTGCTGGCGGCGGTGCCGTTTATCGTGGGATTGAACAACGCATTGGGCATGCAGCTAATGCTGAACTTCGGATATAAAGAGGCGTTTTCAAAAATTCTCATATATGCGGCCATTTTCGGCATATTCTTTACGTTTATGCTTGTGCCCGTCTACAAGCATATCGGAACTTCCTTTGTAGCGTTAAGCACCGAGATATTTGTTACCACCGCCATGTTTTTATACTTGCGGCACAAAAAGGTGCTTTCATTCACATACCTGTTGGGCGGCGCCGCTCCGCATGACGCCGCGCCGTTATAGATTATGTTAGAATAACTGGGAGCAAATGCCACACCACAGCATATGAAGATATCCTTTTTTCTGCCAAGTTTTGGAATCTCCGGCGGTTTCATTACAGTATATAACCACGCCGAAAATCTCACAAAAGCCGGACATACGGTAGACATCGTAATGCCCCATGCCCGGCACCGCTGGAAACCGGGGGATTGCAAAGCCATATATTCCCAAGCGCTAAGGGTTAGGGGGCATCCCGCAGTATCGCTGGCAAAAACATTGGATTATAAGCTGTTTTCGGGACGTCTGGTCAAAATGTACCGCAAATTAAACAGCAGGGACATCACACCGCTTCAAATCGCAAACGACGTGACCGAGGCCCTTGTGCGCAACTGGGACGCTTCGGATGTTACAATAGCCACGGCATGGCCTACGGCATTTGCCGCCATGTACCTTTCGGAGCAAACTTTGCCGTTCTATTACATGCAGCACGACGAAGAGGTTTTTTTCGCTCCTGAACAAACCCGGCAACGGCTGACCTGCCGTATGACATACCATCTGCCGCTGCATTTGATAGCCAATTCACGATGGCTTCAAGAGCAGATAAAGCAAAAAACAGGAAAAGATTCCCTTCTCATAAACCATGCTCTGGCGAATTCGGACATTTTCAATATTGCTCCTCAAGAATTTGATTCCAAATTTGCGGATGGCAAGCGCATCAAGGTGATTTCTTATTGCGACAGGCGTCCGTTCAAAGGCTGGAAATATTCCGCAGACGCGATGCGGCTGGTGCAGGAAAAGCATCCCGCTGTGGAATGGGTCACTTTCGGCGGCGAGTTGCCCGCGCCCGGAGTGAAGGTTACGCACCTGGGCAAAATAAGCAATGAAAAACTGGCTGCCGCGTATAAGGAATCCCGCATAGGCCTCTTTTCCTCGTTGTGCGAGAGTTTTCCGTTGCAACCGCTTGAGATGATGGCTTGCGGCTGTGCCACTGTCACCACTCCCCTCGGAACCGAGGCGTACACGCGGGATGAAGAAAATTGTCTTGTCGCCCAACCCGGCGATGCGCAGGAACTGGCAAATAAGATAATTCTGCTGCTAAACAACATCCCGCTGGCTAAAAAAATAGCGATGAACGGTATCGCCACTTCCAATAATTTTACCTGGGCTGATTCTACACGAAGATTGCTGGAAATAATCGAGATTGCGAAATGTGCCGGGCGAAACTAAAATCCAAAAGCGCCGCCTGCCTGGACTTACGGACAGTTTTGGCCTCTACACTATCTTAAAACCCGAACTTGTGGCGTCGCGGTGGAACATTTGGACGGTTTCAAGCGACAGCTCGTCGAGATCCATGCCGATAAAACTGGCTTTTTTCAGGATATCGCCGCTGACGGTTATTATGTGGCAGCCGCAGGCGTCGGCCTGGAAAATGTTCAACATTTCGCGCGGGCTTGCCCAAAGCAATTCTGTATCCGGGTGGCCGGAGAGAATTTTCAGCGCCTGCGTCATGTGGGGAACAGGGTCGCGCCCCGTATCGGCCACTCTTCCGGCAAATACGGACACCACGCTTTTGTTGCGGACCGGTAACGCTTTCGCTACAGCCTCAACCTGCTCAAGCGTCATCACGGCGGTTATGTTGAGCTGCATCCCCTGACCCGCGAGTTTTTTTATCAGCGGAACCGCAGACTCGCCCCTGGTGTTGGTTATCGGGATTTTGACGTAAACGTTTGACGCCCAGCTTGCAATTTCAAGCGCTTCTTTTTCCATGTGCGCGAAATCGTCGGAAAAAACCTCAAAAGAAATGGGCAGCGCGCGTATTTCGCCCAGAACATCCTTTGCGAACGCCTTGTAGTCGGTGACCCCGGCCTTTTTCATAAGCGTGGGGTTGGTGGTGAACCCTTTTACAAATCCCTCGCGGTAGGCGCGCTTCATCGATTCGGCGTCCGCGCCGTCGGCGAATATTTTTATTCTCAGTTTTTTCAAGGCATCGCTCATATCGTATCCCCTTTGTGTTTGCTTATGATTTCCGCCGTCTCCTTCAAATCCCTCGCGGTAAAATCCGGTTCTGATGCGCCGCGCCGCGCCCCGTCGGGAGAGCCCGTTACAAGTATCGTCCTGACGCCGGCGGCCCTGCCGCATTCAACGTCTGAATCACGGTCCCCCGCCATCCAGCAGGCGCGCAGGTCCAGATTATATTCGCGTTGTACCTCAAGCAAAAAATAGGCGCCCGGCTTGCGGCAATCGCAGACTTTGGAATAACCCTCCACGACCCCTTGCGGATGATGATAGCAGTAGCAGAACCTTTCCACCCTCGCGCCCTCGCGGGAAAGCTCGGCCTCCAGTTTATCGTGCACGAGGCGGAGATTTTCAAGCGAGGTCTTGCCCTTGGCAAAACTGGGCTGGTTCGAGACGACAAAAATAAGGTATCCGGCAGCGGCGATGTCTTTGAGCGCCTGCGCCGCGCCGTCGAGCAGCCGCGCGTCCTCCGGTCTATGCGGGGATTCCCATTGCCCCGTATCGGGATTTAGCGCAAGCGCGTTTATAACGCCGTCGCGGTCAAGAAAAACTGCGCGGCTTATTTTACCGATTCCCATTTCATTTCGTTGATTTTCATCAGGGGATGAGACACTATCATATGCCACACCACGGCCTGAAAAGCTTCCGCCTGCGGCGTAACCGTTTCGGCGTTGAGCGGCGGTATTATCACGCAGGCGTCCGCCGTTTTTGCGGTGAAGCCGCCGTCGCGACCCACTATGCCGATTATTCTGGAACCGCGCTCTTTGGCGTACCTTAAGGCGTTCACCAGATTCACGCTGACATTTTTTTCCTCGTTTCCGCCGCCGACGGACAGAATCAGCACGGCGTCTTTGGAAGAAAGGCGGCTGCCTTTGAGCCAGTTTACAAACGCCGAGTCCCAGCCGTCGTCGTTGACGCGCGCGGTGAGCTCGGACACGTTGTCGGTGGGAGTATAAGCCTCCAGCCCCGCTATTTTGCGGAAATCGTTCACCGCGTGAGACGCGTTGGCCGCGCTGCCGCCCACGCCGAGGATGAAAAGCCGTCCGCCGTTTTTTCGGGTTTCGGCCAGAATGCCTACCGCGCGGCGCGCGGCTTCGCGGTCAATGCGCGAACAGATATCGCGCGCCTCTTCGAGAAACGAATTTATGTAGTCAGCGTCCGCCATTTTTCCCTCCAAGATATTCGCGCGTCTCCTCAAGCCCTTTGAACGAGCCTATCTCGTAAAACCGTTCCTTCACCTGCCAGCCAAGCACTTCTCCCCTCAAAACCAGTCCGCCAAGCAGTTGCGAAAGGTCGAAGCGCTCTCCGGGTTCGGAGGATTTGAAAGCCTCTTTGCGGAACATGCACAGGCCGTAGTCTATCCAGTGCATATCAGGGGTTGCGGTTTTTTTATCGTACCGGACAATATTGCCGTCTTTTAAAACCATGTTTCCGGTGTCGAACTTGCCCCGGTTTTCATACACGGTCATCAGCGCGGGCTTGCCGCCGGAGCGGAAATAGTTTTCGACCGGCGCGAAAGGCTCCGTCAAATAACTGTCGCCGTACATCACGAAAAAAATATCGCCCGCTAACGGAGCGGCTTTTTTTACCGCGCCGCCGGTGCCGAGTGGTTTTTCGCCGTCGAAAACGAACTCCGCCGAAAGGCCGTAGCGCCGCCCGTCGCCGACAAAATCCCGCAACTGTCCGCCCATATGTCCCGCACAAATGATGACACGGCTGACGCCGTTTGCCGCCAGCAGCCGCAACTGATGCTCGATAAACGGCTTGCCCGCCACGTCCACCAGCGACTTGGGGATTTTTTCCGTCACAGGGCGCAGCCGCGTGGCTTCCCCTCCGGCAAGCAATATGACAGGCGCGGTCACGATTGCGTAACCACCCTTGTCCCCTCGAAATCGAACCGGAACCGCACTTCCTCAAGCCCGGCGCCGAACATCGCATGGCGCAGCCGCGCCGTATCGGCGGCGTAAAACATCAAAAATCCGCCGCCGCCAGCGCCGATTAACTTGCCGCCCAGTGCGCCGCTTTTAAGCGCCAGCTCGTACCACTCGTTTATCTTGCCGTTGCTCATCGCGCCGGAGCGCTTTTTTTTGTGTTCCCAGTGGACGTTCATCAGCTCGGCGAATTTTTTAAGGTCGCCGCGTTCAAGCGCGGCCTTGCTTTCCAGGCCGAGGCTTTTCACAAAATGCAGATTTTCAATCATGTCGGAACTGTTGGTTTTGCTTTTGTCGTCCTGCTCCTTGAGAATGGAGGACGCCGAACGCGAGTAGCCCGTGAAAAAGAGCAGCAGATTGTCTTCAAGATCGTAGAGCGTTTCCTTGCTTATCTTGAGAGGCGCGGCCTTCACGGAACCGTCTTTCCCAAACTCGAAACAGGTGATGCCGCCGTAAGCCGCGATGTACTGGTCCTGCTTGCCTATCGGCTCTTTAAGTATATCTATCTCCACCTTGCAGGCCTGCTCCGCCAGTTCCTTCGGATGGACCAGATTCCTGTGATGACTGTGCAGCCCCTTTAGCAGCGCGGTGGTGAAGCTGCTCGATGAACCAAGCCCGGTGCCGGCGGGGATGTCGGCCATGCTGGTTATTTCCAGATACTCGCGGTTGAAGCCTAGCAGTTTCAGCGATTCCCTTATTATGGGGTGTTTTATTTCGTTTACGTCCTCGGTACGCTCGAGTTGCGAGTATTTTATTATGTAACCCGGCGGAAAAACGCGGTGCAGCGTGATGTAGACATACTTGTCTATCGCGCCGGCGATAAGAAACCCGCCGTGATTTTCGTAATAGGACTTCAGGTCGGTGCCGCCGCCGCCGAATGTTATTCTCAAAGGACTGCGCGTGATTATCATTTGCGGTTACCGGCGTATATTTTGCCGACTATGGAAAGCGCCTGCCAGGCGTCGTTGAGGTCGCCGCAAAGCGGCTTTCCGGTTTCAATCGCGTCCGCGAAAGCGGCGAATTCCCGATGCCAGGATTTGTCTTCGCCGGGATACTCCCAACTGGTCGTTTCCGGCGGTCCCATTTCGGGCAGCATCTTGTAATAAGTGAGCCGTTCCGCGCCGTAGCTGCCGCCGAGGCCGTCTATCTGCAATTTGCCGTTGCGTCCGTAAATTTCGAGGCAGAACAGGTTTTTCCACTCCGAACAAGAGGCGTGCAGCCACGCCATCCGCCCTTTGTCGGTGCGCAGCGCCATGAAGCCGTTGTCGTCCACCTTCATGTCCCAGAAATAAGTCGGCGCCCAGCCGTCCACGCCGGTAAAATCGCCGAGATACCAGCGCGCGAGGTCTATCAGATGCACGCCCTGGTCTATAAGCTCGCCGCCACCTGAAACCGCTTTTTCGGCGCGCCATTCCTTATCGTATCCGATACGCCCGCCATGGCCGTAGCGCCCGCGCACGAACATCATCTCGCCAAGCGCGCCGCTATCCATTATCTCGCGCGCCTTGAGCATGGCGGGGTGGTAGCGCAGGTTGAAACCGACTTTTACTTTTTTGCCCGATTTGCGCGCCGCGTCGAGAAACGGCTTGATTTCCTCTGCGGAGCGCGCGCCGGGTTTTTCTATCAGCACATGCTTGCCGCGCTCCAGCGCATACAGCCCTATCGGTGTCAGCCATTCGTTCGTGGTTGATACTATCACCAAATCCGCGTCAGGGTGCGCGGCGGCTTTTTTCCAGTCGTCGTAAATAACCGCGCATTTGCCGATTTGTGCCACTTTTTCGGCGCGCTTCAAATTCGTGTCCGCAACCGCAACAAGGCGGTGCGCGCCCAGCGCTTTCGCGCGTTTTTCGCCTATAAGCCCACACCCGATTATGGATACGTTCATATTTTCAGCTCCACTTCTTGCCGCGGTCTTCGGGCACTATCCTGCGCAGGGTGTATATGTCCGAGGCCGCCAGCTCGCTTTTATGCGCCGCGAAATCGCGCCACGGGTCCCAGACCGCGCTTATCAACTTGCCCGTAACGCCGTCGCTTTCAGCCGACGCCAGATAGACGCCCAGTTCCGCGCCTTTCGCCAGCGGCGCGCCGCCGTCCGCTTTTTGCTTTAGCGCCTTGTGGTAAAATCCCGCGCCCACTTTTTCAGGACCCGCCGCCAGAACTTCCTCAAGCATTCTCGTGTTAAGCGCGCCGGGCGCAATCGCGTTGACGCAAATTTTGAATTCCTTCAACTCCTCCGCCAGCGTTTCCGTGTAGCGCACGACGGCGGCTTTGGAGGCGGCGTAAGCGCTTATCCTCGGCAGCGGCGCGGTGGCCCCGCCGCCGGACATGTTTATGATTTTTCCCCCGCCCGCCGCTTTCATATGCGGCACGAAATGCTTGCAGCAGAAAAACACGCCGAACAGGTTTACTTCCACCGCTTTTACCCACTCCGCGCTGTCAACTTCCTCGGAAGGGCCCTTGGGGCCGTAGACGCCGGCGTTATTTACCAGCACATGCACGCGCCCGAAAGCGGCTATAGCTTCCGCCGCGAATCTGGAGACTTCGGCCTCTTTCGAGACATCCAGAGTTTTGGCTGTTATGCGTCCGCCGCCATTAATCGCGCGCAGCCCGCGCTCCGCCCCGGCAAGTTTCGCGCCGTCCCTTGCGCAGATGCAAATGCTTGCGCCTTCGCGCAGGAAAGCTCCCGCCAGTTCAAGGCCGAAACCCTGATTCGCGCCGGTTATTACCGCGTTCACTCCCTTGAGTTTCATAGCCGCTCGCCCCTGCCGACGCAAAAGTATTTAATGTCCGGCGTTTTTTCCAGAACCTTTCTCAGAAAACCGGAAGGGTCAATGACAGGCCTGCCCGAAAGCGCGGCAAGGTCGGCTGCGACGGAATTTTGGAAATCTTTATGCTCGGTTCCGAGTATGACAACGTCGGCGGAAGACGCCGCTTGCGCGATTGACCCCGCCCTTTTTACCGAAGAAGCCAGGGGTTCCGGCAACGGCTCGGCGAAAGGGTCGTAAGCTGTTACAACCGCGCCCTCCGACACCAGCCATTTGCACAGTTCCACGGAAAGCGAACGCCTCAAGGTGCTGGTGCCGGGCTTGTAGGTAAGCCCCAAAACGGCTGCCTTTTTGCCCTTCAACTCGCCGACAACTTCCGCCAGCTTGCGCCTGACCCAGCTTTTATGAGCTTCGTTGCCTTCGTTTACCGCCTTGAAAAGCAGCGCGCTTTTGGAAAACCGCGCGCCCGTCTCAATGACAAAATTGATATCCCGCGCCAGCGTGCCGCCGGCAAAAGCGGTGCCGGGGCCGACGTAAGCCTTCGGGCCGATGCGCTCCTCGGTTTTAAGGCCGCGCGCCACCTCGGCGGCATCCGCGCCCACGCTTTCGCATATTCCCGCCAGCTCGTTGGCGAACACCACCGACATTGCCAGAAAAGAGTTTATGGCGTGCTTGGTCATCTCCGCCGATTCGGTGCGCATCCATTCCAGGCGCGGGGTTATCTTTCCGAACACCGGCTCGAACTTTTTGATATGTTCGTCGCGCCGCACGCCGATTATTATCCGGTCAGGATTGGAAAATACCGAAATCGCTTTTCCCAGACGCAGGTTTTCCGGCGAGCAGACGAAATATATTCTCTTTTCCGGATAGCGCTTCGCGCATTCAATCTCAAGGCCGCGCACGAACCCGACGGGAGCCTGCGAGGAGATTATCACCCCGCCTTCGTGTCTTAAATGCTTCACGGCTTCCAGCGTCCTGCCGGAGACATAAGCGACATCTGCGCGGTCATTGTCGTCCACCGGAGTGTCGAATGCCACCCATAAAAAATCCGCGCCGGACAGGGCTTTCTGCGCGTCCGAAGAAAAAGATAACCGGCCTGACGCAATACCCCTGGCAATCAGTTCGTCAAGACCCGGTTCGAAAAGCGGAGCGTGTCCCGCGGCGATATTTTCGACGGTTTTCGCATCGGGGTCGAGTCCGCAAACCTCAAAGCCGCACTCCGCCAGACAGGCGGCTGTAACGCTGCCCAGATGCCACAGTCCGTAAACGCAGATTTTCATTATCTATGCTCCAGCACCCAGGGATTCGCCTTGAGATACTCAAGCGTGCGGATTATGGACTGCTGTATGGTCAGTTCCGGCTTCCACCCCAGCGAACGCACTTTTTTCGTGTCAAGAAATATAAATGGGCTGTCGCCCGTCCAGCCGCGCGTGCCGCCGCCGTATTTTATCTTCGGCTTGAGGTTCAGCGCCCTGGTAATCCAGCCTATGGAAGTACTCACTTCGCAATACTCATCGGTGCCGAGGTTGAAAATGTTCACCTTGCCGCGCGATTTTTCAATCACCGCCTGCATCGCGCTTATGCAATCCTGAACATAAAGGTACGACTTGCGCTGTTTACCGTCGCCCAGCACTTCAAGTTCGTTGGGATTTTTGAGCAGCTTCGCGTAAAAATCCAGCACGTGCCCGTGGGTGTAGCGTTCGCCCATTATTGAGACGAAACGGAATATGTAACCCTGAAAGCCAAAACCCTCGCAATACGCCGCTATAAGCCCCTCCCCCGCCAGCTTGGAAGCGCCGTAAAGCGAGGTCTGCACCGGGAATTTGTAATCCTCCGGCGTCGGAAACACTTCCGGCTCGCCGTAAATAGAGCCGGTGGAGGCAAACCCTATGCGCTTTACTCCTGCGGCGCGCATCGCTTCCAGCACGTTGAAAGTGGCTATGGTGTTCTGCTCAAGGTCTTTGCGGGGATGCTGCGTGCCAAAACGCACATCCGCGTTAGCCGCCAGATGAAACACGAAATCGCAGCCTTTCATGGCGGCGGATAACGAATCCGCGTCCAGCGTATCGCCTTTGGCGAATTTGAACCCGCCGCAACGGCGCGCGCTTTCCAGAAATCTCTCTGAACCCGTGGACAGATTGTCGTAGACTACTACTTCATTGCCGTCACGCAGTAACTTGTCGGCGAGATTGCTCCCAACAAACCCCGCCCCGCCAGTAATAAAATAACGCATTCAATTCCCTCTCGGCCTGCCTGGATGCAGTATTGGGGCAAGCATTCAGATTGCACGTTTATTTGCCGCCGGTTTTCCAAAAGAAAGCAACCGCCAGAACGGCAGCAGTATACCTATTATACTATTTTGTTGCCGGAACTTTGGTTTGGCAGCCGGTATAATTTGGCACAAGCTCTTTTATTTTGCGCAGTATCGGGTCTTTTTCGGGCAGTTCGCTCAGGCGTTTCAACTCGGAGAGTTGTTCCTTCAAAAGCGACATGTCCGCCTCCTCCGGCACGGCTACGTAAATTTCGCTGTGGCCGGTGTCCTTGCGGACGTCGCCGTCGCGGAAAAGCTCCTCATACATTTTCTCGCCGGGGCGCAGGCCGGTATACTTTATTTCGATATCGGCGCCCGGCTCAAGTCCGTTAAGCACAATAAGGTTTTTTGCCAGGTCCACCACCTTAACCGGCTCGCCCATGTTGAGCACGAATATCTCGCCCCCGTGCCCCATCGAGCAAGCCTGCAAAATCAACTGGATGGCCTCGCCGGTGGTCATGAAATAGCGGGTAACGTGCGGGTCGGTAACGGTGA
>JAQTYB010000040.1 GCA_028688475.1 Elusimicrobiales bacterium
CCACGTCAGGTGGATGAACGCGGTGGGACCGCCGAAATCTATCAGGCAGGAGGCCGCTTCCTCCGCCGCTTCCGGCTGCGGGCGCGACAGCGAGGCCGCTATCGAAACCGGCTCTTTGCCGACCAGCGCGCGCGCCAGGTAGAAGTTGTGCCAGCCGTGGTCCACCATTATTCCGCCGCCGGAGATGGCGGGGTTTTCGCGCCAGTTGCTGGCGCCCGCCGTCGCCGCAGCCTTGCTGCGCAGCACGTGCAGCTCGGCATGCAGCACATTGCCTATAGCGCCGGAACGGATAAGTTCCAGCGCTTTAGCGATGGGCGGCGCGTTTTTCCAGTTATGCACTGTGAAAAGACAGCGGTCCCTGTCCTTTGCCAGCCTGCCCAGCTTTGCCGCTTCCTTCGGGTCCAGCGTCAGCGGCTTTTCGCACAGCACATGCAGTCCTTTTTTCAGGCAGGCCGCGGCCAGTTTTGCGTGGTAGAGCGGCGGCGTGCCTATTACCGCGAAATCCAGTTCTTTTTCCTTTCGGAGCAGGGTTGACAAGTCTGAGTACAGCCGGACTTGCGGGTAATGTCTTTTCGCAGCCTCAAGGCGCGCCGGCGAGCCGTCCGCCACGGCGGTTATTTCAAACCTCGCCGACTGCGCGGCGAACGCGGGGACGTGGCCGTTTTCGACCACGGCCCCGAATCCGATTATCGCGCCTTTGTAGAGCTTCATGTCAGTTGAGGTTGAAGCGTTTCGCCAGAGCGGTAAAAGCTTCCTCGAATTTGCCGACGCCTTCCTCCGCCTGTTTTTTGGTGATGACGAGCGGCGGATTTATGCGTATGGTGTGCGAGTAGCACATGCTCATCACGCCGCGCTTGAGGCATTCGTCGAACAGCGCGCGGTTGACGTGCCTGGGCAGGTCTTCCTTCGTCTTGCGGTCCGCCACGAGCTCTATGCCTATCATCAGGCCGCGCCCGCGCACGTCGCCGATAAAGCGGAATTTTTCCTGAAGCCGCTGGAATTCCTTGAGCATGTAATCGCCGACCACGCGGGAGTTTTCAACGAGGTTTTCCTCGATGATGGTGCTTAGCGTGGCGTCGCAGGCCGCCGCGGCCATCGGGTTGCCGCCGTAGCTTGAGCTGCTGCCGCTGGGGTTGGCGAACGGTTTTGAGAAAGCTATCTCCTCGGTGGTGATGACGCCGCTGACGGGGAACCCGCAGGCCATGCCTTTGCCGACGGTGATGACGTCGGGCACCACGTTTTCGTGCTGGCAGCCGAACATTTTGCCGGTGCGCCCGAAGCCGGTTATCATCTCATCGCAGACGAACAGCGCGCCGTTTTCATGCGCGATGTCGCGTATCGCGGCGACATAGCCCGCCGGCGGGATGACGTTGCCGTTGGTGCCCTGTATCGGTTCCATGACGAAGGCGGCCACCTTGCCGGTGGTCATTGGCTTTATGCAGCGGCGCACGTATTCCGCGCAGAAAAGCCCGCAAGAGGGATGCGTCATGTTGAACGGGCAGCGGTAGCAGTAGGCGTAGGGAACCTGATAGACGCCGGGGGGAAGCGGGCCCATCTCGTATTTGAAGGTGTCGCCCAGCAGGCCGATGACGCCCATGCTCTTGCCGTGGAAGCCACCCCAGAAACCGACGGACTCGTATTTTTTGGTGTATGACTTGGCGAGGCGCAGCGCGGCCTCGACGGCTTCCGCGCCGCCGGAATAAAGCTGCGCGCGCTTCATGTTGCCGGGTGTCACCGACGCCAGCGTCTTGAGGAAATTGAGGCGGTGCTTTGTGACGAAGCTGCCCACGCCGATTTTCGCTATCTGCTCGCTAAGGATTCTGACGTATTTCGGGTGCGCGTGGCCGAGGCTGGCCACGCCCACTCCGGCGTACAGGTCGAGGTAGCGGTTGCCGTCCTCGTCTATGTAATAGGGTCCTTCGCCGCGCGACATGGCGACCTGCGAGAACATGCCTATCTGCTGGGTGCCGGGGGCTATGTATTTCTGCTCTTCGTCGAAAATCGCTTTGGAGTTGTGACCGGGCTTGAACGCCTCGGGGTCCGCCGCCGGGGTATTGGGTGCCGTAGCTGTTTTTGTCATTTCGCTCTCCTTTTTTTCTTCGCTGCGCCGGCCCTGTCGAACACGTGACTGGCGATGTGGGTCTTGACATCCTCCCGCACCCGCGCGAAACTGGGCCAGCTATTTATATCTATGATGTAAATCCTGCCTTCGGGAGTGACGATGGCGTCGCCGCCGAAAATCTCGACTCCTACGGCCCGCGCCGCCGTGCCCGCATACTCCGCCAGTTTTTTGAGGTCGAAGGCGTATTTCGCCACGTCCTGCGGGCGGTGGTAGAACCACGCGAACCACTTGCCGGGACCCACGCCGTAGAATTTTATGATGTCGCCCGCTATATGCTCCTGGGCGGCGACGTGGGTGATGCCGCGGTTTTTGAAATCGTCGCGCACTTTTCTGGCGTCGCGCCATTTGGCGGCGAAAACCACATCGTGGTCCGTCATGTTATGAACGTCGCCGCGTTTTATCCACGCGCCGTTTTCGGCGAAATCTGGCGGATTGTCCATCATGACGTCCGTCTTGATTATGACGGTGCGCGGGTGTATGCCGCCGCACGCCGCCATGCGCGGAGTCATGTTCACGCGGTAGCAGTTTAGCACGGCCTCCATGGGGTTTAAAACCAGAGTGGCCCCGCGCCAGGAGTTTATCTTTTTTATGACCGGCGGGTTCTCGCACATGGGCAGCACCACGTCCCATTCGGCGGGATTGATGCGGGCGACGTTTTGCGGCTCGGTGAGGTAGGTTTCCGCGCCGAATCTGGCCAGCTCTTCGGTAACCACCTTCAGTATAAGCGTGTCGTCATGCTCGCGGTTGGGCGAGTTGCTCGTCTCGCGGAAAACTCCAAGGCAGCGTATCATTAGTGAACCTCACATGGCGGCAATCAGGATGCCGCCGCAAAATGCTTCTTGATAAATTCCTCCGCCAGCCGGATATCGGCGGGGTCGTCAACGTCCACGCTTTGCGGAATAAGCGCGGAGGCGATTTTTTTGCCGCCGCTTACAAGTTCGCCGAGGTACTGGCGCAGCGCGGTGTAGCGGGCCGGCTCCGGCATTTCCCGCGCGAGACGGCTGGTCATGCAGTACAGCCCGCCGGTGGCGTAAATCTTTTTCACGGCCTTGTCGCCGAGCGCGGTTATGCGGCCTGTCTCGTCCACGTCGGCCCAGAGCGGTTTTTCGTCCTCGACAGTGTCCGTAATTCCCAGAGCGGCGTCGAAATCCGAGCTGCGCGCGTAATCGAGCAGCGAGCGCAAATCCGCCGGGTCGTAAAGCGAGTCCACCGCGCTGAGCAGGAATTTTTCGGACTCCTCCGCCAGCGTCTGGCTGACGAGGCGGAAGCTTTCGTAGGAACTGGCGGTGTTTTTGACGATAAAAACAAAACGGATGTCCGGGAAAGTTTTCTTGAGGTGTTCGCGCGCGGCTTTGCCGCGGGAGTTCAAAAGCACGGTCACGCTCTCCACGCCGGCGGCGGACAGCAGGCGCACCGTCCACTCAATAAGCGGCGCTCCGGCTATTGGCACCATTGGCTTGATTACTCCCGGGTACGCCGCCGCGAGGCGCGAGCCCTCGCCCGCCGCAAATATTCCGGCGTGTGTAAAATCTGTCATAACGCGGCGGGCTCCTTCAGCTTTTGCGCAAGCTCCTGGAGGGAACGCAGCAGCGCGCACCAGCCGGCCTGCGCGGGCGGCTCGCCCTGCGCAAACCGGTCCCCCCACAAAAACGCGCCTTTCATGCCGATGTTTTTGGCGCCTTCCATGTCGCGTTTGTAATTGTCGCCCACCATCACGGAGCGCGCGGGATTTGCGCCGAGGCGCTCCAGCGCGTAATTGAAAATGGCGGGGCCGGGTTTCTCCGCGCCCACGGCGCGCGAGTCGGCCACCGCTCCGAAATACTTCAGCAGCCCTTCGGAGGCCAGAACGGAATTCATGTTGCCGTAGAAATTGGAGACTACGCCGAGCCTGAACTCCGCGGCAAGGCTTTCCAGCACGGGGATGTTTTTACGGAAATACCCGCGGCAGCCGGCGAGAAAATCGGAAGCCACCGCCGAGGCGGCGGCTGCGTCTTCGATTTTCAGGTTTGCAAAAACGTCGCGCACCTGCAAAATAACGGTTTCCTCAAAACCCATGCCGGACACGTTATGGCGCAAATGAAAAGAATCGTCCGCGTCATAAAAAGCGCGGTCGAATTTTTCCTGCTCAACCCTTACGCCGTGTTTTCGGTAAATAGGAAGAAAGTTGTCTTTCCAGGCTATTCCGTTTGAGTCAAGCGTTCCGCCGAAATCGAATAGGACGGACTTCATCTCAATTCCATACTACAATAATTGAAACTGCCATGTCATGCCGGCGGTCAATTTATTATAATAAACCGGTTCCAGCAGCTTCCAGCAAAGCGTTTAGAAGACAGGAGTCCGCATGAAAGGAATTTTCGCACGGTCAGCCGTTATGGCTGCGGCAATGGTTGTTTTCGCGTCCGCCGGGCGCGCGGCCTCCGCGGAGCGCGCCGCCTATGACAGGGAGTTCGACAATGCCGTGCCCGCCGCCCCCGCGCGGCTTGACTATGACAATTGCGCGGCGGAACTCAAGCAGGCGCTCAAACTAGGCGACGCGCAGGAGCGCCAGCTGCGCTCCGTCCTGCGCGGCCATAACCGCGAATACAGCGACCTGGTTTCCCGCTACGAGGAGAAAGCCCTGCGCCTTAAAAAAGAGCGCGAGGAGTTGATGCTCATCCGCTCCGAAATAAAAAAGACGCTGGATGCCGCGCCGGACGCGGTGTCAAACCTGCTGGAGGCCGACCAGAAAAACGAATACAAGAAACTGCTGCTTGAGGAAAAAGGCCAGCAGCAGCCGATTGTGGAAATTTCCACCAAAACCGTTTCCCCCGCCTCCATAAAAAAACCTGTCAGGAAAACCGTGGTGAAAAAGCGCCGTCCGGCCAAGACCGAACCGCCCGCGGACGCGCAACCCGCAACAGCCGCCGCTCCCGCGCCGGACAAAGACGCAGCCGAACCGCCGCAGGCCGCCGCTCCTGTCGCGGCGCCGGCCTCTCCGTTCGCTCCGAAAACATTCCCCGCGGAACCTCAGGCGGCGCCTGTTACGGCGCCTCCGACGCCGGCAGTTCCGCAACCGCAGGGAACGCCAGTTCCGTAAAAAAATTTTAGGCAAAAAAAGGCAGCCGTCGCGGCTGCCTATTCGTTTTCCAAATCTCTATTTTTTCAGTTTGCGGCGGAAGTAGCGGATTGTGCCGGCGAGGCCGTCTTTCACCGGCACTTCGGGAGACCAGTTGCCCAGATGCCTGCGCGCCAGCGTGATGTCCGGGCGGCGCACGCGCGGGTCGTCCTGCGGGAGCGGCTTGAAGGAAATCGCCGATTTGCTGCGCGCAAGCGCCTTGACGGTCCGCGCCAGCTCCAGCATGGTCATCTCGTGGGGGTTGCCGATGTTCACCGGCGTGTTGAGTTTCGAGTTCAGCAGGCGGTAAAGCCCTTCCACCAAATCGCTCACGTAGCAGAGGCTGCGCGTTTGCGAACCGTCGCCGTAAACTGTAAGCGGCCTGTTTTTAAGCGCCTGGGTTATGAAGTTGGGCACGGCGCGCCCGTCGTTGATGCGCATTCGCGGGCCGAAGGTGTTGAAAATGCGCGCGATGCGCACCTCCACGCCGTGATAGTTGTGATAGGCCGTCGACATGGCTTCGGCGAAACGCTTGGCCTCGTCGTAAACGCCGCGCGGGCCGATGGGGTTTACGTTGCCCCAGTAGGTTTCCGGCTGCGGGTTGACCTGCGGGTCGCCGTACACTTCCGACGTGGAAGCCAGCATGAACACAGCTTTTTTTTCCAGCGCGAGCCCCAGCGCCTTGTGGGTTCCCAGCGCGCCCACCTTCAAAGTTGGAATCGGGTGGCGCAGATAATCGTCGGGGCTGGCCGGGCTGGCGAAATGCAAAATAGCGTCCAGCTTTCCCGGCACGACGATATAGTTGGTAACGTCGTGCTTGACGAACAGGAATCTTTCGTTTCCGAACAGCCCGTCGAGATTTTCCAGCGAGCCGGTCAGCAGATTGTCCATGCCGACCACGCTGTGGCCTTCCTCTATGAGCCTCTCGCAGATATGGCTGCCCAGAAAGCCCGCCGCGCCGGTCACCAGTATCCGCATTATTTGCGCCCCACGGACTTGTAGGCGAATCCCAGCCGGCGCATGGCTTGCGCGTCGTAGAGGTTGCGTCCGTCCAGCAGCAGCGGGTGGCGCATCAGCGAATGCACTTTTTTCATGTCGAGATTTTTGAACTCAGCCCATTCCGTGACGAGCGCGAGGCAGTCCGCGTCCCTGACGCACTCCAGCGCGCTCTTGCAAAATTGCACTCCCGGGATAATCTCTTTGGCGTTGGGCATCGCCACAGGGTCGTAAACTTTAACTTTCGCGCCGCGCTCTTTTAATGCCGCGATGATGTCTATGCTCGGCGCGAAGCGCATGTCGTCCGTCTCGGGCTTGAAAGCGAGGCCGAGCAGCGCCACCGTCTTGCCGCCGAGGTTCCATAACTCCTCCTCGGCGCGGCGCACCAGCCACAGCTTCTGCTCCTCGTTGACTTCCTTGACCGCGCGCAGCATGGAAAAATCGTAGCCCTTCTGCTTGCTTATCCAGTAGAACGCTTCCAAATCCTTCGGGAAACAAAAACCCCCGAAACCGATGCCCGCTTTCAAAAAGCTGGCCCCGATGCGCTTGTCCATCCCCATGCCCTTCGCCACGTCTTCGACGTTGGCGCCGGTCCGCTCGCAGACATTGGCCACCGCGTTGATAAACGAAATCTTCGCCGCCAGAAACGAGTTCGAGGCGTGCTTGATAAGCTCCGCGCTTTTCACGTCGGTGACCAGCACCGGGCATTTGAGCGGCGCGTATATCGCGCGCATAAGCTCCGCCGCGCGCGCAGACGACGTGCCCACCACCACACGGTCGGGCCGCAGAAAATCGTCCACCGCGCTGCCTTCGCGCAGAAATTCGGGGTTTGAAACCACGTCGAACGCAATGCCGGGTTTCGCCAGCCGCGTCACCGTTTTATGCACCCACTCGCCGGTTTCCACCGGCACCGTGGATTTTTCGATGATGGCGGTGTAGCCTTCCATCGCGCGCGCCACCTGCGAGGCGACATGCTCGACGAACGAAAGGTCCGCGGAACCGTCGGAGCGCGGCGGAGTGCCCACGGCGATGAAAACCGCCTCCGCGCGATGCCCGCCGTGCTTTACGCCTTCCTCGACGGAACCGGTGAAAAGCAACCGCCCGGCCCTGGCGTTGCGCTTGACCACTTCTTCAAGCCCCGGCTCGTAAATCGGTATCTTCCCTTTTTTGAGCAGCGAAATCTTTTTTTTGTCAGAGTCCACGCAGACGACTCTGTGGCCCGCCTCGGCGAGACAGGCGCCTGTCACCAGGCCCACGTATCCGGTCCCTACTACGCATATGTTGACGGTTCGCATGATATGTGGACAGAATATCATTCTTGCGAAAGGGTTGTAAATGACGCGGACGGCTTCGGCGGCGTTGCCGGCTCGGCAAGATGGAATTTTTCCAGAAGCCCGCCGGCGCGCAATTGCGCGGACAGCAGATACAGCGCCGCAAGCGCCAGCAGGGCCACGCAGGGCTTGTCCACGCGGTCGGCGGACGTGTCGAGATGCCACGTCAAATCGCACGGAGTGCCGAGATAGACGCAGAACAACGCGGCCCCGTACAACGCGGCGAGAGCGAAAGCAAACAGGCTTTTGCGGCGCGCCTCGGGCAGCTTTGATGACCATGCATACATCAGCGCGTAGAAGACCGCCAGGGGCAGCATTTCAGGAACGACCAGTTTTTTAAAAATGAGCCATGATTGCGCCGGATGCGCCAGCCGTTCGGACAGCTGCCGCAGAAACGGCAGTTGCCCGTTCCCGAATATATCATTGGACAGGGAAAAGTGGAATGACAGGATTTTCCAGTAAACGAAAGGTGCCGCCGCCAGCGCCGCAAGCGCGAAATCGGACGCTGAAAACGCAACTCTCGTCCGCGAACCGCGTTTGCCCGCGAATACGGCGTGTGCAAGCGCCAGGAGCGCGAAAATCCCCGCCAGCACCAGCCCCTCGTTTTTCAGGTTCAGCAGCACCGCGCCTGAGAGGATTGCGAGAGTGACAGCCTCTTTGCGGGGCAGAGGCTTGTTTTCATCGCGGAACACGGCTTCGGTCCAGGAGCACGCCATGACCACGGCGTACAGCGCCAGCAGAGCGTCCATGTAGCCGCTTGTCAGCAGGCGCGTTGCGTGCAGCGAAAACAGGAGCGCAGTCAGCACGTACGCCAGCGGCAGCCGCAGTGCGGTCAGCAGCGGCGGCAGTATCAGGATGAAAACGGAAAACTTGACCGCCCAATCGCTCCAGAAACCGAAAAAAGCGGCTATGTGCGCGCTCAGCGCGGCCAGCATTTTGGGATAATCCGCGTGGCCTATGCCCCGCAGATAATCCAGGCCGGCCTCTCCGGGAAACAAGAAAAATATCTTGCCGTGGTGGAACCACAGGGCGCGGGCGTCGTAGCCTTGCAACGGATAGAGCATGGCGGCCAGCAGCAGAAACAGCGCGAGCAACGCCATGTGGACGTTCACTGCGTATGAATGCCGGCTCCAGAAACGCACTTTCGAGCCGAGCAGCGCGCCCGCGAGCAGCAGGATTCCCGTCATCGCCGGCCAGACGCCCGCACCCGCCGCCGCGAGGCGCAGGAGCAACAGCACCAGAACGCCGGCGTAAAGAAGGGTATCCGCGTGAAAACGGGCCTCTCGCGAAAAACCGGATGCGGGCCATAACAGCGCCAATCCAAGCCCCGCAGTGCCGCAAAGAATCAAAAACAGGCCGATCATGGTTTGGCGGAAATAAGCCAGTCCTCGTTTATGCGCAGGAATCCTGCGCGCTCACGTCCGGTTTTCAGGCAGGAGCGGTGCACGACAGTGTTATGCGACGCCGGGTTGATTATCGCCGGCAATGCCGCCGAGGCAATCAATCCCTCGTCCCGCGCGTCCCCAGCGCATATCCGGGAGCTGAAATCCGCCGCGCCGCGCGCCCAGAGGCAGGATACGACCTGCCGGTTTTGAAGGGATAGGTTGGAGATATCGGGCCGGTTCTTTGCGGTGATTTCGGGGGAAAGACGCAGGTAATCCCTTCTGGCGTGCCGCCACAGGTAGGCTATGTCTGCAATCCAGCAGCCGTACATCGCCAGGAGTATCAAGCCGAAAACGCAGGCGGCACCGCGGTAGTTCACCATTGGCATACTATACCATTTTAAGTATGGCAACCGCCAGATGGAAAAATGTAGCATTGAGGCGGACATAACCTGTTTTGCGGGGTTTATGAGACAAAAACTGTCGCTGATAGTGCCTGTTTATAATGAGGAACGCCAGTTGGAGAGCGTCGTGGAGAGGCTGCTGTCCTCTCCCTGCCAACTGGAACGCGAGTGGCTTTTCGTGGATGACGGCTCCACCGACGGAAGCCTTGCCGTGCTGAAACGGCTCTCGCAAAAACACGGGTTCCGGGTGCTCGAGCAGGCGCGCAACCAGGGCAAGGGTGCGGCCGTGCGGCGCGCGGCGGCCGAGGCGACGGGGGATTTCATAATAATCCAGGACGCGGATTTTGAATACGACCCGTCCGACATTCCCGCTTTGCTGGAACCCCTCATCGCCGGCAAGGCGGATGCGGTATTCGGCAGCCGTTTCAAAAAAAGCGTTTTTCAGGTCCACCGCACCTGGCATTACTTCGTCAACCGCCTGCTGACCGAGGCAAGCAACCTTCTCTCCGGCATTTATCTCACCGATATGGAGACGTGCTACAAGGTGTTTCGCGCCGATCTGCTCAAGGCCATGCGGCTGCGCTCGAGGCGATTCGGCATAGAGGTGGAGCTTACAGCCTATCTCGCGAAAACACGCGCCCGCATTCAGGAACTGCCCGTGTCCTATTATCCGCGCACGCATCTGCAGGGCAAGAAAATAAACTGGAAGGATGGTTTCGCCGCGTTGTTTCACCTTTGGAATTTCAACAGGCGCGTTTCATTCGAGCAGGCGTTCGAAAATCTGCCGCCGTGCTACAACCCTGATTGCGCGGCGTGACGCCGGCGCTGCGCCGGGTACTCCGGAGGCGCGTTGAAGACGGCGAAAGACGCGGCCAGGGGTGAAAAATAAGCCGAGAGGGCACCATGACTAATCCGCCTGCCGGACAGGATACGCAGAACGGGTATCTGAGTTTCGCAAAGATGCTGGGCCGCGCTATGGGCCAGATGGCGCTTTACGGCGTCAAGCACCCCTCGGTAATCGAATCGCTGGGGGAGGCGCACAAGCTGATAGGCGCGCTGGCCGCCCGCGCCGGCGGCGAGGCGACGCTCGCGCTCGACGGCGCCAATGTGCTCGGCAACGGCAAGGTGGCGTTCACCGCCGACAAGCTGCCCAGCTCCCTCGCCGGCGTGCTGCGCAGGTTCAACATAGCCAGCATTTCTTTCGCTTCGGCGGCTACCAGGGAGGAACTGGTCTCGTTTTGCGAACTTTCCATGGTCAAGCAGGACGCCAAAAATTTCTCGCCGGCGGAATTTCTCAAGGACAGAAACGTTTCAAGTATCCGCGCCAACGCCACGGTATACGCCAGGATAGACAAGGGACACAAGGTCGTCTCCGGCGGCGCGGCGGAGGGAACCGGAACAGGCGGCGCCGGCCCGGGCGGCGGCTCTGGCGCGGGTTCCGGGTCCGGTCCGGGCGGCGCAGGCGGAGACGGCTCCGGCGGCGGGCAAATGACACTGGAAAAACAGATTTCCGGCAAAACGCTGGAAGACAGCCTCGCCGCCATAGTCGGCCAGCTCGACATCGGCGATGAGGAACGCGCCAACATCATGCGCGTGGTCATAGCGCAGATGCAGCAGGAGCTGGAACTGCGCGTGCAAACCGTAACCGAGCAGGTGCGCGGTGAAAAAATGAAGATGGAAAACGCGCAGACCCGCACCGAATCCGTCATGGCTTCCGCCGCCGAGGGCGTAGTCATGGTGGACAGGCAGGGCAGGGTGATGATGATGAACTCCGCCGCCGAGGAAATTTTCGGCGGTAAACTCGCCGCGATGTCCGGCAAGCCGATAGGCGATATCAAACGGGAACATCAGGTGCTGTCCATTTCGCAAAAGCTCGACGCGCCGCCGGACAGGGAGTCGGCGCGGCAGGTGAGCGTTTCCGGCGGCGCAGACGAGGTGCGCATGATGCGCCAGTCAACCGCCATCATCAAAAACGACGACGGCCAGATAGTCGGCTCCATCGCGGTTACGCCGGAAACCGCCAAGCTCCGCGAGTACGACAGGCTGCAAAAAGAATTCGTGGCCAACGTCACGCACGAGCTGCGCTCGCCGCTGACGTCCATCACAGCCGCGCTGGCGATATTGAACGCCAATCTCTCGAATATCGGCGAGGAAAACAAGAAATTTCTCAACACGGCGGTGCGCAACGCTCACCGGCTCAACTCGCTCATAAACGACATACTGGATTTCTCCAAGCTGCAGTCCGGCAAGCTGACCGTCAAGCCCGAAGTCTGCGAGCCTCTGGCGATAATGAGCGAGGCCGCCGATTCCGTTCAGGCCTGGGCCCGTTCCAAAAACGTGACGCTGACGGTCGGCGGCTCAGCCGGAGAGCGGCTGGTGGCGGCGGACAAGCCGCGCACGGTGCAGATACTCCTGAACCTGTTTTCCAACGCGCTAAAATTCACGCCCGCCGGAGGCAAGATAGAGGTGGCGGCCGGCGTCGAAACAAAAGCCCGGAAGGAATATGTGACCTTCACCGTCAAAGACACCGGCCCCGGCATAGCCAAACAGGACCAGGAAAAGATTTTCGAGCGGTTCATCCAGATAGCCGGCGGCGAAAATGTCGGCGGCACAGGGCTGGGCCTGCCCATCACCAAGGCGCTGGTAATCATGCAGAACGGCTATATCGAGGTGGAAAGCGAGCCCGGCAAGGGCGCCGCCTTCAAGGTCGCGCTTCCGGCGGTATCCGCCGGGCAGGAGGCGCCCAGGGTCATGGATTTCGCTCCGGCTCCGGAAAAGAAAAGCTGGTGGAGCCGGCTGTTCGGAAAATAGCGCCCGGCAGCGCCCCCGCGCGAATTATTTTTCGTCTCCCGAAAAATGTCCTTAGAGCCAATCTGAAATCTCTTCGTAGCGAAAGCGGCGATTTTGGCTCTTATTCCCCTAAACCCGTAATATACAGCGATTCAGTAAGGTATCATGTAGTACTATGCGGCAACTTATTACAGGCGCCAAAACGCATCCGCTGCTGGTCTTTTCCGATTTCCGCAGGCTGTTCGCCGGACGGCTGGTTTCCGCCGTGGGCGACAGGTTTTTCGCCATCGCGCTGTCATGGTGGGTGATTTCGCGCGGGGGAGAGGAATCGAAGCTGCATCTCGGCCTTATCATGGCGGTCACGTTCCTGCCGATGGTGATAACGGGGCCGTTTCTGGGCACGCTGGTTGACCGGCTCGACCGCAGGCTTTGCATGTTGTGGGCGGCCGCCGCGCGCTTCGTTCTTGTCGGCGCGCTCTGCCTGCTTTTGTATTTCGATTCGCTGACGCTGCCGTATCTCTATGCGCTGTGCTTTCTGCTGGCTGCGTTCAACCCGCTTTTTGAATCCGCCGTGAGCGGCTCCCTCGCGGATTTGACGGACGCGGACCGGCTTTCTCAGGCGGTGGCGGTTGATTCGTCGGTGATGCAGTTGTCGGGCGTGGCGGGCGCAGCGCTGGGCAGCGTGCTGCTCGCGGCGGCGGGCGTGCTGGGCGCGTTTTCGCTCAATGCGGCGTCGTTTCTGCTCTCGTTCGTTTTCATATTTTCCATAAAAACCCGCCTCGCGCCGCATCCGGCGGGGCAATCGGCGGATTACGCGGGAGAGCTTAAGGCGGGGCTGCGCTACGCCGCTTCCAGCGGCGCGCTGACGGGGCTGCTGTGCTTTTTCGCGGCGATTAATTTTTTCCTCGCGCCGATATCGCTGATAATACCGATGCTGGTCAAATACACGCTGCGCGAGGGCGTCGCCTGGCTGGCGCTGTTCGAGCTTTTTTCAGCGCTGGGCGCGGTGGCGGCGGCTTTGGCGCTCAGTTGCAAACAGCATTACAAAAACGTGTACGGCTGGCTTTTTTGCGCGGGCGTGGCGATGAGCGCCTGTTTCGCGGGGTTGGGCGTCACTGAAAACAAGGCGGCGCTGTGCGGCCTGATTTTCCTGGAGGGCGCGGCGCTCGCCGCGGGAAACGCGGTGGCGATGGCGCTTTTCCAGCATACCGTCGCGCCGGAGATGAAGGGCAGGTTCTTTGCGCTGCTGTTCACCGTGGCCTGCGCGGTGGTGCCGCTGACTTTCGCGCTGACGGGACTGGCGGCGGGGTTTATGAAACTTTCGACTATTATTTTCGTCTGCGGCGGAGGCGGCCTTGCCGTATCGCTGGCGCTGCCGCTGCTGCCGCGAATCAGGAATGAAATTTAGGCAGTGCAAAACGGACGATTAGGATATATAATAGGTAGAGCAAAAGAGGGGGAACGATGCGGGCAAATCCGCACGTGTTGGAAATCAGCGTCCGTCCGTGGCTGCGCCAGTTGAGGGAGAAATACGGCGCGCAGCTCACGCTCGCCACCATTCCCGACGAAGAATTGCAGGAGTTCAAGCATCTCGGCTTTGACGCCGTGTGGCTGATGGGCGTGTGGACGGCCAGCCCCAGGGCCCGCGAAACCGCGCGCAAGTTCGAGCCGCTCCTCAAATCCATTTCCGAAATACGCAAAGACTACAAGCTGGAAGATGTCGAGGCTTCGCCTTTCGCCGTTTATGACTACTCGCCGGACCCTGAATTCGGCACGGAGACGGATTTGCGCGTTCTGCACGCCCGCTTCAACGCCATCGGGCTCAACCTGCTGCTGGATTTCGTGCCCAACCACCTCGCCATAGACCATCCGTTCGCGGCCTCGTGCCCGGAATGCTTCGTGCAGGCCGGCGCCGAGGAAGCGGCGCTGCATCCCGATTGGTTTTTCAAGACCGAAGGCGGCGGCTTCCTGGCATACGGGCGCGACCCCAACTTCCCCCCCTGGCGGGACACGGTGCAGCTCAATTATTTTAATCCCAAAACGCGCCGGTATATGCTGGAAACGCTGGGCAAAATCGCCGCGTTCTGCGACGGCGTCCGCTGCGACATGGTGATGCTCAGCCTCAACGACGTGCATGACGGCACCTGGGGCTGGCTGCTGCGCAAAAAGGGGTTCGCCCGCCCGGAGCGGGAGTTCTGGCCCGACGCCATCGCGGCGGTGCAGGCCGAGCATCCGCATTTCATGTTCCTCGCGGAAGTCTACTGGGGGCTCGAGTGGCGGCTGCAGGAAATGGGGTTCGATTACACTTACGACAAGGTGCTTTACGACCGGCTGCGCTATCTGGGCCCCGGCGACGTGAAGGGACATCTCCGCGCGGAAAAGCTTTACCAGAAGCGCTCCGTCCGCTTCATCGAAAACCATGACGAAGTGCCCGCCGTGGCGGCGTTCGGCAAGCTCAAATCCTTCGCCGCGGCGATAGCGGTTTCCACGCTGCGCGGGATGCGGCTTTTCAATTACGGGCAGTTGCAGGGCATCGGCGTGAAAATACCGGTCCAGTACGGGCGCTGCGATTTCCCTGGCGACGCGATGCTGGAAAAAATGTACGACAAGCTGCTCAAAATAGCCGACCATCCCGCCTTTCACGGCGGCGAATGGGCGCTGGTGGAGCCGCGCTCTGCCGCGCAGGGCAACGAAACCCACCGCAATCTGCTTTGCTGGTCCTGGACGCAGCGGCGCACCTTCAAGCTCGTCATCGTCAACTATGTGGACGCCCGCTCCATAGGCCGCGTGCCGATAACCGCCGCGCCCAAGGGCGACTCCTACGCCTTCTATGACGAACTGGCCGAGATATTCCTGGTGCGCCCGCTCAACGAAGTGCAAACCGAAGGACTGTTCGTGGAACTGCCGCCCTTCGGCGCGCACATGCTGGATATGGAATTTTAAAGAAACGGAATTTGTGCAAAAAGCGCCCCGCGAAATTCATGCGTGGCGCTTTTCCTTATAAAGCGTTATCCTGAAAGCTTCAGTTGCTTGCGAGAACCGAGACGTAAAAGGGCGAAATGGATTCTGCTCAGTTTTTTTGAGTCGGAGCCATGAAGCCATTTTATGTCGAATTCCGCAAGCAACTGAAGCTTTCAGGTTATGCCCGCGGGTGGAATTTTTCGTGCAGCCGCTTGAGGTCGGCGCGTTCAAGGTGGGTGTAGATTTGCGTGGTGGCGAGGCTGGCGTGGCCCAGCAGTTCCTGTAAGGAGCGTAGGTCCGCGCCGCCTTGCAGCAGGTGCGAGGCGAAGGTGTGGCGGAACAAATGCGGGTGCAGTTTGCGTTCCAGTTGCGCCAGCCGGCCCAGCGCGGCGACATCTTTCCACGCTTGCACGCGGCTCAGTTTGCGCCCGAATTTGTTGAGGAAAATCTCGGAGCCGGGGTTTTTGCCGCCGAATTTATGCGAACGCGCCTCAAGATAGCGCCGCAGCCTTTGCAGCGCGCGCTCATGCACTGGCACCATGCGTTCCTTGCCGCCTTTGCCCTGCACCAGCACCCAGCCCTGCTCCATATTGAGCGATTCGAGCCGCAACCCCAGTAATTCCGAGATGCGGATTCCGCTGGCGTAGAAAAACTCCACTATCGCGGCGGTGCGCAGCATTGCGAATCCCTCAGCCGGATAGGAAAGCAGCTTCGCCATTTCCGCCTGAGTCAGCCATTGCGGCAGCTTGGCGGGCATGTGCGGCATCTTGAATTTGCGCGTGGGAAGAACCGTGATTTTGCGCTCGACCGCGAGGTAGAGGTAAAACGATTTCAGCGATTCCATCTTGCGGAACAGGCTGCGCGCGGCGAGCTTTTTTTGCGCTTTCAGTTGCAGGAGGTAATCTTCAAGGTTTTTGGGCGAGACGGTTACCGGGTCTGTGCCGGACCTGGCGCACCAGTCAAGAAACTCGCGCGTGTCCAGCGCGTAGGCGTACGCGGTGTTTTTGGAATAAGCGCGCTCCAGCGCGAGATGGCGCCGGAAGTCCGAAAACAACTCCGCCCACGGAGAGTTGTCCGCGGGCGGAGTCGCGAGAGAATCCGTCATGTCCTTATCACTACTCCGTTAAGTATATGCGCCTATTTGGAGGCGCGCAGTGGAATAAACAGCCCATACGCCCGACGCAGCCCTGCACAGCCGCGCAGGCAACCCGCAGCAAAAACATTACCATCCCTTTATATGCGCCTCCCCTTCGGGCAAGGGCGCTTTCGGGCTGCGTCCGCGTCGCTCGTCGCTTGCATACAACGAGTATGCGCGCCCCTCGCTCCTTGCCTCGCCTCAAAATCACCCTTGCAAATAGCCGCATATACTTAACGGAGTAGTGTTATTTCGCGGCTTCCTCTTCCGCTTTGACTTTCTTGCCGTCTTTGGCCAGCGCTACGGCGGCGTCGGGCCCGGAAGAAAGATACTTCGCGCGCAGCTCGGCTTCAATGGTGTTGGCGAGTTCCGGGCTTGCCTTGAGCGAGGCGCGGGCGTTTTCGTAGCCCTGGCCGAGCCTGTCGCCCTTATAGACATACCAGGTGCCGCTTTTATCGATGATGCCGCTGAGCGCGCCCATGTCTATGATGCAACCCTCGCGCGAGATGCCCTCGCCGTGCAGCATGACGAATTCCGCCTGTCGGTACGGCGGCGCGACCTTGTTTTTCACCACCTTGGCGCGCACGCGGGTGCCGATGACCTCGTCGCCGTGTTTCAGGTTCTCGATTTTGCGGATGTCAATGCGCACGGAGGCGTAGAATTTCAGCGCGAGGCCACCCGGCGTGGTTTCCGGGTTGCCGAACATGACGCCGATTTTATGGCGGAGCTGGTTGATGAAGATGATGCAGGTTCTGGTCTTGGAAAGCAGGCTGGTCAGTTTGCGCAGCGCCTGGGACATAAGGCGGGCTTGCAGTCCGACGTGCGCATCGCCCATCTCGCCTTCGATTTCGGCTTTCGGGACCAGCGCGGCCACGGAGTCTATCACAATCAGGTCCAGCGCGCCGGAACGCACCAGCTTTTCGGTGATTTCAAGCGCCTGCTCGCCGGAATCCGGCTGGGAGATAAGCATGGTGTCGAGGTCAACGCCGATTTTGGCGGCATAGGCGGGGTCAAGCGCGTGCTCGGCGTCTATGAACGCCACCGTGCCGCCCAGCTTCTGCGCCTGCGCCAATACATGCAGGCTCAGCGTGGTTTTGCCGCCCGCCTCGGGGCCGTAGATTTCCACCACGCGCCCGCGCGGCAATCCGCCCACGCCCAGCGCGAGGTCCAGCGACAGCGCGCCGGTCGGTATCACCGGGATGGCCGTCACCGGGCCTTTGCTGCCGAAACGCACTATCGCTTCCTTGCCGAATTCCTTTTCAATCTGCGCGACCGCCAGTTCAAGCGCCTTGTTCTTGTCTTCTTTTGCCATTTTCGTCTCCAGTTTACATGTTTTTGGCGGCGCGACGGCTCCGGCCCTGCGCCACGCTGTTTTGCGGATAGTCGTAATATTTGTAGGTCACGTTGGACATCTTCGAGATGTAATTAGCCGCAAAATGGTAATCGGGCACTTTCCAGGTCATCACGGCCAGCAGGTAATCGCCCGTCGGGGAAGATATCACGCCCACGTCGTGGCAGGCGAGGCGCAGCATGCCCGTCTTGTGCGCCAGCGACCAGCCGCGCGGCAGATACTTCGCGAACCGCGAATGCGTTTTGACGCGTCTCATTATCTCCAGCATGGACTCCGAGGACGGCTTGTCCACCATCTGGCCGCGGTAGATTCCCTCCAGCAGCATGCACATTTCGCGGGGGGTGGTGTAATTTTCGCGCCCGACGGGCAGAGAAGAGAGGCTGAGCCCTTCGGGGTAGATGCCGGTTTGCTTTAGCCCCATGCGCGCGAAGCGTTCCTGAAGGTATTCCAGCCCCACATGGTCCACCAGCATGCGGGTGGCGGTGTTGTCGCTTTCCGTAATCATCTTTTCGACGAGCTGGCGCACCGTCAGGCGGGTGCCGTAGCGCAGGCGGCGCAGGTTGCCGGAACCGCCGCGCTTCTCGCCTTTTTTGAGGACGAGTTCGTCGTCGAGGTCTATCTCGTTGCGGCGCAGCTTTTCGAAAATGCCTATCATCACCGGCACTTTTATCAGGCTGGCGGAGGGAAACACCTCGTCGGCATGATACTCCCAGTCGCGGCCGGTGGAAATATCTTTCACATAAACGCCGATTCTGCCGGGGAACCTGCCCGCCAGCTGTCCGAGCCGCGCCGTCATGTCGTTCCAGCGCGCCGGATTGGCGCCAGTCAACGAGGAAGGAGTGGCCGCGCCGAGGTCAGGTACGCAGGCGGCGCCGGAAAAAGCCGTGCCGGCGAAGCCTTTGCTGAAATCCATGCGTCTGCCAAGCCTGTAGGACAACGCGGACAGCGCCGTAAGCATGACCAGAAACAGCAGTTTGCCGCGCATTTTTCAATCCGTAAGTTTCCGGCTGCTATTTCTTTCGGGAGAAAACCAGTTTGTCCCCGGATTCGGCCACGTTGGCGACAACCACGGCGCCGCGCTCGTGCTTTTTGTTAAGGAGATCCTCGGAAAGCGGGTCTTCGAGCTGGCGCTGCAGGGTGCGCAGCAGCGGCCGCGCGCCGTAGTTGGGGTCGAAGCCTTTTTTGACGAGGAAGGCTTTCGCCGCCGGGGTGAGTTCCAGTTCGACGCCCTGGGGTTTGAGCTTGGCGTCCACGCGCTTGAGCATGAGTTCCAGTATCTTCTCCATGTGCTGCTCGTTTAGCGGATGGAAAACGATTATTTCGTCTATGCGGTTTATGAACTCGGGGTTGAAGACGCGGCGCACCTCGTCCATGACGGTGTCTTTCATCTGCGAGTAGTCCTTCTGCTCGTCCTCGTGCGCCATGAAACCGAGCGACTTGCCCTTGCTTATCAGCCGCGCACCGACGTTGGAGGTCATGATGATGACGGTGTTTTTGAAGCTGACCTTATGGCCGAGACTGTCGGTCAACTGGCCTTCGTCGAGCACCTGCAAAAGAATATTGAAAACGTCGGGATGCGCCTTTTCTATCTCGTCGAGCACCACCACCGAGTAGGGCTTGCGGCGCACCACTTCGGTGAGCTGGCCGCCCTCCTCGTAGCCGACATATCCCGGAGGCGCGCCGATGAGGCGCGAGACGGCGAACTTTTCCATATACTCCGACATGTCTATGCGCACCATTGATTCCTCGTTGGCGAACAAAAACCCCGCCAGCACGCGCGCCAGCTCGGTCTTGCCGACGCCGGTGGGACCGAGGAACAAAAATCCGCCGATGGGGCGCTTGGGGTCTTTAAGACCGGTGCGGCTGCGGCGTATGGCCTGCGAGACGATTTTCACCGCCTCGTCCTGGCCGATGATGCGCAGGTGCAGCTCCTCTTCCATGTGCATGAGGCGCGCGGTCTCGGTCTCGGTGAGGCGCGTCACGGGAATGCCCGTCCACTTGGAGGCCACCATGGCGATATCCTCGGCGGAGACGGTGGGCACAATCTGGTTTTTCTTGTCGCGCCATTCGCGGCGGGACTGCTCGAGATTGCGGCGCAGCTCTTTTTCGTGGTCGCGGGCTTTGGCGGCGCGCTCGTATTCCTGGGCGCCGATGGCGGCGTTTTTTTCCTTGACCGCCTCGTCTATTTCGGTTTCCTTCTCTTTCATCAGCGGCGGCACGGAGGAAACCTGGAGCCGCGCGCGGGAGCCGGCCTCGTCGAGAATGTCTATGGACTTGTCGGGCTGGGCGCGGTCTGTGATATAGCGGTCCGCTATGGTAGCGGCGGCGATGACGGCCTCGTCGGCGAATTTGATGTGGTGGTGGGACTCGTACTTTTCCTTGAGGCCCTGGAGTATCTCCACAGTCTCTTCGACGCTGGGCGGCTCCACTATGATGGGCTGGAAGCGGCGCTCCAGCGCGGGGTCGTGCTCGATATGCTTTCTATACTCGTCGAAGGTGGTGGCGCCTATGCATTGCAGCTCGCCGCGCGCCAGCGCGGGCTTGAGCATGTTTGAGGCGTCTATCGCGCCTTCCGCCGCGCCGGCGCCGATGATGGTGTGGAGCTCGTCTATGAAAATTATTATCTGGTTTTTGGCCTTGCGGATTTCATCTATTATGCTTTTGAGACGCTGCTCGAACTCGCCGCGGTATTTGGTGCCGGCTACGACGGAGGCCAAATCCACCGAGAGGAGGCGCTTGCCGCTGAGGATGTCGGACACGTCGCCGGCGGCTATTTTCTGCGCCAGGCCTTCGACTATCGCGGTCTTGCCCACGCCCGGCTCGCCGATGAGCACGGGGTTGTTTTTCGTGCGGCGCGCCAGAATCTGCACGAGGCGCTCCATCTCCGTCTCACGGCCTATGACGGGGTCGAGCTTGCCTTCGCGGGCGAGCTGGGTCAGGTCGCGCGCGAACTCGTCCAAAGTGGGGGTTTTCGTCTTGCCCTTGGGGGCGGGGGATTCCTTTTGCGGCTGCGGCTCCTCGCCTTCGCCGATGAATTCCAGCACGGCCTCGCGCACCGTCTCCAGCTTGAGGCCCAGGTTTTCCAGCACGCGCGCCGCCACGCCCTCCTCCTCGCGGATGAGGCCGAGCAGTATGTGCTCCGTGCCGATATAGGAGTGGCCCATGTGCTGCGCTTCCTCGACGGCGTATTCCAGCACTTTTTTGGCGCGCGGAGTGAACGGGATTTCGCCCAGCAGCATCATGTTGTCGCCGGTGCCGACGATTTTTTCTATCTCCTGGCGCACGCGGCGGAAATCCACGCCCAGGTTGGTTAGCACCTGCGCCGCCACGCCCTCGCCCAGCGCCACAAGGCCCAGCAGTATGTGTTCGGTGCCGACATAGTCGTGGTTGAGGCGTTTGGCCTCCTCCTGCGCTATGAGA
>JAQTYB010000124.1 GCA_028688475.1 Elusimicrobiales bacterium
TAAGGCTGAACCAGTTCTCCGGCGACAGCGAGCCCGACAGGGGACGCCATGTCTTGTAAACCAGAGTATCGCCGGCGCGCGCGGCGGGCATAGGCCCGCCGCCCCTGGCGGAAAAAAGCAGGTAAACTTTGTTTATATACTTTCCCATACGCTGTCAGTACCGCTGTACTCCTCATTCCCATTATTTGCACTTGCCAGCCGCCGCTTAGGCGGGTACAATTACAATACGAACACCCATACGCAGGGTCCGGCCAAGACACGCTGCGTATGGGTGCAAGTCACGGGGGTAACCGTGCTTGTATTTTTGCGCGCCGTCAGTTTCAGCCGTAAATTATCGCGGGAAAATACCCCCATATAATGCACATTATACCGCGTTATGCGGAATAATGCAAGGGATGTTATTTTAGTTTATTAAAGAAATGACTTTTGAAACGCTGCTGACAAAGTGGAATAAAGGGATATCAACCGGCGCGCAGACTTCTTTCGCGTCAGTTCTGGGAGTGAGGCAATCGGCGGTATCGCGCTGGGTTACGGGGGCGGCTGTTCCGTCCGAGGAAATGCGCCCCCAAATCGCGAAGCTGCTGGGCGTTCCCGTGGACAAGCTGATGGACTCTTTCGCGGCCTCCCGCCGGATGCGGGAAATAGACGAATACGGAAGTTTCACTCCCGCCGTCCGTCACCGCGAGGCACGCGACAGCGATTCCGGCGAGCATCTTATCGCAAAACTGACAGCGCTGAAAAAAGCGTTCGGCGCAAAACTCATCACCGAAGAAGAATACAATCAAAAACGTAAACACCTGCTGGAGAGGTTTTAGGAATTGTTTTTAAGCGGACGGCCCGCCGTTCAGCGGGCTGGCTTGCGGAGTTTTTTGAATTTTACCTGATAGCGTTTTTCGCACTGCATGCAGCGGTAGACTTTAGCGCCTTTTTTGCCCGCGCCTACCTGCCGCATCGGGCCTTTGCAGTGCGAGCAGCGCAGCGCGGGCGCGCAATCGCCGCAGCGCACGGGCGGCGCGTCGCCGGCCTGCGCTATATCCCAATAATCGCTGATGGGGCTGCCGCACTCGGCGCATTTCACCGACTTTCTCGCGCCGTAGGTTTGCGGCAATGACGGAATCAACTGCGCGGCGGGCGAAGTCCATTTGCTGTCGGGCCGCCAGCCGAGCCATTTGCGCCACGCCCTGCCGCGCGCTATGGCGGGCTCCACGGATTTTTTTTCGAGCGGGCTCAAAATTTCGCGCATCAAAAACAGGCGTTCAAGCATGTCAACCGGCGTCCAGAACGCGACGATGACGCCCGCCAGCTCCGCTATCCAGTCCGAGCCGCGCAGCCCGGGCGGCATCCATTTGAGCGTATTTACCAGCGCGGCCAGCAGCGCGTCCATCGAGGACTGGCTGACGCCGAACTGCGCGTTCTCGTCATACATCGTCTTGATGAGCGCGGCGGCGTACGGCGCTATTGAATCTATGCCGAGGGACGCGCTCCAGCTTGTCATCGGCAGGCGGGAGAACTGCTTGCCGTTGTCGGCTATGCTTTTGAGATAGACGGCGAAGGCGGAGATGAAGCCGTCCGCGTCGCCCGCGCGGGCGCGCGGCACGGAGGGCAGCGCCACGGACGAAAGCCCCGCGCGCGGCCTGGCGTAAAGCGATTTGAGGCGGCGCTCTATGTCATAGAGCATGGCTTTCTGCGCCGGGTTGACCGGCACGTTCGCGCCGAGTTTTATAAAGCGCAGCTTCGCGGGCAGCGGCAATTTGTCCTGCGAGGAAAGCGCGGCCTGCTCTTCCAACTCGCGCAGGAAACCGTCTATGCCCTGGCCGCTGGAAAGTTTTTCCATGCGCCGCCCTATCTCCGGTATTTTAGCCGCGAGGTTTTTGCGTCCCTTGCACCAGGCCAGCAGCCGGCTGAGAGTTACCGGGTCTATCTGCGACTCCATCGGTATTGAAAAGAAAAGCTTCACCGCCGCGGCTTTTTGCCCCGCATCGTAGAACAGATTGCCCAGATAGGAAATCGCCTCGTAAAAATCGGGTTTGAGCCGGATGGCTTTGCGTATTTCCAGCACGGCCTTGCGCTGTTTTCCAAGCCCGCTGTAGGCTATGCCGAGCCCCAGCCGCGAGTAAGGCCGCTTCGGCTCCGCCGCGAGGGCGCGGGAAAAAGATTTTATCGCTTCGTCGAAAAGGCCGTGCTCGAGCAGCGCCATGCCCAGATGCTCTAGCAAGGTGCCTGATTTGGGGTGGGCTTTGTAAATGCCGTTCGCGCAGGCGAGCGCGTCGTTTTTTTTGCCGAGGCTCAGATACGCCTCGCACAGCGCGCACAGCGCGTCACCGTTATTGGGGGAGGAGGAAAGCAGTTCCTTCAAAATGTCCCGCGCTATGGCGTAATTGCCGAGACGCAACTGCGCCAGCGCGACGCCCAGCCGCAGCCGAAAGTCCGACGGGTAATACTCCAGCCCCTCCTGCATCAGCTTGAGGGCGCGGTAATACTCGCCCTTGAACCAGAGCTGGCGGCCCATCTTCTCGAAATATTCAGGCGGTCGTTTCATAGCGCGTCAAATCAGTATATCAAAATGGTAAAATCATTCCGTTATGAAGATTTCATCCCTCTTCACGCGCGGCGCGCCGACCTTCTCGTTTGAGTTCTTTCCGCCCAAAACGGCGGAGGACGCGAAACTGTTGCACGGCGCGTTAAAAGAGCTTGAACCGCTAAAGCCGGATTTCGTCTCCGTGACAAGCTCGCCCGCCGGCGGGGCGAAGCTGCAAACCGCCGCGCTGGCCCGGCTTATAAAGGAAAGCTTCGCGCTGGAGCCGATGGTCCATCTGACCGGCGTGGTCTACTCGCGCGCCGACGTGGAGATGATTACGACACAGTTGAAGGAATCGGGCATAGAAAACGTGCTGGCGCTGCGCGGCGATATCCCGCCGGGAAATTCCAGGCCGGTCTCGGATTATGCCCACGCGGACGAACTGGTGGCGCATATCAAAAAAATGGACGGCTTCTGCATAGGCGTGGCGGGCTATCCGCAGAAACATCCCGAAGCCGACACCGCGCAGACGGATTTGGAACATCTCAAACTTAAGACGGACGCGGGCGCGGATTTTATCATCACCCAGCTTTTTTTCGACAACGCGCTTTATTTTTCCTTCGTGAAAAAATGCCGCGCCGCCGGGATAGCGGTCCCTGTCATCCCGGGACTCATGCCGGTAACCGGCTACGCGCAGTTGCAGCGTTTCGCCAAAATGTGCGGCGTGACCGTGCCGCCGGAAATGGGCTCGGCTCTCGAAAAAATAAAGGACGACAGGCAGGCTGTGGCGGATTACGGCGCGCAATACGCGCTGGCGCAGGCGCGCGGGCTGCTGGAAGGCGGCGCGCCCGGAATACACTTTTACACCCTCAACAAATCCGCTTCGACGCGCAAAATTCTCGTGGAACTGCGCAAAGACTTTACTTCCAAAACTCGTGCGCGAGCGGTATAATCTCCAGCGCGATAAGCAGAATCACTATCGCCTCCATCACCTGCCCGCGGCGGGTGTTTATTTCCTCGTCAAGCAGCTGCGAGATGCGCGCCAGCGTGTCCATCTTGCGGTCTATGGTTTGCCGCCAGTCGGCGAAGCGGAACTCGCGCATGGCGGCGCGGAACACCGTCGCCAGATAAAAGTCGCCTACGGTTTTAAGCGAGTTCTCCACCCTGCCCAGAAATTCCGAAAACTCGATATAGCGCCGGCCCGAATCTTGCCCCAGATTGGCGTAAAAATTGCTTAATATCCCGCCTTTGCGCTTTTCGATATTGTCGTAGAGCAAATCCAGCTTTTCCTCGATGAGCGCGTCGTAATAGCGCATTTCCAGCAGATGCGTAAGGCAGAATTCGATTACGTCGGCGGTCTCACGGCTGCCGGCGGGCTCGATGAGCAGCGCGCTGTTCCAGTCTATCACCGCCATGTCGTTTCTGGAATATTGCAGCGCGTTTTGCGTTATCACGTCGCGGCTGGACTCGGAAAGCGGATGTTCGTGCTCGGCCAGTATGAGCGCGGGCACGTCGGCCTTCAAAAGGAATTCGCCCGGCGAGGACGCGCCCTCGTATTTCTCCACAAGCCACGTCACATAATCCTCGGCGGTATCCCAGTTTGATGGCTGTATTATCACCGGAGCCAGATGCGCGGCAACGCGGTCGCGGACCCGCGCGGCGGCTTTTTCTATCTCTTCGTTGACTTCAAGCGCGGCGGACAAATTCACCAGTTCGCGCCACGAAATTCCTTCCGGCATCGCCAATGTGAACGCGATGGAGATAACGCCGTAATGCCAGATTTTGGCGGAAACTTCCGTTTTGTACTCCGCGCCCGCCAGCGGTATTTCCTCCGGCGCGAGATTGAGCTGCAAAGGCGCGTTCCTGATGACGATTGACTTTCTGGTGTCGGACACAAGCCGCAATCTGCCGCTCAAAAACCCGTCCGCGGGAGACAGCCGTTCCGCCGCGGCAAGGTCTATCTCGTTGCCGACGTCGAACACGCGGTACACTATCGCGGAGCCTTTGAGTACGCGGATATCGCTGTCCATGTTATTTATGATTCTACATTTTTTGAGAGCCTGTCTGAAGTCTCTCTTTCGTCGTGTCGCGATTTTTTTAAAATGTCATGGTAGCGTTTTATAGAAATGTCATGGTTGAAGTGCTAAAACGGCTCTTTACGCCGCAAGGCGGAGGGGCCAACAATGGAGCTACTGACCATGAGCAACCG
>JAQTYB010000125.1 GCA_028688475.1 Elusimicrobiales bacterium
GGTTGCTCATGGTCAGTAGCTCCATTGTTGGCCCCTCCGCCTTGCGGCGTAAAGAGCCGTTTTAGCACTTCAACCATGACATTTCTATAAAACGCTACCATGACATTTTAAAAAAATCGCGACAGGGGGCAATTCGGGTTTGTAAGAGCGGGGGCAATTTACTAGAATTCTCAAATAGCGGTTTTTGGTAAAAGGAAAAACATCAAATGGCTGACATATTCGACAAGTGCAGGGATTTCCACATCGCTAAAGACATGATGGCGCGGGGCGTATACGGTTATTTCAAGGCCATCGAATCCGCCCAGGGACCCGAAGTCAAGGTGGATGGCCGGATGATGATAATGGCCGGCTCCAACAACTATCTGGGCCTTGCCGATGACCCGCGCATGAAGAAGGCCGCAGCTGAAGCCATCGCCAGGTACGGCACCGGCTGCGCCGGCTCGCGGTTTCTCAACGGCAACACAGTCTGTCATGAGGAATTGGAAAAAAAGCTGGCCCGTTTCAAAAACCGCGAAGCCGCCCTCATTTACGCCACCGGCTACCAGATGAACGTGGGCGCCGTCTCCTGCCTGCTGGGACCCGACGACGTGGCGGTGGTGGACAAGCTCGACCACGCCAGCATTTTAGACGGCGTCAAATTCTCCGGCGCGGAAATGAAGCGCTTCCGTCATAACGACCCCGGCAGTCTTGACCGCATCCTCTCCCGCATTCCCGCCGAAAAGGGCAAACTGGTCATCGTGGACGGCGTTTTCAGTATGGAGGGCGACATCTGCCCGTTGCCGGAAATCGTCCGCAGTTGCAAAAAGCACGGCGCGCGGCTGATAGTGGACGACGCGCACGGCACCGGCGTGCTGGGCAAGCACGGACGCGGCACCTGCGAGCATTTCGGCCTCGAAAACGGCGAGGTGGACCTTATCGTGGGCACCTGCTCCAAATCCTTCGCCTCCGTGGGCGGTTTCGTAGTGGGCGACGAAGATATTATCCATTATATAAAGCATACCTCGCGCTCCATGATATTTTCAGCCGCGCTGCCGGTTTCCTGCGTAGCCGCCATCTCCACGGCCATAGACATCATAGAAGCCGAGCCGCAGCGCCGCAAGAAACTCTGGGACAACGCCAAGCAGCTCAAGGAAGGACTGCTACGCGCCGGTTTCACCGTGGGCCCCACCGAGACTCCCATAATACCCGTCATGGTCGGCGACGACGTGAAATGTTTTATGATGTGGCGCGCGCTCTATGAGGCCGGCATTTTCTCAAACCCTGTTGTAACTCCGGCGGTGCCGCCGGGGCACGCGCTCATGCGCGTTACCCCTATGGCAACGCATACTACCGAGCAGATTCGCAGAGTAGTTGCGGCTTTCGAAGGCTGCGCCAAAAAGCTAGGCATAAAACCCAGGGCGGGCGCGGGGAAAAGTGCCTGATATAACTATAAAGGAAATAGCGGAGCGGGAACTCCCCGTTTTTGTGGAGTTCCAGTACTCGCTTTATACGGACGACCCGTGGTGGATTGGCGACCTTAAAAGCGCGGTGCTGGACCTGCTTTCGCTTTCCAACCCTTTCTGGGCCCACGCCGAACGCAAGCTGTATATGGCGTATCGCGGCGGTATACCGGTGGCCCGCGTGGCCGCCATTATCAACGAAACCCACAATTCGTATCACGGCGAAAAAACCGGTTTTTTCGGCTTTTTTGAGACCGTGAACGACAAGGAAGCCGCCGTCGCCGTGCTGTCCGCGGCGGAGCAATGGCTCAAATCCCGCGGCATGGAACTGGCGCGCGGCCCGATGAATCCTTCCACCAACGATTCCTGCGGGCTTTTGATATCAGGGTTCGATTCCTTCCCCAAAGTGCTGATGCCCTACAACCCGCCCTGGTACGCCACGTTGCTTGAGCAGGCGGGTTTCGGCAAGGCGAAGGATTTGAACGCCTATATCCGCTTCGCGCAATTGCCCGTCTCGCCGCGGATGGAAAAGATAATCTCCCGCATCGAGCGCAAGACGGACTGGCGGGCGCGGCATCTGCGTCTGGCGTCGCTTGAGCATGAGATGGAAATCATCCGCGGGATTTACAACGAGGCCTGGGCGGACAACTGGGGTTTCGTGCCGCTCAACGCCGAGGAAATGCTCCACGCCGCGAAAGCGCTCAAACCCATTTTGAAGCCGGAGTACGGGCATATCGTGGAGGTGGACGGCGTCCCCGCCGCGTTTGCCGTAATCATCCCGGACATAAACCCCGCTCTGCGCTCTGTAAACTATAAGCTGACGCCGTTCAACTTCATCAAATTCATGCTGGAACTGCGCAAAATCCGGCAGGGCCGTCTTGTAATGCTGGGCGTCAGGAAAGAGTTCCGCAACCGCGGTTTCGAGCTTGTGCTGGTCAAAAAAATAATCGAAACCACCCGCAAAGCCAACTGGCTGCACGGCGAGCTTTCCTGGATACTGGAAGACAACAGCAAAATCATCAGCGTAATCGAGGAATCCGGCGGACGCCTCTACAAGCAATACCGGATTTACGAGAAAGCGCTTATTCCCCCGCAGTTTCGCGCCGCTCCCGCCTCCGATGGCCCGCAGATGCAGGCAATGCCGAAATTTTAGTTTTTGAGGGTTTGCCGGGACTACTTTCCGTTGATGCCTGTGATTTCCACTTCAAAATCCAGCGCCTTGCCGGCGTAGGGGCTGTTGCAGTCTATGATGATGGTCTTGCGGCTGGTGTCTTTCACCACGCAGGCCAGTTTTTTGCCGTCCGTCGTGGTGGCTTCGAGCCGTGAGCCTATCAGCGGACGCTTGCCTGAGGGAAGCAGCGTTCTGGAAACCTCGCGGACATATTCCTTCATGTGCGCGATGCCTTTGCCGGCGGGAACAGACACCTTAAACTTGTCGCCCTCGGATTTGCCGACCAGCGCCTCTTCCAGCGCGGGCACCGTTCCGCAGGAGCCCTGCGCGCAGGAGAGCGTTCTGGACTCCGCCTGTTTTCCCTCCACCGTGAGGACATAGCTGAAACTGACCTTGCCGCCTTTTTGCACGGCGACTTTCGCCGGCGCCGGTTTTTGGCAGGCCGCAAGCGAAACAGCGAACGCCAGAATCGTCAAAACCGTTGCTTTATTTTGCATAATCCCGTTTCTCCTTCAAAAGGTTTTTGCTCCGCAGATATCTATGATACCTAATTCCAAAGCGGTGCGCCTCGTCGCGTATCGCCATGAGCAGCCTTAAAGCCGGGTCGGCGCGGTCCAGGCGGACGGGTTCGCGCCTGCCGGGAACGAAAATTTCCTCGTTCTTTTTGGCCAGCGAAACCAGCGGCACGCGCGCTCCGCACCGGCTCGCCGCGCGGGAGGCATAGGCAAGCTGGCCCATGCCGCCGTCTATGAGCAGCAAATCCGGCAGGGGTTCGCCGGAGGTTTTCAACCGGCGCAGCCGGCGGCCCACAATCTCGGCTATCATCGCGAAATCGTCGCTGCCGCCCTCCGGCAGCGGCGTTCTTATTTTGAACCGCCGGTAATGCGCGTGGTTGGGCCTTCCGGCGGTAAAACATACCATGCCGCCAACCGGAGACTTGCCGAACAGATTGGAGGTGTCGAATCCCTCGATGTGCACCGGCGGGCGGCGCAGCCCGATAACGCGCGCCAGCCGCGCCGCGGCTGAGGACTGGGAGATTGCCGCCTCCACCTCCGGTTCGGAATAACGGCTGATTTTTACACGCTCCTCCATATGGCCCAGCGCGCGCGCAAGGTCGCGGTAAAGCGCGGCCTCCTCGTATTGCCGCCGCGCCGCGGCAATTTCCATTTTCTTCCTGAATCCGTCGAGCATTTTGCCGTGACCGCCCGCCAGCAGCGCGGCGGCGCGGCGGACTATGCGGCGGTAACCGGCGCGGCTTATTTTTCCCGCGCAGGGCGCGGGGCATTGTCCGGTGTGATAATAAAGACAGGCGTTTATCTTTTTTTGGTCGAGCGGTCTTTTTACCGAGAATTCCCATTTGCAGGGCCGCAGCGGCAGCAGCCGGCTGCGCCAGAAATAACGCAGCAGGTTTTTGACGAGGGAGGAATTCGGATACGGCCCGAAACAACTGCCGCCGGCGGTTTTGCCGCGGGTGATGAAGACGCGCGGGAAATCCTCGTCCGTGCTTATCTTTATGCAGGGATAGGATTTGCCGTCTTTCCACATCGCGTTGAAAAACGGCTGGTGGCGGCGGATGAGCTCCCGTTCCAAAAGCAAAGCGTCGCGTTCGCTCTCGCACGGGACATAATCAATCGCGCGGATAAACGCCGCGAGATTCACCGTTTTCCAGTCGCCCGCCGCGCGCGATGACTGGAAATACTGCGCAACCCGCGCGGCGAGGTTTTTCGCCTTGCCGATGTAGATTATGGTCGAATCCGCCGCGCGCATGAGATACACGCCCGGCGTTCGGGGCAGGTTTTTGTAATCGGGGCCCGCTGCCGGAGTCTCTCTGAGTAAGTCCGCCATAACGTAATTTAACCTCAAAACACGAGCCGGCGCAACAGCGCGTCTCCTCGTGCGTCGCCTCGTGCCGATTGTTGAGACGGGCGAGGGACAATATGTATTATTTTCTTAGAGCCTTTCTAAAATCTATTTAGCAATAGCCTGATGAAATCCAATAGCACCATGCCAAGCATGGACGAAAGCAGGCGTTCGCAGTTCTTCCACAACCTCCGGCATTTCTCCAGCCAGCCGAATGTC
>JAQTYB010000126.1 GCA_028688475.1 Elusimicrobiales bacterium
GTCTTGAGACGGAAAAAGAAATCTCGCACCGACGATTACGGTACGATTCTTATTTGGCTTGACAGGCAATATTACATCAGATGAGTGCCACTTGAAAAAATACAAGGGGTTTTTCTGCGGAATCTAATCTGTGTCATAAACAACTATTTCCTTATGAATATGAGCCACGAAATGCACGAAATTGACACGAAAGAGGAACAAACAACACAAACAACGGAGTTTTAGCCGCAGATGAACGCAGATTTTCGCAGATTAAAAACAAAACCGCTTTTGTCTGCCTTTATCTGCGAATATCTGCGTTCATCTGCGGCTGAGTGCTGCTGTTGTAATTGGAAAGACTCCTCATTTTCGTGTCAATTTCGTGTATTTCGTGGCTAAAATGCAGCCCTGTGGCTTTGTTGTGTTCATGACACACAATACTAAATTGCGCCACAATGATTGCGCGGCGAATTTAGTATTGTGTCTCCTTTTAATTAAAAGACGAAGGTGAATTTATCCGACATGTCGCCTTCGCCTTCGCGGTGGATATCAAGCAGCCGCTTGGTGCCGGTGGGGTCGAACTGAATGTCGTCGAGCTTGAGACTTTTGGTTCCAGGAACGGAGAGCGAGCGCCAGTATATCGTCCTCGTCGAATAATCATAGACCTCGGTCCACTGCGTGGCGGAACGCCACGACGACTGCGCCGAGGCCTTTGCGGGCGCCTGCCGCGCGGCGTAAAGCGCGGCAAAAACGGACGGCGCGTCCAGCGGGCGCAAACCGTCCGCCGTCTCGTGCACCGCTTTCGAGAGCAGCAGGAAGCGGTCGAGGCATTTTATCGAGGAATTGCCGAAAACCGCGGGGATTTCGCGGGTTCCGCCAAAGCCCGCGCGGTCTTTGACATAGGCGCGTTCGTCGCCGTAAAACTCGTTCGTCATCACGGGCAATTCGGGATTTCGGAAAACTTCCTTCCTGCCGCCACGGTATTGCACATACGCAACCGCACCGGAACTGTCGGCCACAAGCCAGTGCAGGTTCACCTCAAGAGCGCCGGTGTTGAAAGGCAGTATGCTGACCGAGTCCAGCCCCGCCAGCGCCTCCTCTACGGTGGCGTACTGCGCGAGAACGAACCCCACCGCCTCCGGCACCCCGATAGCCTTCCCGCCGCCGGAAGGAACCGCGTCGAATTTGGTTTCCGGCGACCAGAGGGAACCGATGTAGAGCCCTTTCTCGTTCATCCCCCCGCCGGGAACGGAGGCAAAACCCCTTCCCTTCGCCTCTCCCGTGAGGTTGAACGACACGTAGCCGTAGCGCGATTTCCAGGCGGCGGCGTTTTGCCGCGGCGCAAGCAGCGAACTCTTTTGCGCGCCCCGCTCGTTTATCACCACCCAGCCCGCCGGCGAGGGCCAGTCCATGTTGCGTCCGATAATCGTTTTTCCGCCGCGGGAAAATATCCCGTTCGAGCAGGCCCCGGCCGCCCCGCCGGACGCGGCCAGAAGCAAACCGGCGGCAGCGCAAAGTTCAACCGTCCGAATTATCCGCATAGTCATCTCCAATGATGTGTGTTTGAGTCTGGCACGTGAAGCAAAAACAGCCGCCGCAGCTCGCGCTCGTAATCCTCGGCGGAGTTGTAACCCAGCCCCGACAGCGGACGGCTTTCAACCATCGCCGAGAGCCCTGCGTTTTTCGCCGCTCCCCTCGCGCCCGCCGCGACCATAAGCGCCAGTTCGCGGAAATTGGCCTGGCTGGAATACGTTTTTTTCGCGCCGAGGCACGAGTAGTCGAAATTTCCCGCCGCGACCCGCAGTCGCGGGCCTGCGGACCCGGCGAAAATATCCAGCAGAAACTCCGTTTCGGCGGACACCGAGGCTTCGCGTTTCTCCTGCTTTTTTGCGCCGAAGGAAACCGGAATCGGCAGCCCGGTGAGCGTCATCCCCAGCGCGATGGAGCCCAGCGCGCCCGCCACGCCGCCGGATTTGACGGCCTCGACTCCCGGATGGAACACCTCGGTGCGCACCGGCGCGGCGGCGGCGATATAAACCGCCTCCCAGGGCACGCGCAGAACGACGGCGCGGGCATGGCACTCCAGTCCCTCGGGCGAAAAACAAATCTTTTCCGCAGGCAGCGGCGCGGGAATTTTTGAGGACAGCGCCGACGGAACAATCACCGCCGCAAGCCCCGCGGCGGCGCAGGCTTGCGCGGCGGAGGCCGCGGCGTCCTCGTCGAAGCGCTCGCCGATTACGCCCCAGGAGGCGCGGGCCAGCTTCGCGCCCTCGTCGGGCAGCACGCCGTGGATTTTGCAGAGCAATTGCGACAGCCGCGCCCTGTCGGGCGGCGCGCCGGAGAGCAGCACGGTGAACAAAGCCGCTTGCGCCATATCACGCGGTTTTAGAAGGCGTGACCTGCGTCACTTTCGCGCCCGGCGGCACGGATTTTGTGATCCACAAATTGCCGCCGATGACAGCGCCTTTTCCGATGGCGATATCTCCCAGTATGGTGGCGCCGGCGTATATGGTGACGTCGTCGGCCACGTCGGGGTGGCGTTTCACGCCTTTGATGGGATGGCCGTGCTCGTCTAGCGGAAAGCTCTTGGCGCCCAACGTCACGCCCTGATAGATTTTCACGTTGCTGCCTATGGTGCAGGTCTCGCCGATAACCACGCCGGTGCCGTGGTCTATGAAAAAGCGCGGGCCGATGGCCGCGCCCGGATGGATGTCTATGCCGGTGGCGGAATGCGCCGCCTCGGTCATGATGCGCGGGATGAGGGGGACCTGGCGCCTGTAAAGCTCGTGCGCTATGCGCTGGTTGGTGACGGCAAGCACGCAGGGATAGCAAAGCACCGTCTCCGCCGGATGTATGGCGGCGGGGTCGCCTTCGTAGGCGGCCTGCACGTCGCTGGAAAGCAGCCGCTGCATTTCAGGCAGAGACTCCAGGAGCCCGCGCACTATCGCGGCGGCGCGGCCCCGGCATTGCGAGCAGTCGCCCTGGTCGGCGCAGAAAAAGCAGAAGGCGCGGCGCACCTGCTCCTCGAGGATGCGGCGCGCGCGCTCAAGCCCCAGCCCGACGTGCAGCGACACGGTGTCCTGCGAGAACTCCTCTCCGCCGAAGTAGCCGGGATACAGCGCGGCGCGCAGCAGCTCCACGGCTTCCAGCACCGCCGCGCGGGAGGGAAGCGGCTCTTCGGCGTGCAGCCGGCGCAGCGGGCTCATGTTGCTGCCGGAAGAGTCCGAGAGCGCGGAGGAAATGTTCTTTATAAGGTTTTTTTCCGCCGCCTGGCCGGAGGAGAAGGAACAGTCCGCCGCGGATTTTTTGCCGCTCACAGCGCCTCCTCGTAGAGCCAGGTGCTCAGGTATCTTTCGCCGGTATCCGGCAGCAGGGCCACTGCCAGCTTGCCCGCGTTCTGCGGGCGGCGCGCCACCTCGACGGCGGCGAAAACCGCCGCGCCGGAGGAGATGCCGGCCAGTATGCCTTCGTCCCGCGCCAGCGCGCGGGCGGCGCGGCCCGCGTCCGCGGAGGCGACGCGGATTATCTCGTCCACCACGGCGGGGTTGTAGTTTTTCGGCACAAAGCCCGGGCCTATGCCCTGGATTTTGTGCGGCGCCGGCGCTCCGCCGGAGAGGACGGGCGATTCCGCCGGCTCCACCGCCACTATTGAAACCGAAGGCTTGAGTTTTTTGAGCGTCTCGCCCACGCCGCTTACGGTGCCGCCGGTGCCCACTCCGGCAACGAAAATATCAACCTTGCCGTCGGTATCGTTCCATATTTCCATGGCGGTCGCGGCTTTGTGAACGGCGGGATTGGCGGGATTCTCGAACTGGCCCATCGTAACCGAGCCGGGATTTTCTTTCAACAACTCGCCCGCTTTGGCCACCGCGCCGGACATTCCGCCCGCGCCGGGGGTGAGCACGATTTCCGCGCCCAGCGCTTTGAGGAGTTTGCGCCGCTCGACGCTCATCGTGTCGGGCATGGTGAGGATGAGCCGGTAGCCGCGCCGCGCGCAGATGAACGCCAGCCCCACGCCGGTGTTGCCGCTGGTGGGCTCGATGATGAGCGCACCCGCGCTGAGGAGGCCTTTTTTCTCGGCGTCCTCCACCATGGCGAGAGCTATCCTGTCTTTCACGGAGGAGCAGGGGTTGAAAGACTCCAGTTTGACCGCGATTGCGGCGGCGAGCCCCGCGCCGGTTTTCGACAGCCGCACCAGCGGCGTGTTCCCGACAAGCTTTGTCACATCTTCGGCGATTTTCATTTTCCCTCCGTGAAACTGTAAAGCCGTATTCAGAGATTCAATTAAAAATGCACCCCCGCGTCAATCGCGATTGGGCCCAAAGGGCAACTCAAATTGGACCTTTCAGCCCTTGGGACGGAATCCGCTTTGCCCTATAATATTTTTAGACGCTGTGAAGCGTTTTAGCAAAAACCAGCCGCAATGGCGCAACGAGGAGAAAAACTATGAAGAAGACACTTATGGGTTTGCTGGCCGTCACCGTCCTGGGAGGCGTTTCTTTTGCCGGCGGAGGCAGCAAGCGCAGTATCGAAGAGACGGTGGAACTTCGCAACACAACATATGGATCGGCGGAACAGAAAGGCACAACCGGTCCCGGCAACGGAGGCTATACCACTTCAGGCTGGACATTTGGCAAGCATGAAACTACCCAACCCAATGCCA
>JAQTYB010000041.1 GCA_028688475.1 Elusimicrobiales bacterium
ATATGCCATTTTGAATCCATGCGTCATGGCTATATTTTGCAACACCGTGACGCCCCGTCGATTTCGGTACGATTTGGGTTGGCAAGATGTATTGCCCTATGGTTAGATTATAGCTGGCGCGATTCGTTCGCTTGACCCCGTCCGCCGGCATTTGATATACTGATACAAGCGCTTGCGTACCTTGCGTACGTTGTCATCGTCTAATCAAAGAGGGGTGGTTGCCGATACCGAGGAGTCTGCAAAATGAGTCCAGAAAGCATGTCGTCTTTTGAGCATATGAAGGGGGGGAAAGGGCCCGCGCCGGCTGAGGGGGGAAGTCTGCCGGCGTCCTATGGCGTTACCGAGGCCTATCTGCTGCCGCGCGATCCGTTCTGGCTGTTTCTCTACTGGGAAATAACCGAGAACTCGATAAAGAGCCTGAAAGCGCAGCACGGCCAGGACATATTCAAAAATTCCAAAAGCGTCGTGCGGGTTTATGACATCACCGGCATAGCCGCTTTCGACGGCGGCAACGCCCGCGGGCATTACGACGTTCCCGTCGCCCTGGAAGCCCGCAGCTGGTACCTTAATGTTCCCGAATCCGGCAAGAGCTATGTCTGCGACCTGGGCCTGGTAGCGCCCGACGGACGCTTCATCGTTATAGCGCGCACTAACGCCGTCGCGCTGCCGGCGGGCCGCGTTTCGGACGTCACGGACGAGAAATGGATGTCCGTGGACGGCAATTTCGAGCGGCTGCTCCAGCTCTCCGGCGTGGAGTATATCGGCAAAGGCTCCGGCGAAGTCGCCAAAGTGCTTGCCCAGCGCTGGGAAATGCTGCGGGCGGTGTTCTCCCGCGCGGCCTCGTGGGGGATAACCTCGCTGCCCGGCGGCAGGAAGGAAGCCGGTCCGCGCAAATTCTGGCTCGTCGCCGACTGCGAACTCATCCTTTACGGCGCGACCGAGCCCGACGCAAAAGTCACCGTCGCCGGCAGGAGCGTCAAGCTCAATCCGGACGGCACTTTCTCCATGCGTTTCGCGTTCCCCGACGGCGTGCTGGACCTGCCCGTGCGCGCGGAAAGCGCAGACGCCGTGGACCATCGCCAGATAACCATCACAGCCAACAGGAAAACCGCCGCCGATGAAACCAGGTAACGAAAAAGGCTATCTGATACTTCAGCTTCACGCTCATCTGCCTTTTATCAGGCACCCCGAATACGAGGATTTTCTCGAGGAGGACTGGTTTTTCGAGGCGATGGTGGAAACCTATCTGCCTCTGCTCAATGTTTTCGAGCGGCTGACCCAGGACGGGGTGGATTTCAGAATCACCATGTCGCTCACGCCGCCCTTGTGCGCGATGATGTCGGACGACCTGCTCAAAGGCCGGTTCTCCCGCTATCTGCATCAGCGCATCGAACTGATGGAGAAGGAAATCGTCCGCACCGAGCATACGCCTTTCGCCGGCGTGGCGCGGATGTACGAGGGCAAGTTCAACCGCCTGCGCGAGTTGTTCGAGGATTATTACCACGGCAATATCCTGGAGGGTTTCAAGAAATTCCAGGACATGGGCAAGCTGGAAATAATCACCTGCTGCGCCACCCACGGTTTCCTGCCGCTCCAGGTCAACAAAGAATCGGTCAATGCGCAGATAAAAATCGCCGCCGACGATTACGCCCGCCGCTTCGGGCGCAACCCGCGCGGCCTCTGGCTCGCCGAATGCGCCTACAACCCCGGCGACGATGTTTATCTGAAAGCCGCCGGAATCCGCTACTTTTTCATGGAAACGCACGGCATTCTCTACGGCGCGCCGCGCCCGCGTTACGGCGTCTACGCGCCGGTTTACTGTCCCACGGGAGTGGCCGCGTTTTCGCGCGATATGGAATCGGCGCAGCAAGTCTGGAGCGCCGAGATGGGCTACCCCGGCGACGCCCGTTACCGCGAGTTCTACCGCGATTTAGGCTACGATTTGGAGTACGAGTACATCAAACCCTACCTGCATTCCGACGGAGTGCGGCGCAATATCGCCGTCAAATACCATAAAATCACCGGCAAGGTGCCGCTCAACGCCAAAGAACCGTATAATCCGGCGGAGGCGCGCGACACCGCCGCCAGCCACGCCGGCAACTTCATGTTCAACCGCGAGCGGCAGATAGAGCATCTCCACGGTCTTTTAAAGAAAAAGCCGATGATTGTCTCCATGTACGACGCGGAACTTTTCGGCCACTGGTGGTACGAGGGCGTGGATTTCATAGAGTTCCTGTTCCGCAAAATGCATTACGACCAGGACATCATACGCCCGGTTACTCCAAGCGAATACTTGGCCGAAAATCCTGACAACCAGATTATCCAGCCGTCCATGTCTTCATGGGGCGACAAGGGCTACAACGAAGTCTGGCTCAACGGGGCGAACGACTGGCTTTACCGCCATCTCCACAAAGCCGCCCAGCGCATGATAGAAATGGCCAACCGCCATCCAGACGCCGGCGGGCAGTTGAAGCGCGCGCTCAATCAGGCCGCGCGGGAGCTGGTGCTGGCGCAGTCGTCGGACTGGGCGTTTCTCATCACGGTGGGCACCGCCGGGACCTATTCCACCAAGCGCACCAAGGAGCATATCCAGCGTTTCATGGCGCTTTACGACCAGGTGATGAGCGGCTCAATCAACGAGGACTATCTGCGCGATTTGGAATGGCGCGACAACATATTCCCGCAGATTGACTACCGCGTCTACCGTTCCGAGCACGCCGAAGCGGCGCGAAACGCCGCCGGAGCGGGCTTGTAGCGCCGGAAGAAGCTTCAAAAAAGCCCCCGCTTGAAGGCGGGGGCTTTTTGTTGCCGTAATGGCGTTATGTTTTGGAGCGCGCGCAGCGGAATCCCAAGTGTTCGGTCCATTTGTCGGGGTCTAAAAGCAACCGCGCAGCCGGGCGGGTCATCCAGGGGCCGCCGCGCGTCACGCGGCAGTAGTTCGTAGCCACATCATCCCCCGTCATGCAGGAAGCGGACAAGGGCCCCGTCGGATTGCGCTGGGGCGGGCGCGGGTATGCATAGGGTCCATACCAATCCGCCACCCACTCCTGGACATTGCCTCCCATGTCGTATAAACCGTATTGATTCGGTTTTTTTTGCCCCGCGGGATGACTCTTGTTATCAGAGTTCCTGTCATGCCAGGCGTAATCGTCCAAGCGGCTTTCGTCGCTGCCGAAACTCCATTTTGTGGTTGCGCCGCCGCGCGCCGCCTTTTCCCATTCGGCTTCGGTGGGCAGATGTTTGCCCGCCCACCCGCAATAAGCGGCCGCGTCGGCCCAACTGACATTGACCACGGGATGATTGCCGGCGCTGTAGTCCGGTTGCTTGCGCATTTCCCGTTTCACCTTGTCGGCGAACTTTTTATAGTCCGATACGGTGACAAGGTTTTTGTCCATTTCAAAAGCGTCCAGATACACTTTGCGCTGCGGATGCTCGTTGGGCAGGCCTTCGCCCTCCGGCGAACCCATCACGAAAACGCCTTCGGGTATCAAAGCGGTTTCCGATTTGCTCCCCGCCGGTTCCTGAGCGAACACCGCCGGCGCAAATACGCACAATAACAGCGAACACGACGCAATCATGCCCATGTGGTCAACCTCCCTGTCGGCATACATGGGAATAGTATAGCTCCCCATTCGTCTGTTCGCCAGATCATGACAGCAGAGTTTTGAACCGGCGGATATCGCCCGCGCTTAAACTGACGCGCGCCATTCGTTTTCCGGTTTTTACCATAATTGTTGGAGAGGAGAACTGCGCCTTGCGCACCACCCGTGAGGATGGTTTCAGCGAAAACAGCGCATAAAGCGCGTCCATGCCGGCGTCGCCGAGGTTTGTCGCTATTTCAGCCGACCCCGATTCCGGCGCCCTGCCGGTTAGACGCGCGTATTTGAAGGCCAGCGCTGCGGCTTTCAGTTCCTCCGCGCCCAGTTTTCCGCAAAAGTTTTTTACGGTGCGCGCGAAAGCGTCCGCCAGATATTCGTCCGCCGCAAGGCGGTATTTGCGCGAAAAATCCGGTTTCGCGGCGCAAGGCACGCAATCGAGTCCGGGAGAATAAGGTTTTATGTCCGCCACCGGCGTGCCGTCAACGGCGTCAAGCCGGTCCAGCGTGAGCGTGAGTCCCCGCGCCGAAATCAGCCGCGCGCAGGTCAGCGCGACGGGATTTGGCCTGTCGGGCGAGCGCGTGGCGAAAACGCCTCTCGCGGCGAGCGAGGACGACACTTTGCGCGGTCTTGCGCGCAAAACGGCGCGGTCAGCTTTGTCGAAAAAGCAGAGCGCCCAGATGTGGGAGCAGCTTCGCAGACCCTCAAGCGCCCGGCGATAGCGCGGCAGTATTTCGATTCTGGCCGCAACGCCGCCCGGCGGCATGTCATGGCGGTTTTTGACGGCGCTCCGCACGAAACCGACGGGCCGCAGCGTCATCATACCTTCACGTTCCGTATGTGCAGCAGGACGGCTATGTTCTCGGCGGCGGCGGCGGTGTTGCGCAGCACCGCGCCGGACAGGACATCGAATTCAAACAGCGCCTCTTTCCAGGAAGGGCGCGTGCAGCGGTAGTTGAACCATGTTTCCGCCAGCATCCGCCTGAGCATTCGCGCGGAAGTGAGCGCCAGCGCGGCGCGCAGCCCCAGTCCGGAAAATCCCGCTTTCTCCGCGGCGGCGATTATCTCGCCGGCAGTGAAATTGCGCGCCGCGAAAGCGCACAGCGAGACGAAAACCCAGGCGTGCAGCAAAAACAGCGAGCCCGACGCCAGTTGCGGAAACGAATAGGTATGCCCTGATATCGCGGCGTCCATGTTCCCCGAGAAAAACGGAGCCAGCGCCACAAACGCCGCGGGAAATATCCAGAATTTAAGCGAGCCTCCGCCGGACAGCACTCCCGCGTCGTGAACCGCCAGCGCGGCCAGCGCAGCCGCGTCCATTCCCGCCCGCCAGAACGGGTTTGGAATAAAAAGCGCGGCGGCGAAAAGCGCCAGCGCGAGCTTGAAAATGCGGCCCCTCATATCTTCCTCAGGTATTTTCCGGCGCGCACCGCGATGAGGCCGAAAAGCGCGCCGATTAGCAGGTGCCCGCCCACCCAGAGCGCGGCTATCTGTTTCCAGAAATCGGGATTGACGCCGAAAAATCCCTGCATTTGCTTTGCCACTTTGAGATACGCGTCGAAAATCCCCCTGCCGTACAGCAGCCAGCCGGAGACGAAAAAGTGCGGTATGCCCTCCAGCGAGACGAGCAGCACGGTGACGAAAAACGACAGGCTGTTGACGCCCAGCAGCGTCAAAACCGCCTCCGCCATCGCCGCCTCGATGGCTATGCCTATCGCGGAGCCGATGCTGGACGCGCCCGGCGACAGCAGCTTGAAACACACCGCCGTAAGCCCTGTGTAAAGCGCCGCGCCTCTGACCGGGGTGTACGAGCGCTCCACGCACAGTATGACGCCGCCCGCCGCGGCCATGAGCGTGCTGGTGAAGGGGAACTTCATCATGTGCAGCCAGGTGCCCGCCAGCATTTCCACTATGCCCCACAGCGCGCCGAACACCGTTGTGAACACCAGCAGCCGTACCTTGTCGGTTTTATGCATAAAGTTCGCTGAGCGAAACCACGCGCGAGCACAGCGGCCGCAGATGGTTTTCGATATGGGAGATGACCAGCGCGGCCCCGCCTTCCGCCGCGAATCCGCGCAGCAGTTTTCCGAACTGGCTGAAACCCTCGGGGTCGAGGCAGGCGGTGGCCTCGTCGAGGATAAGCAGCTCCGGCGAATAGGCCAGCGCGCAAAGCAGCGCGGCGCGCTGCGCCTGCCCGAAGCTGAGCGAACTGACGTCCCGCTCAATCATGTTCGCGATTGCCAGAATTTGCGCCGCCGCGGCGCAGTCGAAGCCCGGCTTGAGCGAAATCCTGCGGGCGTAGTCCAGATTTTCCCGCACCGTGGCGTATATGAGTCCCGAAAACGGATTGTTTCCCAGCAGGCGCGTTTTCCGGCGGAGCAGCGGCGTCCCCGCCCTTTTGCCCGCCAGCTCCACGGTTCCGCCGTCGGGCGCAATCCAGCCCGCCAGAATTTTGGCGAAGCTGGACTTGCCGGAGCCGTTGGGACCGTAAAGCCCCGCTATCTCGCCTTTTTTTATTTCAAACCGCGACGGCGGCAGTATGGCTTCGCCCGCCTGATTTTTGAGAATTATATCATCGGCGCGCGCGGCGCAATCCGGCAGGTTTGCCGCAGGGGGATAAACGTTGTCGGTTTGCGGCGGGTCCGCCACGCAGACCGGATAAAGATTGCCGCCGCGCATTTCATAGCGGCTGTCGAGCACCCGGGCGAAATTTCCCGCACGGTGTCCGGTCAGCAGCACCGCCGTGCCGCGGGCTTTAAGGTTTTCAATGGCGCCGCACAGCTTTTGCGTTCCGTCCGCGTCAAGGCAGGAAGCCGGTTCGTCGAGCACCATCAGGCGCCCGCCGGAGCATTGCAGCGCGCCGGCAAGCACTATGCGCTGTTTTTCGCCGGATGAAAGCGCGGCGGTTTTGCGCTCAAGCAGCCGCTCCACGCCGAAACTGCGCGCGGCTTCCTCCGGCTCCGCGCCTGCGCGGCCCGCGTATTTGGCGAAAAAGGCCAGCTCCTGGGCGGCGGTCTCGTTGAGCAACTGAGAATCTATGTTTTGCAGCACGCAGCCCGGCCTTGCGCCGCCCGCGCCCGTTTCGCCCGCCAGCTCGCCGCCGGAGAACGCGGGAATAATCCCCGCTATTATGGAGACGAGGGTGCTTTTTCCCGCGCCGTTGGCGCCGCCGATGAAGGCGCATTCGCCGGGACTCAGGCGGAGGTTAAGGCCGTTGAGCGCGGGTTTCGCCGCGCCCGCGAACCGGTAGGAAAGGTTTTGTAGATGAAGGGCCATCTGCGCTGGACGGCGCGGCGGGGTTCAGCCGCGCCCCGCGGCTTTTTCGGAAAGCGCCGCGAAAGTTTTATAGATGCCGTCTATGCGGATGCCGAGCTCCCCGTAGACCTTGATCATTTCGAGAATATGCCCGGGGTTGTCGCCGTTGGTCTCCAGCAAAAGCGCGAAACCGCCGGCCTGCCAGCGTTCGAATATTCTGATGACCCTGTTCTGCGTTTCAAACTGCCAGTGCCGTACGCCCGCTTCGCGGGCGCTATGCATAAGCTTTATCGCGGTCCGCGTGTTTTCCGCCGTGGGCGCGGCTTCGAGCCGGTCGAGCGCGCGGCGGATGAGTTCGCTGAAAAGCTGCTGTGCGGGCCGGGTGTTGACGCCGAGCCCGCACCGCTTTATGCGCGGCAGCATCTCGCCCAGAGTGTCGAGGGCGGACTCGTCGGCATTATCGCGGAAATGCTCCAGCTGCTCCGCCAGAAACTGGCGCGCGCCGGTCATCACCTCCGCCAGTATTTCGTCGGGCACCTGCAGGTCGAGATTTTTCCATTGCTCCACGAGCGGCAAATATTCCGCGAAAAGCGCGCTTTGGGCGGAGGAAAGGGAATGTATGCGGTTTTTATGGATGAGTTTTAATATTTTCAGCCGCGTTTCCGGGATGAGGTCGCGCAGCCCGGAACTCGCCGCGCCCATTATTTTTTCTATGCCGGGGCCGACGCCATCCCAAATTCGTTCGGGCGTGAGGCCGTTCAGATAATCTGCGAGGCGGGCGTATTTGTCCTCCGGGTTCTCGCGGCTGATGTAGCAGCGGGGCAGCGATGATGGAGTATACACCGCGCAGAAGACCGCGCGTCCGCGCGCGGTGGTTATGGCGTCTTTTATGTCAACTATCGCGGCGGCGAAGCTGTAGCCGTCTATGGCCCTGCGGGCGCGCTGCTCCTGCAAAAATTTGCAGAAATAAAGCTGATTCAGCTCCGGCGTTTCGTTGAAAAGGAGGTTTATGCCGTATTCGGCGATTATATGGTCGCCGCTCATGCGCGAGGCGAGGGCCAGTTTCCGGTACACTCCCGCGGCGGTCTCGTACTCGGCGATATTCGACGGTGCGGTTTCCAGCAGCGCCAGGAATTTCTCCTCCAGCCCGTGGCGGCCCAGCTCGGCGGCGAGCTCGATGGCGCGGGCGGCGTATTTGAGGTTCTGCGCGGTTTCGATGCGCGACACCTCGGAGAAAAACCAGCCGCAGGACGTGAACATGTACATCCCGTATTTCTGCATCTCCAGCAGCTTGAGGCCGCGCGCCGTGGCGCCCATATCAGGCGGGCAGGCGCAATGGCGCCACATGAACGCCGTTATATTGCGGTGGGAGCGGTCGAAAATCACGTTTATATAGTCGTTGCGGGCGTCCCAGGGGCGGCTGAATATCTTGCCGCCCTCGGTTTCAAACAACTGCGCAAGCTCTCCGCCCAGCCAGTCCAGCGCGCGGCGCAGCGGCGCGCGCCATTTCTGCTGCTGCCCGTTTTCCGAGCCGCAGTCGCAGCCGCCTTTCCAGCGGCTGACGCCGTGCTCGCAGCTCCAGGAGGTGCCGTCGTTATGCGGGCCCTGCTTTATCTCCGCCTCCCAGACGGGGGGGTGCGCGTCCAGCCAGGCGGAATAGTTGGTGATTTCAATGCCGCATTTTTGCAGCTCGTGGCGGAACATGTGCGCCAGCGTGAGGTCCGCGAACTTATGATGATGCCCGTAAGTTTCGCCGTCGGTGGCGACGTGCACCAGCTGGTCCTCGGCGCGGCAGGGATCGAAGGCGGCGTTGAAGCTGCGCGCCAGCGAGGCGGAATCCCGCATGGCGCCTTCAAAAGCGATTGCGCGCGAAAGCCAGCCGTCGTAGAAAAACAGCGCTATGGAGCGTCCCGGAAGCGGGTTGCCGGCCTCGTCACGGTCATGCCAGACGTAGGCGCGGCGGGTATCCACTCCGCCGAACGAAACATCAACCCATTCAGCCGAACCCGGCTTGCGCACTTTCTCCGCCTGCGCGGGGGAGAGTATCACGTAGCGCATTTTCTGGTCTATGAGAATGCGCAGAGTTTCCCTGTCGCAGGCGGTTTCCGGCAGCCAGAGCGATTCCGGGCGGGTTTTGAAGCGATGCTCGTAATCCGAGATGCCCCACAGCACTTGGGTGAGCCTGTCCCGCGAAGAGGCCAGCGGCAGAATGATATGGTTGTAGCCGTGCGCGATGGAATTGCTCCTGCCAAGCCGCTTTTTGCTTTTTTCGGCGGCCTCGAGTATGCGCTCGTAATCCTGCGGGAAATAATAGCGGTACCAGTTGAGCAGCGTGGGCCCGAAATCGAAATTCAGATAATCGTAATTGTTGACTATGTCAACCACGCTGCCGGCGTGGTCGTTTATGCGGGCCATGCCGTTGGGGATGTAGCACTCCCAGGCGATGCGCTCGTTCCAGTCGTGGTAAGGCGCGGCGGAGGGCTCAAGCTCAACGTGGTTGAGCCACGGGTTTTCCCGCGGCGGCTGGTAGAAATGGCCGTGCATGACCGCGTATTTTTTAGGTTTTTTGTCTTCCGTAGCGCTCATTTTCTCTCGTGTATGGCGATAAAACAATCCGATGCCGCCCCTGACTTGCCGAAGCGCTCGTTTTGAGCAGTTTAGCAAATCCGCGCGGCGGTGTTGAAGGACCGGCTGCTAAAGAGGTATCATAAACCATTACAACCAATTTAGGATGCAGGGAGGGATGTATGCGGAATTTCAGGGTTTTGGTTTTAACGGCGGCGATTTTCGGCGGGGTTTGCTCCTGCGCCGCCGCCGAGGATGACGACGGCGCTGCGGCTCCCGCCGCCAAACAGTCCGCCGGCGCCGGCGAGTATGCGCAGCGCGAATGGAAATTCTACAGCGAGCAGGACGAAAAGCCGGACGCGGATTTGTCCGCCGCGCTGCTGGCGGACATAGATTCCTGGCTGCGCCGCAACGAGGACAAGCCTAATTCCGACGCCGCGCTTTTTTTCAAGGCGCAGCAGCAGTTGAACATGGAGGATTACAAGGGCGCCGTAGTGACTCTGCTCCGCCATATCTACGAGTATCCCGATTCCTCGCTGAATTTCAAAGCCAAGAGCCTGTTCAATACCACGATTGACAAGAGGATGGACAGGAAACTGCGCCAGCCGTTAATGGATATGGCGCGCCTGGCCGACGCCGCAAAGCCCAAAACGGAGCGCGTGGCGGAGTTCCTCAAAAAAATATCCGATATCGGCGGGGACTCGCTTTTCGCGCCGCTGCTGGCCGAATACGGGGATTTTTTCGCCCGCTATCCCGATTATAAAGGCGCCGACGAGCTGCTTGTTTCCAAAGGCGCGCTGTACGGCAAAAAGGAATTGTATCTCGGCGCGGTTCTGGCGTACGAGCGGCTGCTTGCCGTCTATCCCGAAAGCCCGCTGCGCGCGACCGCCAAACGCCTGGTGGGCGACGTTTACTCTGTAAATCTCAAAAACAATCCCAAAGCGATAGAGGCTTACCAGTATGTCGTGGACCATTTCGCCTCCTCGCCGGAGGCGGGCACCGCCTACGCGCACATGGCCAAGCTTTCCGAGGCGGAGAGGCAGTACGACCTCGCGGTTGACGTGTACGAGAAAATAGCAAAGCTCTACGACGGCCAGGACGCGTCCGCCGCCGCGCTGCTGTCCGAAGCGCGCGTGCTGCGCGAGAATCTCAAGCGCCCGCAGGACGCCGTCAACGTCCTGCTGCGCGTCGCGGACAAATACAAGGGCGACCAGAAGGAGATAGACGCGCTCAAACAGGCCGCCCAGATATGCCGCAAGGATTTGCGCGATTTCGAGCAGGAAATAAAGATGTACTCCCGCATCGTGGCCGATGCGCCAGACAGCGTGGACGCGCCCGCGATGCTCTATGAGTCCGCGAAAGTTTACGACAAAGACTTGCTCAATCCCGACAAGGCGGTTGAAACGTACCAGCAGGTTGTGGACCGCTACCCCGGCAACTCCATAGCCAAATCCGCCGCGGGCAGAATCCAGTCGCTTAAATCGAAATAGAATTTCACCCGGACAAAAAAGCCGCCCCGTTTTTACGGGGCGGCTTTTTTACCGGCAATTTGCTTGCTTTGCTAAATCCGTGTCAATCGGTGCGGGGGGACTGATTCTGCTTGTCCAGCATAATGCCGATGATAAGCGGGTCCACCTTGTCCATTCCGATGGTCGAAATGCGGGCGAGGTTGCGTATAGTTTCCTCGGCGGTGCGGCCCACGAAGCCTTCCACCTCGGTTATTCCGTAGTCGTGCACGGCCATGTAGGCCGAGCGGATGGCGCAGTCGGCGGAGCTTACCACCTTCAGCGCGCAGCCGCTTTTGGCGCCGTCGCACAACATGCCGCCGAGGTCGCTCACCACGTTGTTTACGGCGAGCGAAATCGCTTTCGCGTCAGGGCCGCGCCGCTGATACACTATCGCGCCCGCGGCGCCCACGCCAGCCGCTATGGCGCAGCCGCAGATGGGAGCGAGGCCGCCGGTGAATGCTTTCACATAACCGTTTAAGAGGTGCGAGAGGCAGATGCTGCGGTATATCACGCTGTCTTCGATGTCAAACGCGCGCCCGACGTTATAGGGCACCAGCGAGGCGACTATTCCCTGATTGCCGCTTTCCCCGCTGGACATCACAGGCACGGCTATGCCCTCCATGCGCGCGTCCGCCGCGCAGGCGGAAAGTATCTTTGAGGAGGCGAAAACGTCCTCCTGGAGATAGCCGCGTTTCACCAAATCCAGCAGGTAAAAGCCCACTTTTTTCAGCTTCATTCCCTCTTTGGCTGCGGCGAGGTTCATCTCCACGCCTTTTTTTATGTACGCGATTTCCGCTTTGCCGGCGCGGTCCGCGATACGGGCCATAGCCGCTATCGAAAGCCCGGCCAGCGCGGTCTTGTATTCCGCAGCCGGCGCGTTTTTTTTCCGGGAACGCAGCAGGCAGCGCGAATTTTTTTCCAGCAGGGCGACGTGCGTGTGGCTGCCCTCTATCACGCAGCGCGAACTGCTTTTGCCGGCTTTCATGCTGGCTTCGATATACATGCTTTTTCCGGGAACCGCGCGGACGGCGGCGCCGCCGGACTTTATGAATTTTTTCGCCTTTTGCGCCAGTGCCGGCGTGGCGGAGGTCAGAATTTCCATGCCGGCTGCCGGGTCCGCTATCGCCGCGCCGAGCACGCCCGCCAGCAGGTTGCCTTTTTCGCCGCCGGTGTTGGGCAGGTTCACCGCCATGCCGTTTTTGTATGTGCCGGAATCCAGCGTGAAAACTATTTTCTCCGGCGGACTGCCGAGCGCTTTGGCCGCGTGCGCCGCGCACAGCGCCACTGCCGCCGGCTCGGTGCAGCCCATCGCCGGATAAACCTGATGCTTGAGCAGCTCTTTTAAAATATCCGCGCTTTTCATGAAACGGCCTCGTCGGTTTTGAGGAGGCCGCGCGCCTTGAAGCTGAAATAGCCGCCCTTGCCGATGATTATGTGGTCGTAGACCTTTATCCCCAGCACGGCGGCGGCCTCGCGCAACTCGCGGGTGATTTCTATGTCCTCCGCGGACGGAGAGGGGTTTCCCGACGGATGGTTGTGCACGAAAATCATGGCGGCGGCGCGGCGGGCCAGCGCGTTCTCCACCACCTTGCGCGGCGAGATGGCGGCGCGGTCTATGGTGCCTTCAGCCACGCGCTCGCAGGCGATTACGGTGTTGCGCGCGTTGAGGTGGATGACCTCGAAAATCTCGCACTTCTCGCCTTCGAGCGAGGCGCGGCAGTAGTTTACCGCGTCCTCCGGATTGGCGATGACGGCGCGCTGCTTGAGCTCGTCCAGAAAATATCTGCGTATAAGCGCGCGGGAGAAAGACAGAAAATACGCCGCCTCCGTGCCGATGCCGGGTATTTCGCGGATTTCCTCCGGCTTGGCGTCGAGCACGCCCGACAGGGAGCCGAAGCGCTTTAGCAGCGCCCAGGCCGCGGGTTTGGTGTCCTTGCGCGGGATGGCGTAGGTGAGCAGCAGTTCCAGCGCCTCGTGGTCGAGAAACGAGTCCAGTCCCGTTTCCCGGAATTTGGCGCGCAGCCGCGTGCGGTGGCCGTGATAGGAAGGAAGCTGTTTCTCGTCCATTTTATGCGCCGCCCGCGCGGACGGGAGTTTTCATCGCGAGCAGCAGTACCGACGACACCGCCGCGCAGGCGGCGCCCAGAATGAACGGAGCGGCGGGGCCGATTTTATCCCACAGTATTCCCGCCGCGAAGCTGGCGGCGAAAGCCAGGATGCCCGTGGCGCCCTGAAACACGCCCATCGCGGTGCCGCGGTTTCCCGAGCCGCTCAGGTCTGATACCATGGCCTTGGCCACGCCTTCGTTGAACGCGCCGTAGAAGCCGTAAAGCGCGAACAGCGCCCATACCATATTGGCGTCATGCGCCAGGCCGAATCCCAGATATACCAGCGCGAATATCGCAAAACCTATCACCAGGGTGCGCGCGCGGCCCAGCTTGTCCGACAGCCAGCCCGCCGGTCCGGCGCACAGCGCGTAAACCACGTTGTAGCCGACGTACGCCAGTATGACATGCGCCGTGGTGAATCCCATATTTTTAGCTTTCAAAAGCAGGAAGGCGTCGCTGGAATTGCCCAGCGCGAATATCCCGTAGAACAGCAGAAACTGCCTGAACTGCGGGCTGAGGCGGCGCAGGCTCTCTCTGAATGAAAGGCCGTTCTCCGCGCCCGCCGCCGGCGTCTTTTGAGCGTTCACGTCAACGCCGGATTCCTTCACGAACCGAATCAGCACCAGCACGCCCAGCGCGGCGGGAACGAAGGCGATTATGAATATGGGCCTGTAATCCAGCCCCATATAGTCCATGAGAAACAACGCCGCCAGCGGTCCCAAAGCCGCGCCCGCGGTGTCCATGGCGCGGTGGAAACCGAAAGCCTTTCCCCAATGCTCCCGCGGCGTGGAGGAAGCCACCAGCGCGTCGCGCGCGGAGGTGCGCACGCCTTTGCCGATGCGGTCTGTCACGCGCGCGAACAACACCAGCGGCCAGGCATAGGCCAGCGCCATAAGCGGCTTGCTCAGCGAGGACAATCCGTATCCCCACACGACGAACGGTTTGCGCCGCGCGGTCCTGTCGGACCAGAGGCCGCCGGCGGCTTTGAGTATGCTGGCCGTGGCCTCGGCGGTTCCTTCTATGAGTCCCACCGCGCTCATCGGCGCGTGCAGCACAGTCGTCAGGAACAGCGGCATGAGCGGATAGAGCATTTCGCTTGAAATATCGGTCAGCCCGCTCACCGCGCCGAGAAAGACGACGTTTTTCGTCAGGCCTTTTTTTAAATCCTCAAACATATGCGGATATCATTTCTTCAGGCCTTCGAGCGTCTTTGCCATGGCGCTCAGGTCCAGCCCGCGCAGCCCCGAGTCGCAGCCGCGCTGCAGCAGTTCCTTGAGCGCCGCGGTTACGGGCAGGTTCTGCCCGCGCGCATCGGCTTCTTCGAGCATGAATTTGACGTCTTTTAGTATGTTGGACATGGAGAAGGCGGGCGCGTAGTTTTCCGCCAGCAGGTTTTTCTCCTTTATCCTGAAGTAGCCGCAGTCGAGCACGGGGCTTGCGTGCAGCGTTTCAAAAACAAGCTCCGGCGCCAGGCCGAGGGTTTTGGCCAGCGTCACCGACTCGGCGAGACAACTGGTCATCTGCCCGATGATGAGGTTTATGCAGAGCTTTAGCGCGCTGCCGTTTCCCGCCGCGCCCGCGTATATCACGGTTTTGCCCATGTGCAGCAGAAACGGTTTCGCGGCCTCGATTTCGGCCTTCTCGCCGCCCGTCAGAAAAATGAGCTGCGCGGCTTGCGCCTGCGCCTTGCTGCCGGCCACCGGCGCGTCTATGAAGCGGACTTTTCTCGCGGTGCAGCGCGCGGCGAGCCCGCAAGCGTATTTCACCGAGACCGTGCTGGAATTTATCAGCAGTTTTCCCGAACATTTTCCGGCGAACCAGCCGTCGGGCCCTTCAAGGACCGCGTCCACGGCGGCGGGGTCGGTTACCATCACCAGCGCTACGGGGCAGCGGTCGGCCATGTCGCGGGGGGAAACCGCGGTTTTGCAGCCAGATTCCCTGAGCTCCTGCATTCTGTCGGGCCCGCGGTTCCAGACCCGCACGTCATGCCACGCCCTGGCGAGGTTTTTTGCCATGGCGCTTCCCATTATGCCGAGGCCGATTACTCCTATCTCAGACCTATCCATATTGAGCCTCCATCACCGCCGCTGCGGCGGACTTTTTCAACAGTAAAATTTCATCCCGCAAAAGCGGCCGCCATTGTCCCTGCGCGAGCTCTCCGGCGGCCATATCCCCTATTTTGCAGCGGAAAAGCCGCAGCACCGGATGTCCCGCCGCGGCCAGCATCCGCCGCACCTGCCGGTTGCGCCCCTCGGTGAGCGTGATTTCCACCCAGGCCGCCGGCACGGTCTTGCGCGGGCGTATTGGCGGAACGCGGGGCGGCAGGCCGGGGTCTTTTATCAACCGGATTTTGACGGGCCTGCACGGCCCGTCCGAAAGAGTTATGCCTGCGCGCAGCCTGTCCAGCGCGGCTTTGCCGGGAACCCGCTCCACCTGCGCCCAGTAGGAGCGCGGATGCTTAAAGCGCGGGTCGCACAGCCGGTGCTGCAAAACGCCGTCGTCGGTCAGCAGCAGCAAACCCTCGCTGTCGTGGTCGAGCCTGCCGGCGGCGTATATTCCCCTGGGAAAATTGAACACGGAGAGGGGGAGGTGTCCCGCTTCCGGCGTGAATTGCGAAACCACGCCGTAAGGCTTGTTGAAAATGATATAGATTTTGCCGGACGCGCCCGCGCGCGGAAAAGTTTCTGCCGCCATAGCTATACCAATATACATTTTTTGCGCCGCGCGTTGAATCGGCGCGCGCGGGTTGTCCGTGAGCCTTTTTTCGGTGGTTTTAATATGGTACCAATGAAGTGGAGTTTACGCATAAGAGCCCGCGATTTTGCTTTCCAATTCAAACCGGAGGAAGTCTTATGGAAGAAACACTGAACGCAGTTGCCGGCGAAAGCGCCAGGCTGGCCGGTCTTGTAGAGCAGTACGGCGCTAACAATTATCATCCGCTGCCCATAGTTATTTCCAAGGCGAAGGGCATCTGGGTGAAAAGCCCCGAGGGCAAAAAGTATCTGGATATGCTCAGCGCGTATTCCGCGCTTAACCACGGCCACCGCCATCCGCGCGTGATGAAGGCGCTGGCGGCGCAGGCCAAAAAGGTCACGCTCACCTCCCGCGCGTTCAACAACGACCAGTTGGGTCCCTGGCTCAAGGAGTTGTGCGAGTTCACCGGCTACGAAATGGCCATCCCGATGAACACCGGCGGCGAAGCCGTGGAGACCGCGATAAAAATAATCCGCAAATGGGGCTACAAGGTAAAGCACGTGCCGGAAGGGCAGGCGGAGATAGTGGTCTGCTCCAACAATTTCCACGGCAGAACCACCACCATAGTGGGATTTTCGACCGAACCGCAGTACAAGGACGGTTTCGGCCCGTTCACGCCCGGCTTCAAAGTCGTCTCCTACGGCAATATAGAGGAACTGCGCGCCGCGATGAACGCCAACACCGTCGCTTTCCTCTTCGAGCCGGTGCAGGGCGAGGCCGGAATACTGGTTCCGCCGGCGGGATATCTCAAGGCGGCGGCGGAGATATGCAAGCAGCATAACGCGCTTTTCGTAGCCGATGAAATCCAGACGGGATTCTGCCGCACCGGCAGACCGTTCTGCTGGATGCACGACGGCGCCCGTCCCGACATGATGATTATGGGCAAAGCGCTCGGCGGCGGCGTGCTGCCGATATCGGCGGTGGTTTCCTCCAAAGCGGTCATGGGCGTATTGAACCCCGGCGACCACGGCAGCACCTTCGGCGGCAACCCGCTGGCCTGCGCGGTTTCGCGCGAAGCGCTGCGCGTCCTGACCGAGGAAAAACTCGCCGAAAAGGCGCAGGAACTGGGCGAATATTTCATGCAGGGACTGCGCGCCATAAAGACGCCGCACGTAAAGGAAGTGCGCGGCAAGGGGCTGCTCATAGGCGTGGAGCTTCACCCGTCCTCCGGCGGCGCGCGGCGGTTTTGCGAGGCGCTCATGGGAATGGGGCTTTTGTGCAAGGAAACGCACGAAAACGTCATCCGTTTCGCGCCTCCGCTTATTATCGGCAAAAAGGAAATAGATTGGGCGCTCAAACGCATAGCCAGGGCGCTGAAAAAATAACGCGCAAGAAAACGAGGCCGCTCGGAGACGAGCGGCCTCTCTCATTTATGGACTGGAAGGCCGAACTCAAGCTCAAATTCCGCGCCAGATGCAGGCTGGGCGAACCGCTGTCCGCGCATACCACCTATAAAATCGGCGGTCCGGCGGAAGTTTTTTTGCTGCCTGAAAAGCAGTCCGAATGGATTGAACTTGTTCATCTCGCGCGGCTGCGCAAACTGCCGCTTACGGTGCTGGGACTGGGTTCCAACGTGCTGGCGGCGGACGTTGGCGTGCGCGGGCTGGTTTGTTCCACGAAAGGACGCGGGGATTTTGAAATTTGCGGCGATACCGTTAAAGCCTCCGCCGGCGCGGCGCTTGACGATGTCGTGCGCGCGGCGGTGAAGGCGGGCCTGTCCGGCATGGAGAAGCTCTCCGGCATCCCCGGCACCGCCGGCGGCGCGGTGTGGATGAACGCGGGCGCGTTCGGGCAGGAAACGTTCGACAAACTCTCCCGCTTTTACGCGCTTGATTCCGCCGGACGCTCCGTCCGCGTCCGCAAAGAGGACGTGAAATACGGCTACCGCCGCGTCGAGGGGCTTGAGGGCATGATAATTCTGTCCGCCGAATGGCAACTGGAGCGCGGCGACGGGAAACTGCTGCGAAAAGTCCGCAGGGAGACTCTTAAAACGCGCGCGGAAAAGCAGCCGCTGGAGTTTCCTTCCGCCGGCAGCGTGTTCAGGCGTCCGCAGGGCGATTACGCCTCGCGGCTTATAGACGAGGCGGGCCTCAAGGGCCTGAAAACAGGCGGCGCGCAGGTGTCGGAAAAACACGCGGGTTTCATAATAAACACCGGCGGCGCCACGGCGCGCGATGTTAAAAAACTTATCGAAGAGATACAAACCCGCGTCAAGTTGAAATCGGGCGTGGAACTGGAACTGGAGCAGGTATTATTGGGTGATTTCAGCGGGTGAAACGGGGATATCGCGCTCTTTTACGGCGGCTTTTTTTGTTGTTATAATTTGGAGATATTAAGGAGGCGCAAATGAAAAAAACATTGAATATAGTCGTCGCAGCGGCGGTTTTCACGCTGGCTGCCATGCCGTCCTTCGGTGCGGAGTCAGTGGCGAAAAGCCTGCAAGGCGAATTTCGGGCGGTGATAGCCCAAAGCAAACCCGCCGTGGTGAACATCCGCATAACGCAGCAGTTCAGGGTTATGTCGCCCTACGACATATACGAGTATATGTTCGGCGTTCCGCAGGCCGGGCGCGTCTACCGCGTGCAGGGCAACGGCTCCGGCGTCATCATAGACCCGGCGGGCTACATCGTGACCAACGCCCATGTCGTTTCCGACGTTGACAATATCACCGTTACGCTCACCCGCGGGGACGGCACGGAGGTTTCCTATCCCGGAAAAGTGACCGGAGTGGATTCCTACCTCGATATCGCGGTGGTCAAAGTCGAGGCGAAAGAGGCGCTGCCTTTTTTGAAATTCGGCGATTCATCCAAATCCCAGCCCGGCGACTGGACCATAGCCATCGGTTCGCCCTTCGGTCTGGCGCAGACCGCCACGGTGGGCGTGCTGTCCGCCGTGCGCCAGCGGCTGGAGCTCGACGGGCGCAAATACAACAACGTGCTGCAGACGGACGCCGCCATAAACATGGGCAATTCCGGCGGCCCGCTTCTCAATATTGACGGCGAGGTTGTCGGCATCAACACGGCGATATATTCTCCTTCGGGCGGCTCGGCGGGCGTGGGTTTTGCCATACCTGCCTCCGAAGTGCTGCGGGTGCTGGACTCGCTTAAAAAAGGCGCCAAGGCGCGTCCCGGCTGGATGGGCGTGACAATGAGCCGGCTCGACGACGCCACGATAAACGCCTGGGGCCTTAAGGGCGTGCGCGGCGGTGCCGTCATCGCCAGCGTGGCCGCTGGTTCTCCCGCCGAAAAAGCCAGCCTGCGGCGCGGCGATATCATTACCAGTTGCGACGGCGCGGACATGGACCCCGGCGCTCTGGCGGAAATGGTTTCCCGCCGCAAGGCCGGCAGCGAGATGGAGTGCGACATTTTGCGCAAGGGCAGGACGCTTCATCTCAAAATAACGCTGGGCGAGAATCCGTCCGCCGCTGCGGCGAAAGTATCCTCGCAGGAAGAGCCGGCCTCCGAAACCCCGCCGGCTTCCTCGAAGGAGTGGGAAGGCATGTTCGTGCGCGACACCGAAAACGGCGTCGAAGTCGCGGGGTTCAGGCAGAACTCCAGACTGCGCGAGTATCTCCAGAAAGGCGATATAATAAACGGCATTGACCGCTCCGAAGTGTCCAACTCCGGGGAGTTTGCCGCCGCGGCGCAAAGCGCCAGCCTGCGGGACGGCGTGGTGTTCGACATAGTGCGCCAGGGCGCGCCGATGTACATCAGCCTGAAATTATAAAACAGGCAACATGCCTGAAAGGCTGGACCTCATGCCGAGGTCCGGCTTTTTTTTGGGTGCATATTCCCCTCCGAATGGGGTCTAACGGCCCTGATAAAATGGCCCTGTCGGCCCTTTTTGAAATCGGAGATTTGCGTTAAACTATTCTCACGGGAGATTTTAACAATAGACTTACTCCCGAAGGAGTTATTAACCCGCTTCTCAAATACTATACCATTATGCTACACTTGACTGATGCAAACAAAAAGGGATTTCAGGTCTCTTGATGAAGCGACACGGGCGGAAGTGCGCAGGCTCGCTTTTGCCGATAT
>JAQTYB010000127.1 GCA_028688475.1 Elusimicrobiales bacterium
CATTATCTGGCGAGGCTGCGCAGACGGACTTTTTGCTATTCGAAGACCTGGCACATGTTATTTCTGAGCGTTCTGCTTTTATTCCACAAAGAGCATGTTTTATCGTATCTATATGATTAGCAACGCCACCTATGCCGGCATAGGTCCAAAGGGCAGCGCGTATGAGATGTCAACGGCTTGTGGTTGAATTCAAGCGGGTTACTTGCTGCTTTCCGGGCTCAGCAGTTTGTTGGGTTCCGTGCCGTCTTTTTCGTCCAGCATGTTGCAGGGCTGCATTTCAGCCACGAAACACACGAAATACACGAAAAATGAGGAACCTTTTCAATTACAACAACAGCACTCAGCCGCAGATGAACGCAGATACGATTAAAAGCAAAACTGCTTTTGTCCGCTTTTATCCGCGAAAATCTGCGTTCATCTGCGGCTAAAGCTCCGTTGTTTGTTCCTCTTTCGTGTATTTCGTGTGTTTCGTGGCTAAAATGCAGCCCTGTGGCTTTGTTGTGTTTATGACACACTAATAATCAAGCACTCCGGCGGCGATGGCTTCGGCCATCTTTCGCTGGCCCGCTTCGCTTTTTATGAATTTGGCGTCAAGCTCGTTGCTGAGCATCACCATTTCTATGGTGATGGTGGGAATTTCAGAGAAGATGGAGTAAGACAGCGCGCCCTGCCGGCTGCCGACGAGAGTCCTGGAGTCGCCCTTCACGCCCAAATCCTTCAGATCGTTTTTGAGCGTTACGAGCATGGCCCCGTCAACCGCGGCGGCCAGTTGTTTGCTTGCCGCCTGAATTTTTTCAGACGGCCCGGTAAAACCGATATCATCCCCGTGTCCGTTGACGCCGGTGTAAGTGCCCTGCCGGTCGGGATAATATATGGCAAAGCCCCTGCGCATGCCGGGAGCCAGGCTTTTGTCCTCCTCCAGGAAAGAGTCTTCCTCCTCTTCGTTTGCATTCTTTCGGGAGCCGGCGTCGCTGTCGCAATGCAGATGCACCGTCAGCGCGGCGCCGTTCTTGTTATTTTGGAGGAAGCCTGCGGCGGCTTTGTTCATCGCCAGGGCGCGGTCCCTGTTATCAACTTTCTGGCCTTCGGAGGATTTGGTCATCATCACTTCCACGCCTTTGCTCCGCAAAACGTCTTTTAGTTTCAGCGCCACGACCCAGTTGATATGGACTTCGGTGGTGCCGTGCTGCGGCGCGTCGCCGCTGCTATAGAGGGAAGGATGTCCGGGGTCTATGCATATCAAGCGCGGGCCTTTTGCCGCGGGACCGGGCGGCAATGCCTTGGGAACAGTCCCGGACACGGTTTTTCTGAAAGCCGACACAACGCCCGAAAGTTGCGCCAGGCCGCCGGCATAGCCGGCGCCGGACGCCAGCAGCGAAACGGCTATCAACAGCGAAATTCTATTTCTGAAAGTTTTCATTCCAGCCTCCTGTCCATGTATAAATTTTATCTCTTTAACGGGCCCGCCGGCATGGGCCGAAAGGTCCATTCCGATATAGGCCTGTTGTCCCCTTCAAAACACCCGGCACCAGATTGCTTTGAGGTATTCGCCTTCGGGATAATCGGTCGCCACCGGGTGATCGGGCCCCGCGCCGGTTTTTTTGAAAATCTGCACGCGCCGCCCAGCCGCGCCCGCCGCCGAGCGCAGCAGCGCCTGAAAATCCTGCATGGACACCAGCCCGCTGCACGAGCAGGTCACGAACATCCCGCCTTCTTCGACAAGGCAAAGCGCGAGGCGGTTGAAGTCGCGATACTTCTGTATGCCCTCCTCCCAGCCGTCGCGCGAGGCCACCAGCTTGTAGGGGTCGAGAACCAGCAGCCCGAAAGTCTGCCTGTTGAGCGCCATCTGGCGCATATAAGGGAAAGCGTCCACGCAGACGCTGTTTATGCGCGCGTTGTTGATATTGGCGTTCCTGGCGGAGATGGCGGAGGCTTCCTCGTCGAGCTCCACGCAGGTCACTTCGCCCGCGCCGCCGAGTTTTTTGGCGTAGATGCCGAACCCGCCGGTGTAGCTGCACACGTCAAGCACCGTCTTGCCCGCCGCGTATTGCGACGCCAGCAGCCGGTTCTCGCGCTGGTCGCAGAAAAAGCCGGTCTTGTATCCGCCTGAAAGGTTCACCTCAAATTGCACGCCGTTTTCCGCGATGCGCGTTTTATGCAGCTCGCCGGGATTGCGTTTTATGGAGAAGCCCTCCATCATCTCGGTGTAATGGCTGGCGCGGTGCATGAAACGCGCCGCCGGGAAATGCCCGCGGAAGGCGGCCTCCAGCTTGTCGGCCATGCGGAACATGCCGATGGAGTAAAATTCCAGCGAGATATAGTTGTTGTAGATATCAGCGGTGAGGCCGGGCAACCCGTCGCCGTGGTCATGCACGAGGCGGTAGGCGTTGGAGGTTTTGTTGAGGCCGAGCACATCATGGCGCAGCGAGACCGCGCGCGCCACCTGGCGCTTGAGATAATTTTCGACGCTGAACACGTCCGCGCGCTCGCGCGAAAGCAGGCGCAGCGCTATCTGGCTTTTGGGGTTGTAAATCGCTATGCAGTAGGGCGCGCCTGACTTGTCGTAAACCGCGGCGATATCGCCGGAGCGCAGTTTCGCGTCAACTTCGCCCAGCATCCGCTTGAAAAGATTGGGGCCGGAGCCCGCGGCGCGCAGTTTCACCCACGGCAAGGGGCCGGAATGCGCCTCAGGCGGCACCGTGCCGATATTGATTTTACCGGGAATTTCGTTGTATGCCATATTTTTATTCGCGGGATTTCTTTCCGCCGCCGGCCCGCGCGCCTAGCAGGCGGTCAGTTTGCGCCAGATGCTCCAGCGCGGTCCTGTTTTCCGGGGAAAGGCGCAGCGCGGCTTCGTAACCGGCTTTGGCCTTCGCGAAATCGCCTTTCATAAAGTATACATTTCCGAGGTTGTTATGGAAACCGGCGTTGCGCGGGTTCAGCTCGATTGCGCGGGAAAAACCGGACTGCGCGCTGTCCAGCTCGCCGGTGGCGGCATAGCTTATCGCGCGGTTGGAATGAAACATCACCGCGCGCGGGTCTATGGCAAGCGCGGCGGTAAAGTCGGCTATAGCCCTGTCATACAGTCCGGCCTTGTGATACGCAAGCCCTCGGTTGTTGAGCGCGACCGCCGAGCGCGGATATTTTTCCAGCGCTGAGGACCAAAGCGTGACGCTGTCCCGCCACACAAGGCAGCGCCCGCGCGCGCCGGTGGACAGCGCCAGCAATAACGCCGCGCCCGCGATAATAAGCGCCCGTTTCGCTTTCTCCGCTGCGGCGCCGTCATAAAGCCGCAGCATTATTTCAGCCGCGATAAGAATAAGCCCTAAATACGGTATATAGGTGAAATGGTCCGCCGCGATGCCGCGCCCTATCGGTATGAATTGCAGCCCGGGAGCTATCGTGACGGCAAAAAACAAAAAACCAAAACCAATCAGGCCGTTAACCTTGCGCGCGAATTTGAAAACCAGCCACGCCGCCAGCGCGGCGAACGCGGGCGCGAGATAATAAGCGTCCGGCACCGAATAAAGCCCGCTTCCCGGATACGGGTAAAAAGGCGACAATCCGACCGGCAGCAGGAATTTTTCAAGATAAAACAGCAGATTTCCGCAGGCTATGCAGATTCCTCCCGCCGCCTTGCCGAACGAAAACGCCGCCACATAGCCCGCCTTCCCCTGCGAGACCACGGCCAGCCGGGAAAAAAGAACCGCCAACAGCAAAAAAGGCGCTTTTTCGGCGAGACCGCGCCGGGTTATTTTCCCCGTCTCAAAACGGTCCAGCATGAGCAAAACCAGCGGCAGCGTGACGGCCATTGATTTCGACGCGAGAGACAGCGCGAACAGCCCCAGCGCGGCGAAATACCATCGCAAGCTCCTGTCCCGCAGATAGCGGACATAAACAAGCAGCGCCGCGAGATAAAACGCGGAATAGAGCAAATCCTTGCGTTCCGAAACCCAGGCCGCGGATTCCGCGTGCAGCGGATGAACCGCGAACAACAACGCCGCCAGCAAAGCCTTGCGGGTATCTTTCAGAAACCAGCCGGCCAGCGCGAACACCAGCGCGGAGTTCAAAAAATGAAGGAGGATGTTTATGAGGTGCGCGGAAAAAGGCGTAAGCCCGAACGCCGCGTATTCCGCCATAAACGACAGCATGGTTAGCGGCTGGTAATGACCGAGACTGTATGAGGAAAAAATCGCCGCGGCGGAACGCCATGAAACATTGTGAACCAGCGGATTGTCCGCCGCCAGCGCGTAATCGTCCCAGTTGACGAAATCCGCGCGCAGGCAGGGATAAAAAACCGCCGCCACCGCCGCGAGCAGCAGCGCATACGGCAACAGTCCCGCTATTTTTCCCTTAAATCTGTCCGGCGCAAAAAATTCCACGCCCCTATTATACGCTTTTGCGAATTGAGAAAAATAAAAGCCGCCCCGGTTTTGGCCGGGGCGGCTTTTCGCAAACACAGGGTTAGAACTTGGCGTTGGCGATTACCATGACAGGCAGCTTGGAATTCTTGATGAAATTCACAAAGCCTATCTGGAGGCCGCTTTTCATC
>JAQTYB010000128.1 GCA_028688475.1 Elusimicrobiales bacterium
CGACGCGGATGCCGTAGGCTTTCATGGCCAGCGCGATGTCGTTTGAAAGGCCTACTATGGAGCTTACCTTCACTCCGGGACGGGGCTTCATTTCATAGCGCGTGACGACCGGTCCCGGCGAAACGCCGGTTACGTCGGCTTCTATGTTGAAGCTGGCCAGCGTGCCGGCGAGTTTTTGGGTGGCGGCCTGTATCTCCGCGTCCGAGGGGCCCATCGCGCGGTCCGGCGGCGGGGAGGTCAAAAGGTCCAGGCCCGGCAAAATGTAGCCGCCATCTTTTTTCTTCGCGGCTTTCTCATGGGAATGCGGCGCGGGCGGCTGCTTGCCCGTTTCCGCAGCGGCGCGGTTGATGGCCGGCGCCGCAACCGGGGCGGGTTCTTGCGGCTCGGCCTCGGACTGGCGCGGCGCGGCCCCGTGCCTGTTTATGGCAAGTTCCCTGTCTTTGCCGCGGGCGTTCTCTATCTGCGTTTTCAGCTTGAGCCGGCCTTCGCGCCAGGCCGCGAAATCGGCCTTTATCAATTCGACCAGGTTCTTGACGGCGCGGCCCCACGGCACGTCGAAAAGGATGTTCACGCCCCACACCAGCAGCAGCCCGCCGCAAAGCGCGGCGCCCGCTCCGCCGAAAACGCGCGAGAACAAATCAGCCAGCGCGCCGCCCGTCCAGCCGCCGGTCATTTTGGAATCGGGGAGCAGATTTCTGAGCAAAGCCAGTTCGCAGGACACGGCGGAGAGCGAAAGCGCGGCGCCGAGCGAGAACGAAAGCGCGCCCGCGCCCTTGTCCCCGCGCAGCAGAAACACCAATCCGTATATAAGGAGGGGCGGCAGCAGGTAGCAGGCCTGGCCCAGAAGGCGCAGCAGGTTGTCGGCCATGAAGCGGCCCAGCATTCCGCCCGACGGAGCCGGCGACCATTGCGCCCAGGCAAGCCACAGCGTGAAAAACAGCGCGGCAAGCCACAGCGCCGCCGGCAGCCAGGGAGAGGAGAGTGCGAGGCTTTTTTTGCGTTTTTTTACGGGGTAGCTGTGCCAGTTTCTTCGTGCCGACATTGCACTCACTGGTTTTGCGGCTTTGGGAAAAGGACTATCCGGTAGTTGAGCTGCTCGGGTATTATGCGCACCTTGTTTTCCGCCGCCAGCCGCCCCAGCGCCAGGTAGAGCATGGAACTGGAGATGTGCAGCTTGTTCCTGATTTCCCAGGAGGTAATCTCCCCGTCCTGGGGGACGACGCGCAGTATCCTGTCGGCGAGGGTTTTGAGGGTTTCCTCGAAAATCGCGGTTTCCGTCATGGGCCGGCCTCTGGCTTGAGGCCCGCCGCCCGCGCGGGGCGGGCGGCGGGCCCAAGCCGTTATTTGCGCTCTATCACAAAGAGCGGTTCGCCCGGTTTCACGGGCTTTCCGTTTTCCACGAGACACTTTTTGATAAGGCAGTCGAATTCCGCCTTGACCTCGTTGAAAACTTTCATGGATTCCACCATGCACAGCACGGCTCCCGCCTTGACCGCTTCGCCTTCCCTGATGAAGGGCGGGCTTGACGGCGAGGGCGCGCGGAAGAATATGCCCATGAGGGGGCTGGCAATCACGTCGCCCTCCTGGACATCCGGCGCGGGCTGCGTCTGCGGCTTGGCGCGGCGCTGCGCCTCGGTCTGTGGCGCGGCCGCGTAAACCGGCACCGGCACCGAAGGCTGGCGTCTGCGCACGAGTCTTACGCGCGTGTCGCCCTGGCTGTACTCAACCGTTTCGAGGCGGTTTTTCTGCATGAAGCCGTAGAGCTTTGAGACTTCATCGAGCACGCTTTTGCCCGAGCGCGCGCCTTTTTTAGCTGGTTTGGCCGTTTTTGCCATGGTGTAAATCTCCGCCGTCAGCGCCGGCCGCCGCCGCGCGGTCTGTCATGCCCGCGCTGTTCGCGGGACGCCTGCTGCTCGCGTTCGCGGGCCTGTTCCCCGCCGGGATGCGGCAGAAGCGCTTTATGGGAAAGCCTGAACTTGCCCATGTTGTCCATCTCGATTATCTTGACCTCTATCTCCTGTCCCATCGTCAGCACTTCCTCGACGGTGGCTATGCGGCGGTGCTCGATTTCGGAGATGTGGAGCAGGCCTTCCTTGCCGGGAAGAACTTCCACGAAGGCGCCGAAGTTCTGAATCGAAACGACCTTGCCTTTGTAGACCTGGCCGACTTCAACCTCGGCGGTGTAGTATTCCACGAATTTCTTCGCGGCGTCCACCTTCGGGCCTTCCACGGCGGAAATATAGACCTGGCCTTCGTCGTTGACCTCGATTTTGGCTCCCGTCTCCTCGGTGATGCGGCGGATGTTCTTGCCGCCGGGGCCGATGAGCGCGCCGATTTTATCCTGCGGTATGGTGACCAGCACGATTTTCGGGGCGAAGGGCGAAGTTTCGGGGCGCGCCGTCGGCAGCGCGGTTTCCATGAGCGAGAGTATGTGCGCGCGGCCTCTTGACGCCTGCGCCACTGCCTGCTTTAGGATGTCGAGCGAGATGCCGCCGGACACTTTGACGTCCATCTGGAAGGCCGTCACGCCGTTTTTGGTGCCGGCGAGCTTGAAGTCCATGTCGCCCAGGTGGTCTTCCATGCCGAGGATGTCGGACAGGACGACGTATTTTTCCCCCTCTTTTATGAGGCCCATCGCGATGCCCGCGCAGGCGGCTTTAAGCGGCACGCCGGCGTCGAACATGGACAGCGAGCCGCCGCAGACGGTGGCCATGGAGCTGGAACCGTTGGATTCCATGATGTCCGACACTATTCTGATGGTGTACGGGAATTCCGTCTCCGCCGGCAGAAGCGGTTCCAGCGAGCGGCGCGCCAGCTCGCCGTGGCCGATTTCGCGGCGGCCGGGCGACATGTCGCGCTTGCATTCGCCGGTGGCGAAGCCGGGGAAGTTGTAATGCAGCATAAAGCGCTCGCGGTACGTGCCGTCGAGGCCTTCCATGAGCTGCATGTCTTCCGGCGTGCCGAGCGTGCAGGCGGAAAACGACTGCGTCTGCCCGCGCGTGAACAGCGTCGAGCCGTGGGTGCGCGGCATGATGGCCGCGCGTATGTCTATCTGGCGGATTTCGTCGGGCTTGCGTCCGTCAACGCGCACGTTGCGCTCAATGACCAGCTTGCGGCTTTCCTCGTAAAGGATTTCCTCCACCGCCATGGAAACGAACGCGGCGGACGCGGCGTCGGTCGCGGCGAGGGGTTCGGCAATCGCCTTTTTAAGCGTTTTTATGGCCTGCTCCCGCGCGCTTTTTTCCATGAAGGCGTTCATGATTTTCGCGATTTCCGGGCGCGCCTTTTCGTTGCAGAGCTGGCGTATCGCGTCGGGAATCGGGGTGGGCTGGAAGGTGAACTTGGCCTTGCCCGCTTTTTCGCGCAGGGCAAGCTGCATGCGGCAAAGTTTGTCTATTTCCGGCTTTGCCAGCTCCAGCGCCTTGAAAAGCGTTTCCTCGGAAACTTCGTTTCCGCCGCCTTCCACCATCAGCAGGCCTTCCAGCGTGCCGGCTATCACCAGGTCGAGCGCGCCCTCCTCGCGTTCTTCGAACGAGGGGTTGAGTATGAAGGCGTTTTCCTTCGTCATGCCGACGCGCACGCCGGCTATCGGTCCCTTGAAGGGTATGGACGATATCATCAGCGCGGCGGAAGCGGCGGTTATGCTGAGCACGTCCGCGTCGTTGGCGGCGTCGCTGGACAGCACCATCGTGGTGACGTTGGTCTCGCACGCGTAGCCTTCGGGAAACAGCGGGCGCAGCGAGCGGTCGGTCAGGCGCGAGGAGAGCACTTCCTTGGTGGTGGGCCTGCCCTCGCGCTTGAAGAATCCGCCCGGGATTCTGCCGGCGGCGTAGGTTCTCTCCTTATAGTTCACGGTGAGCGGAGTGAAATCCGAAGGGCCGGGTTTCTGCTCTTTGGAGGAGACCGCGCTGGCGAGCAGCACGGTGTCGGCCATCCTGATGACTACGGAGCCGTCCGCCTGCTTGGCCATGAGGCCGGTTTCTATGGAAATGGTCTTATCTCCCACCTTCTCTTCCAGGCGGGTAATGTTGAAGTCTGTCATGTGTTTATTTCCTCACTTCGAGTTGCTTTATGAGTTTTTGGTAGTGCGCGAAATCCTTCTCTTTAAGGTATGTAAGGAGACGTTTGCGCTGGCCCACCAGCTTGAGCAGGCCTCTTTCGCCGGCGTAGTCTTTGGGATGGTTCTTGAGATGGGATGAAATGTAGTTTATCCTCTCGGTCACCAGGGCCACCTGGACGGCGGTGCCGCCGCAGTCGGTGGGGTGGGCCTGGTATTTTATCACGGTATTCTGCTTTGTCTGCTTTGTGAATGCCATATTATGCGTTTTTTCCTCTTCTTTTCATGGTTTCTTACCTTATCATTATATCCTTCACGCCGCCTCCGTGTCAAACGACGCGCCGCCGGCGTTGCTAATTACATAGATATAAGATATAATGCTGACGAGGAGGGACACTATGAAATGTCCAAAATGCTCGTCAATCAAACACGTCAAGGCGGGAATGGTAAGGCTGACCAAAAACGGCGAA
>JAQTYB010000129.1 GCA_028688475.1 Elusimicrobiales bacterium
TTCCGCAGTCATGAAAACCGCTTGAGCGCCACGGAGCCGAGCCTGCCTGCCGGCAGGTTGGCGGCCCTCAGGGCAAACCGGGCCGGGTCGTCGCTGACGTAGACCTTTATTTTTACTTTTCCGGTTTTGCGCGCAAGACCGCGCGCGTTCAGTAATTCCCGCGCTTCCTGCGCCACGGTTTCGGCGGAGTCTATAAGCTCCACCTTTGCGCCCGCCGCGCGGGCGATTGTTTCCTTTATCACCGGATAATGCGTGCAGCCTAAAATAAGAGTGTCTATTTTGGCGGGGCGCAGCCGATTGAGATATTCGGACGCCACAAGCCGCGTGACGCGGTGTTTCCACCACCCTTCCTCGACAAGCGGCACGAATAGCGGGCAGGCCAGCCCGTAGACTTTGGCCGATGGCTCTATTTCGCGGATTTTGCGGGTATAAGCGCCGCTTTTTATGGTGGCTTCGGTGCCGATGACGCCGATGCGCCGCGTTTTGGACACGGCCATCGCGCGCCGCACGCCCGGTTCCAGCACGCCGATGACGGGGATGTCCAGATTTTTTCGCAGTTCGTCAAGCGCCAGCGCGGAGGCGGTGTTGCACGCCACAATCAAAAGCTTTATTTTTTTCCCGCGCAGAAACCGCGCGATTTCAAGCGAGTAGGCGGTTACAGCCGCGGCGGATTTGGAGCCGTAAGGGACATGCGCTGTATCGCCGAAGTAAATCAGATTCTCGCGCGGCAGCAGGCGGCGCACCGCGTTGAACACGGTAAGCCCGCCGAGACCTGAGTCGAATATCCCTATCGGGCGTAAGGAAGGAGTCATTTTGAAACTACATTGTATCCGGGGCCGAGACGCCTATCAAATCCAACCCCCTGCGCATGACGGCGGCGACGGCGGCGCACAGGAAAAGCCGCGTTTGCGTCGCGGACGGGTCGGCTTCGTCCAGGACGCGGCAATTGTCGTAAAACTGGTGGAACACTCCAGCCAATTCCAGCAGATAGGCGGTAAGGTGATGCGGGCTCAAATCCCGCGCGCAATGGCTTAAAGTCTCGTCGAACCAGACAAGCTTTGTAATTAACGCCTCTTCCTGCGGGGTTAGTTTTGCGGGCGGGGTTATGCCGCTGAATTCGCTTTTCATGCCACGCTCCGCCGCCGTGCGGAATATGGAATTTATGCGCGCGTGAACATACTGCGCGTAAAAGACGGGGTTTTCGTTGGAACGTTTTTTCGCCAGTTCGATGTCGAAATTCAAATGCGAGTCAGGCGTGCGCGAGGCGAAAAAGAAGCGGCAGGCGTCCACGCCGACATCGTCCATAAGTTCGCGCAGCGAGATGAACTCGCCCGAGCGCTTGGACATTTTTACGGCGACGCCGCCTTTGTTGAGCAGCACCATCTGGTGCACTATCACAACAAAATTTTCGGATTTGAAACCCATAGCGGCAAGTCCCGCTTTCATACGCGGCACATAACCGTGATGGTCCGCGCCGAAAATATTTATCAATTTCTCCGCCCGCGCCAGTTTATCGTTGTGATAGGCGAGGTCGTTTAGAAAATATGTATTGGAACCATCCTTGCGGACAAGAACTCTGTCCTTGTCGTCCTCGCCGGTTTCCTCGGAGGTGGAGGCGAACCAGACAGCGCCGTCTTTTTCGTAGGTTTTTCCGTTTTTTTTCAGTTTTTCAAGTGTTTCCGCCGCAAGGCGCCGCTCATGCAGTTCGGATTCTCGGAACCATCTGTCGAAATTGACACGGAAATCCCGCATGTCGCGCTGGTGCATCCCCAGAATGCGTGTTACGGCAAAACCGGAAAACTGCTCCTCTGTCCAGCCAGAGGCTGCGGGGGGGAGTTCCTTTGCCAAATCTTTCACATAATCGCCCTGATAGCCATCTTCCGGCGGTTCTTTTTCCTCGAAACGGGCTTTGAGCGACGCTCCTAGAAGTTTAACCTGATTGCCGAAATCGTTGACGTAATACTCGGCAGCCGCGTCAATGCCGAGTGCGCGGAAAATGCGTATAAGGCTGTCCCCCAGCGCCGCGCCGCGTCCGCTGGCCATATGCAGCGGTCCAGTCGGATTGGCGGACACAAAGTCAATAAGCACGTCTTTCTTCCGGGCAGCGGCTGCTGTTTCAGTAATTCCGGAGGAGGATGGGTTCAGCAAAAGCGAGAAACTCCCAAACAACGTTTCGCGCTTGAACTCCACATTAATATAGCCGGGCGGCATTGGCTGCGCGGAGACGACGCCTTCCATGCCGTCCAACGCCTGCGCCGCCGCCTTCGCTATTTCCAACGGCGGTTTACGCAGTATTTTAGCAGCGTGCATCGCCCACGGCAGCGAAACATGGGCGCGCACGTGCGCCGGCGGCACGTTGCAGACTACGCGGGGAAGCGCCGCGCCGGGAAACAGCACGGCGATTCTCTGGTTTGCCTGTTCGACGAATTTATCAAATTTCATATCGGTCGCGGGGAGTTGAACATGGTGATGAGACGCCTGAGCATTTCGGGCGACTGAGCTTTTAGCTGCGCGTCCTCGGTGCGGACGCGGCCCTGGGTTACCAGCGCGGCGAGGTTCTGGTCCATGGTCATCATGCCGAATTTCTTGCCGGTCTCGAGCGCGCTGTAAATCATGTGCGCCTTTTTGTCGCGGATAAGCGAGGAGATGGCGGGGGTGGAAACCATGAATTCCCGCGCGGCGACGCGGCCCCTGCCGTCGGCGGAGGGCAGCAGTATCTGCGCGATTACGGCTTGCAGAGTGAGCGAAAGCTGGGTGCGCACCTGCTCCTGCTGGCCCGGCGGAAAAACGTCTATTATGCGGTCTATCGTGGAAGCGCAGTCCTGCGTGTGCAGCGTGCCAAAGCACAGGTGCCCCGTCTCGGCGGCGGTGATGGCGAGCTGTATGGTTTCCAAATCGCGCATTTCGCCTATCATAATCACGTCGGGAGCCTGGCGCAGCGCGCGCCGCAGCGCCTCCCTGAACGATTTGGTGTGCTGGCCCACCTCGCGCTGCAAAATGACGGAATTTCTGGCCTCATAGACAAACTCGACGGGGTCTTCTATGGTGATGATGCTTTTGCGGTATTTGGCGTTTATCTGGTCTATCAGCGCGGCCAGAGTGGTGGACTTGCCCGAGCCCGTGGGCCCTGTGATTATCACGAGGCCGTTGTGCAAATCCGTGACCGCCGTCATCTCGCGGGTGAGCCCGATTTCAGCGGGCGCGGGAATATGCGCGGGGATGACGCGGTAGACCGCCGCCACGCCGCCGCGCTGCACCAGCACGTTGGCGCGGAAACGCGAGACGTTTGGAATGGTGAAGGAATAATCCAGCTCCCAGTCCTGCTCAAAACGCGCGCGCAGATTCTCGTAGAGACCGGAGTAGACGAGCGCCTTGCAGTCGTCCGACGACAGCGGCGGGATGTTTTCCAGCGGGCGCACCTGTCCGTTCACGCGGACCACCGGCGGCCTGCCCGCGGCGAGAATTATATCGCTGGCGCCCAACTGGACTCCGGCGCGCAGCACGGACGCCAGGTCGGGAATCATCTGGATTTCCTTGCTGCGCCCGCTTTGGCGGCGCCGCGCCTGACGGCGGGTTTTTTGACCGCCGGTTTCCTTGCGGCGGCTTTTTTCACGGTTGTTTTCTTCGGCGCGGCTTTTTTCGCGGGCGCGGGTTTTGCCGCGGAGGCGGCGGCGCGGGCTTCCCAGCGGATTTCCCTGCCGAAATGATAAATCCTGTCGAGGCCGTAGAATTCGCGCGCGGTGTTTGTGACGACGTGCATGATGAAGCCGCCGTAGTCCAGCACGCGCCAGGAATCGCTGCGCCCGCCTTCGGAATGGAGGCGGTAGAGACCCTCTTCCTTGAGGCTGTGCGCCACGCCGTCGGCGACGGCTTCCAGCTGCGGCGCGGAATCCGCGGTGGCGATAACGGCATAATCGGCCAGCGAGGAATTCTCGCCGATGTAATAGACCTTTATGTCCTCCGCTTTTTTATCGTCCGCCGCGCGGGCGGCGAGCAGGGCGGGTTTTTTGAAATCGTTTTTCACGGTTGTCGGCATATCTTGAGTTTTCCTTTTATGATTGGTATCGGCTGTGCGCAAGCCGCTCGCGCAGCTTGTCCTCGCGCGCGTGGCGGATGTTGGCCATTATCGAGCCGGACAAAAAGCCCAGCGCGGACAGCGAGACGGACAGCGCCCCCTTCTCTTCCGGCGGCACCGGCGTTTTGCTGATGAACACGATGAAGCCGGCGGGGCGCTTTTCGCCCGGCAGGCAGATTATATAGGTCCGGTCGTCCTGCCATAAATTTTCGGAGTTGGCCCTGATGCCGGCCAGCGCTTTCGGCTCGGAAAACCCCGCGCCCTCCACGGCGGCCAGTTCCAGTTCGTCGTTGAACTGGTTATAGTAGTAGAAGCCGGCGGACCAGCCGCCGTCGAAATGCAGCATGGCTTCGTTTAGCAGCCTGGCCGCGAATTCCCGCTCCCCGTCGAAATCGAGGAAAGCCAGC
>JAQTYB010000042.1 GCA_028688475.1 Elusimicrobiales bacterium
CCACCTCGTCCACCGCGATGAAGACGGGGTCAAGCGCGAAAGCCGTCAGCGCGGTGTAAGGGCATTCCTGCCCATGGAGCATTTCATGTATGGGCAGTATCTGGACTATTTTGGTGCCGGTAGCGGCGGCCCATTCTATCCAGCCGCGCATGGAGGCGAAATCGCCTATCCCCCAGTCGCCCCGTCCGCGCATTGAAAACAGCGGCAGCAGCAGCCCCGCGTGCCGCCCGGTGTTGCCGGGATGATTTTCCAGTCCGGGCATTATTTAACCGCCACAGCCTCTATTTCCACCATGACGCCGCGCGGCAGCGCCACCACCTGCACGGTGGTCCTGGCGGGATAGCTGGCTTTGAACGCTTTGTCGTAGACGTCGTTCATGTCGGCGAAGTCCGCCAGATTGGTCAGAAAAACGGTTGTCTTGACCACATGCTCCAGCCCCATTCCTGCGGCCTTGAGCGTGCTTTCAAGATTTTCCAGCACTTTTTCGGTCTGGGTTTTGACATCGCCGCCCGCCACCTGCCCCGTCACAGTGTCCAGCGGCAGCACGCCGGAAGTGTAAACCACATTGCCCGCCTGCACGGCCTGCGAATACGGCCCGACCGCCTTTGGGACGGATTCCGAAGCGATGATTTTCCTTTCCATAGATGCACCTCCGTGCGGAACCCGGAATACGGCTGTGAATTCCGGTTAAAATCTCTGAAAGTTGAACTTCACTTCCTGCTTTTTATGAAAAAATCCACGGAACGGTCTTTGGTTTTCTCGCCTTCGGCGTCAAAAAAACAGCCGGGAATCTCGCCGTTGTCACGATGATATTTCACGCATTCGCAGCACATTCCCCTGTTCCCGCAGGAGACGCTGGTGCACCTGCAAGCCGCCTTGTTCACATCCTTTCTGCATTCCATAAATTTATGTCTCCAGCTTTATGTTATAAACCGTTACCGTCAAAGTCAACCGCTCACTTTGCCGGCGTTTTACGCTGGGAGGGCGACAGCAATTCCTTTGAGAAAGCCGCGATGAACGGCGAATTCTCCGCGGAGGCCGCCCTGGCGAAATACTCCCGCGCCTGCGCCGGCTTGCCGGCTTTCCACAACGCAAGCCCGGCGGCGAATTGCGCCAGCGGATTGGCGGAATCGGTTTTCAGGACCGTCTGCGCCGCAGCAAGCGCCGCATCCGTCCTGCCCGCCGCAGCCAGCCAGAGCGCGCGGCGCAGCGCGATATCGGCGCGCTCCGGCGCATAGTCGGCGGCTTTTTCCAGTTCCGCCAGCGCGGCCTCGTCCGAACCGCTTTCGCGGTAAATACTCGCGCTTAAAAGCCTTATGCTCGCATCTTCCGGTTCGATGGAAAGCGCATGGTCCGCCGCCGCGCGGGCCTGGGCGTATTTGCGCTGCCTGAAAAGGCAGTCCGCGTAATCGCGCCAGAGGCCGGCGTCGCGCACGGACATGGAATCAAGGGCGGTTTTGTAATGCTCCTGCGCGCGGGACAAAAACCCCTGGCGCACATACACCTCCGCCAGCCCGGTATGCCCCTCGAAACTGCCGGAGTCTATTTTAAGCATGGTCAGGAAAACCGGCGCGGCGCGGTCCAGCATGCCGGTGGAGAGATAGAGCCGCGCGAGAGCCAGTTGCAGCTGCATATCTTTGGGGTACAGCCGCACCGCAAGCTGGTAGTTTGAAAGCGCGCGGTCGTACGCGCCGGTTTCCTCGAAGCACTTGCCGGCGAACCAATAAGCCAGCTTGCGGTCCCCCGCGTCCCTGGAATGCTCAAGCACGGACTGGAACAGCTCCTGCGCCTCGCGGTATTTCCCGTCCGCGAAAAGCGTTCCGGCGTCCCGCAGCTCTTCGGATTTCCGCCCGCCCCAAAACGAAAAAGCGGCGGCGCGCGGCGCCGGCAGGGCGGCGCACAAAACCAGCGCGAGTGCGCACGCGGCGGGCAGTCCCCTATTTATATTTGCGCAATATGTCATTTGCCGAGAAAATCAGCAGCGATTCCTTCGCCCTGTCGAGCTGCCTGGCCATCTCCACCACGCCGCGCTCGCCGGATTCGACGCTACGGTCGAGTTCGTTGATACTGATGTCACTCACCTGCGGCGAGACGACGAAATCGGCTTCCTTCATGGCGGCCTGCGCAAGAAGCGCGCCCCTGATGTCTTGCACCTGGAGCATGTAGGAAAGTATGCTGTTGAGCTGCGCCGCCGAGTAATCTCCCAGAGTGACGCTGGCCAGCACCCAGTCCGCGCACAGGCTGCGCGCGGAGCGCACCGGCAGGAAATCCACCACGCCGCCGTCCACCAGATAGCGCTGGCGGTATTCCACAGGGCTGAATATCCCCGGCAGGTTCATGCTGGCGCGCACGCCTATCGCGACGGGGCCTTCCCTGAAAAGCACGCGCTCGCCGGTTTTTATGTCCATGGCGGAGCAGGAGAACGGGATTTTAAGCCGGTCGAAAGTTATGTTGCCGATATGTGAATTTATGAAATCCTCCGTCCTGTTTGAGGACATAAGCTTCTGCCCCAGCAACAGCCGCAGCGCGCCGAGCGCGTTGAAATCGCGGGACACGTTCGAGAACGAGGCGTTGCGCCCGATCTCCCATATTTCGCTGAAAGGCAGCCCCGCGCTGAAAAACGAGCCCACAACCGCGCCCATCGAGGTGCCGGCAAGGCAGTCCACCGGAAAGCCGGCGGCGGACAGCGTCTCGAGCACTCCCACATGCGCAAATCCCCGCGCGCCTCCGCCGGAAAGCGCCACGCCCACTTTAGGCCGCCCGCCGGGCGGGATGGCGCCGAATTCCTGCCAGAGAAATTCGCGCGCCACATCGTCGGGAGCATATTCAGGGGGAGCGGACCGCGCCGCGCCGGATTCGGTGGAATTTTTTACGGAAACGTCCCGGGAGGGGAAGCTGGCCGCGCCGCGGGACGGCTGCGCGCTTAAAGCGGACGAAAAAACCGCCAGCGAGAAAACGATGGCCGGTAACTTCCTCATTCCGCGGGAATTTCCTGGCCCAGCGCCCATTCAAGACGGGCGCGGGAGACAAGCTGCTCGCGCACCGCCTCCAGATACGCCAGTTGCGCCTCATAGACGGCGCCCGCGGCGGAAAGCGCGGACAAAGTGGCCGCGTTTTCGCGGGCGGCGGCTGAGTAGCGCCCCTTCAGGCGGCTGTACACCGCCTCGCGCGAGACCACTTCCCGCTGCCAGTAGGAATTGTTCTCGTAAGCCTGGTTCAGCTCCAGGCGCACCTTGTCCTGCATGGCGGCGCGCTTGAGCGCGCCCTGGCGCTGCTCGGCTTTTTTCTGGGTGATTTGCGTCAGGAAATCGTAGGCCAGCGGAAATTGCACGGCCAGATTGGCCTCCCAGCCGTTGTTGCGCAGCGGAAACTGGGTGTCCACGAAATCGTAGTTCGCGCCCAGCATGACCGTCGGCGAGCGGCGGGACATCGCCAGATTCACCGCGATGGCATCCATCTCCGCGCGGTAAACCTCGCCCTTGAGCTCGGGGCGCATCTCCATCGCCCAGACCATCAGCCGGTTGAGGTCCGCCTTCGCGGGCAGCGGCTTGAAATCGCCGTCCGCGGCGACGACGCTGTCGAGCTCCTTGTTGAGCGCGCGCAGGAAACTGAGTTTCGCCAGCCGGTACCGCTGGAGCAGGGACTGGAACTCCGCCTCCATCTTGTCCAGCGCGGCCTCGCCCTCGACGCTTTCCCACGCGTTGAGCTTCGCCTGCGCGCGCTGGCGGCTCATTTCCGAAAGCCAGCCGCGGCAGCCGCCCAGCGCGGCGCTGGAATAAAGCAGCTTGTAAAAAGACTCCTTCACCGCCAGCGTGGCGTCGCGCTTGGCGGAATCGTAGCGGGTCTGCGCCTCCAGCAGCGAGGCGCGCGCCAGCCTTAAGGTGTTGGTGTTTCTGCCGCCGACGTATATCGGCTGCACCACGGAGGCGTGCAGCGTGTAGAAATTCTCCTCCGCGCTGGGAAACAGTATGTGCGGCGAGGAATCCGGCAGTATTATCTGCGGATATTTGAGGTTCGATTTGGTCACGGCGCCGGTAATGCTGGTTTGCGGCAGGAAAAGGAACGCGGCTTCCTTGACGCGCTGCTGCGCGATTATCACGTCCTGCTCCGCCGAAAGCAGCGCCGAGTTGTTTTGCAGCCCCAGCCGCAGCGACTGGTCCAGCGTGAGCGTCTCGACCGCCGCGTCGGACGGTTCCGGGCACCAGGCGCCTGGCTCCGCGCCGGCGGACAGGGACTCGGCGCCTGTTTTGGCGGGTTGCGCGGAGACGACCGCGGGCAGGCAGACGGCGGACAGCGCCGCGCACAGCAGCGCCGTCAGAGTTTGAATTCCGAAGTGATGCGAGATAACTCCTCCGCGGTTTTTTCAAGCTCGGACTTCCACTGCGCGTCGGGCGCCCTGGCGGCCAGGCCGCGCAGCCGCAGCGCGGCGTTCTCGGCGGTCCCTCTGTCCGTCTTGAGCTTTTCCTGAAGCGAAGCGGCCATGCTGTTTAGTTCGTCCTGCAAATCCATGAACTGGTCGCCTTTCCTTAGAAACACACGGTGAGTCAGGTCCCCGCCCGCCAGCGTGCCGACGGTTTTTTCGAACTTGAATATCGGCCCCGCCATGCGGTGAGAGATGACGCTGGAAACGATTAGCACTATCACGAGATACAGCGTCATTTTCAGCAGCGACACCGGCCACACCGCGCCCAGTTCGTCCATAATCGGCTGTATGAGGGCGGGCCTGTCGTTGAGGATGCGAGAGAGGTTCCAGGAAACTTCCATTCCCACAATCAGGAATCCGACGAGCACGCTGAAGAATATCAGCGCCATGTATTTGAGTTGCAGGCTTTTTTTGATAAGGATTGTGCGCCGCTTCCAGGCCGGCGGCTTGGGCGCGGTATTGCTATCGGAAGTTTCCATGTAATCTCTCCTAGAACATCATTTCGGCCAGCTTGAACCACTCCGGCGAAACGGTTTTCAACTGACCGACCGCCGTTTCCAGCGGAACGGGAACAATCTTGTCGCCCGTCAACCCGGCCATCACGCCGAATTTTTTCTCCGCCACAAAGCTGGCCGCCGCCACGCCGACGCGGGTGCCGAGCATCCGGTCGTAAAGCGTGGGCGAGCCGCCGCGCTGTATGTGGCCGATGACCGCGTGGCGCGTTTCAAGTCCGGTCTTGTCCTCTATGATTTTGGCGAGAGTCTCGCCGATGGCGCGGCCTTTCAAAACAACATGTCCGAAATCGTCAAGCGCCTGCTTTTCGCCTTCGCCGACGCTGGGCAGGTCCACCGCCTCGCTGGTTACCAGCAGCGCAAAGCGCTTGCCGGCATAAGCCGCTTTCAGCTTTTTGGCCATATCCTCCACGTCAACGGTGCGTTCCGGCAGGCAGACGTAATCCGCCGCGCCGGCGATGGCGGTGAACATCGCCACCCAGCCCGCGTGGCGGCCCATCACTTCCAGCACTATGATGCGGTGGTGGCTTTTGGCGGTGTCGCGCAGGCGCGCCAGCGCGTCAACGGCGACGGTGACGGACGTGTCGAACCCGAAGGTGTAATCGGTGCCGGATAAATCGTTATCCATCGTCTTGGGAACGCCGACGACGGGGAATTTGAAATCCTTGTAAAGGCGGTGCGCCACGCCGAGCGTGTCCTCGCCGCCCATCGCCACCAACGCTTCAAGATTGTTTTTCTGGAAAGTTTCGCGCAGCTTTTCCACGCCGCCTTCTCGCTTGTAGGGATTGGTGCGCGAGGTGCCCAGCATGGTGCCGCCGTCCATTTTAATGTCGCGCGTGATTTCGCGGTTGAGGGGCGTGGTCTTGTTTTCGATTATGCCCTTCCAGCCGTCTTCAAAGCCGACGCACTCGTAGCCGAGGCGCTCCGCCGCGTAAACGCAGCCGCGTATGGCGGGGTTGAGTCCGGGGCAGTCGCCGCCGCCGGTAAGAATGCCGATTCTCTTTGCCATCTGACTCTCCTTGAATAAGGGCTGATCCGTAAATAATCTCGTGCACTGCAATTTCAGCTTTTGGCCAGCGCCTTCGCGGTCTTCGGCTTACAGGCCTACTGGCCTGCTCGCCTCACACCGCTTCGGCTCGGCTCAAAATCCGAAATTTCGTCTACTGAGCTTATTTACGGATAAGCTCTAAGATTAAAAACTGGTCGCGTAGCGCAATTGCACAATGCGCTCGGTCCGCTGCGGCGAGCCGTCGGTGAACTGCGTGTTTTTGCCGATGTCGCGCACCGCCACGTCCAACTGGAAAGCCGGCGACACGTAAAACCGCACGCCGGCGTTGACGCGGGACTGGTCGAACCGCTGCACGTTGTCCCATTCCGCCATGAGGGAGAACGTGTCCTCCACGGTGAAGCTGGCCGCCAGCCAGCCGAAAACATGGTTTGAGTCGAAGTCCGACACGTTCACGCCGGGATGAATCTGGAAACTTTTGTCGAAAACTGATTTTGACGCCACAAGGTAGACGCCGCGCTCTTTTTCCCTGAACTCGGCGGCGCTGCGGTTATAGTAATAACCCTGCCCGTCGTAGCCGACCGCCAGCGCGGGGAAATGCGCTGTGCCCTCGTAAAACCGGTATTTGGCCTGTATCGCGGGGCGCACAAGCCGCATGCCGGAACCGGTGCCGAGAAAATCCTCTATGGTGGCGCTGGCGCCGAGGTTGAGCTGCGGCAGCACGCCGAAAGCCGCCTCTTCCAGCACGCTGCCCTGCGAGAAAAAGCGGGTTTTGGTTTGCAGCGCGTAATAATCCAGCACCGCGGCGGTGGGAGTGTCCACAAGACTGTTGTCGGCCAGCACGCTGTCCTCGCCGAGATCCACATCGGCCTTCGGTTTGGACGTTTTTTTGAACTCGCGGGAATACGCCGCGCCCGCGAAAACCGCGCAAGCCAGCGCAACGGCAAACAGCTTTGTTTTGATAGTCATGGTATCCTTGATAAATTCGCTGAAACGGCCCTTTCATTATTATAGGAAATAAACAGGCCGGAATTCCTATCGTCAAGCGGCAGTATACTTGCCTGTCTTGTGCCCTCCCGCGCGTTTTACCAGACCGGCGTTCAGCAACGGTTTGAGAAGATAATGCGCGCCGGGTTTGGTGACTTTAAGCAAATCCTGTATCTCGCTTATGCCGCGCGGCCCGTCCCTGAGCAGAACAAGCAGCCTTTCCTGTCTCGGCGTGAGGGTAAGCGGTTTGCCTTTGTCGCAAGCGCGCACTGCCTCTATTCTGCTCCAAGTGCGGGACAACGCCTCGTTTACAACTTCCGCCACGTATTCCACCCAGCCGGAAATATCCTGCCCTTCCACCTGAACCCGATGCAGGGCGCGGTAATAGCTTTGCCTTTCCTCAAGAAAAACTTCATCCACGGCGAAAATATGATGAGTGTCGAAATTTTTGCGGTATAACTCCCAAATCGCCAATACGCGGCCCACGCGCCCGTTGCCGTCGCCGAACGGATGTATGCATTCGAACTGATAATGCAGAATGGCGGAACTTACCACCGCGGGCCACGATTGTCCCGGTCCGTTGAGCCAATCCAGCAACTCATCCACCAGCTTCGGAACACTTCGCGCCGACGGCGGCCTGTGCATGCCGACCACGACTTGATAATCCCTGAATTTTCCTGCCGGCCCGCGGTCCAGCGCGCTATGCAGTCCCATTATGGAATGGAGTTTCAAAACGTCCTTTGCCTCAATCCTGCCCGCGCCGGAACGCTTTTCGATGAAACGCAGCGCGGCGAGATAATTCATAATTTCCTGCACGGCGCGCGGTTTTGAAGAAGGCAGGCTGCCGCCCTCGGCGAGGATTTTGACTTCAGGCAAGGTGAGCGGATTTCCCTCGATTGCGGTGGAACCGTGAGTCTGCCGGGCAGCCGTATCTTTCTGAATATTAGGAATCCAGCTAACGCCGACCGTCGCGCTTTGTATACGCGCTTTGAGAGAGGTTATTTTCTCCAACACAGCAAGAAGGTGCGGAGTAGGCTGAAACTTGGGTGTAAAAGCCATAGACCCATGCTACAAATAAGTAAAGTATAAGTAAAGCGATTGGTAAAGCGAAACAGGAGTGAAGATTAAATAAGCAAACTAATTTACTGCATATTAGATATAAATTATCGTATTATGATAAAATATGCTTGACAAATAAGATTTTGTTACCTATAATCTATATATCAAGAAAGTAAAATCCAACAAACCAATGGGGATAATAGTATGGAAAAAACAGAACTGTTGCAAAAGAAACTGGGAAGCATACAACGCGGCGTATATTGGTTCGGGATATTCGGGCGGTTAAGTTATATTGTGGGCATGCTCTACACCATCGTTTTTATTGTTGTGCTGGCTTCAGGCATAACGCACAACTTCGCCGGCTCCGGTTGGCGAACTAACGGTTGGCAGATATATGCGTTCAATGGCATGGAATTTCTGGTTTTAGGGTACCTATTTCTTATAGTGCGAGACGCATTTGAAGCCATAGAGGGATTAATCTGCGAGATAGGAGAAATTATCTGATGTCCATAGTTGTCCGCCTTGATGTAATAATGGCGTTGCGCAAAGTGCGTGGCAACGACTTGGCAGAGCGTATCGGGCTTACCCAAGCTAATCTCAGCAATTTGAAAGCTGGGAAAATTAAAGCGATAAGGTTAAGAACGCTGGATGCGCTTTGCAGAGAATTGTCATGTCAGCCCGGAGATATACTTGAGTATGTACCGCAAGAAGCGGCGCACGAGAAATAATCGTTAACCCGGAATCACACCTGTCCGGTTAAAATTCAAGGGGAAATCCTTCGTTTTACCACAATCTTAAATCAACTTCTGAATATTCTGCGGGGAGCGATTGGTAAAGCCGCGATTACCGCGCGTTTGCCGTTTTCAGCTCCAGATTTTCAATGCCGTTTTCCACGAACTCGTCGTCGTATTTTTCAACGAAAACATTTTCTTTTTCAAGGAGTTCGCCAAATTTCATTTTTTTCACAGCCGCCTCGCCGTACTGGCGTATCAAATCGCGGCGGGCAAGCTGCTGCGTCAGTTCCTCCCAGAACACGTCGTCCTCAAAATCCCGCCTGTATTGCTCCGCCTCGTCCTCCATCTCAAGTTCGAACGCGGGGAAATATTTTTTGGATTCATTGTCGTATTCGACCAAATTCCCCGCCTTCGCGGCGGAAGCGAACGATAAAACATGCTGATCCACATCGTCATACTTTTTAACACGCTCTTCTTCCATGCGCGAGGAATTGACCATCCAATTGCCAAGATACACCATGCGCACAAGAGTAGCGTATTGCTCCTGCGTGAGTTTCAGCTTAATCGTCATAATCTCTCCAATAGCTTACGCCTTCGAGGTTTCCACCAGCCAGCTGTGGGGGCCCAGGATTTTTTCTATGTCCTCAAGCAGCTTCTCGGTTATCATCACCATGGATTCAGACAGCACCAGAACCGGCTGTTTCTGGTGGGTGTTCACATACAGATATACCGGGATGCCGCCGCGCGTGTGGGCGAGGACTTTATGCAGCGCCTTTAGCTGCTCCTCCTCGATTCCGTGGGGGATATTCAGCTTCAGAAAACGCCCGTAGCGCGTCATCGCCTCGAAAAGCGGGATTATGTCGTCGGCGAAAATCTCGGGGGCGGAGTTTTCGTCGCCGTCTTCGATATTGAGTTTGCCAGACACCACCACTATGGTGTTGGGCGCGATATTGCCCGCCAACTCCTTGAATTTCTTGGGAAACACGTTCACGCTGATGGAGTCGGTCAAATCCTCAAGCTCGAATTGCGCCCACGGCTCTTTTGTTTTTTTGGACTGTTTTTTTTGCACCTTATCAATCAGCCCCGCCACGCGCACAAGCCCGGCCTGCCGGCCTTCCTTTATCTGCTCGATGGTGAGCGGGCCCGCCATTTTAAGCTGGTTGCTGTAGCGCACAAGCGGATGGCCGCTCATATAAAATCCCAGCACCTCTTTTTCGTTGGCCAACAGCGCGTGCTCGCTCAACGGCTTTACGGGGCCTAGAGAATTGTCGCGTTTGGGCACGATGCAGGCGGACAAATGCTCCCCGCCGAAAAGACTGGCCTGGCCGGACTGCGCCTCGTCGTGCAAATCCGACGCGGCGGACAGGGCGGAATCTATCTCGTTCATCATCCGCGCGCGGGATTCTTCCTTTATAACATCGGGATAAAGCCCGTCGAGCGCGCCGGCTTTGGCGAGGGACTCGAAAGTTTTTTTGTTGGCGGCGCGGCAGTTGATGCGGGCGCACAGGTCGTCAAGCGAGCGCAGCGGCCCGCCTTTCGCGCGCGCCTCCACGATGGAGGCAGCAGCCTCGTCGCCCACGTTTTTTACCGCGCTGAGCCCGATACGGATGGCGTCTTTTCCATCCGGCGCTTTTTCAATGCTGAACGCTTTCAGCGAATGCTGCACGTCCGGCGGCAGGACGGCAATCCCCATGTCTTTCGCGTCGTCGAGATAGGTAACAAGCCGGTTTTCCTTGTCTTCCGAGCCGATGGCGTTGTGGCCGATTTCGCTGGTCAGCGCGGCGGTCATCAGCTCCGCGGGATAATTGGCTTTCAGCCACGCCGTCTGATAGGCCACCAGCGCGTAGGCAACTGAATGCGATTTATTAAAGCCGTAACCCGCGAATTCCGCCATCTGGTCGAATATCTTGCCCGCGAGTTTTTCGGAAATATTCCTGGCGTGGCAGCCTTTCATGAACTTGTCGCGCATTTTCTGCATGGCGTCAACGTTTTTTTTGCCCATCGCCTTGCGCAGTCCGTCGGCTTCGCCGGGCGTAAATCCCGCCAGCCGTTTGGAAACCTCCATGACCTGCTCCTGATAAATCATGGTGCCGTAGGTTTCCTGCAAAATCGGCTCCAGCAGCGGGTGGTCGTAGGTGATTTTTTTGCGCCCATGTTTTCTGTCAACGAACAAATCGTGCATTCCGCTCTGCATCGGGCCGGGGCGGTAGAGCGCGACGAGGGCGGATATGTCGCTGAACTGCGTCGGCTTGAGGTTGCGCACCAGTTCGCGCATGCCGCGGCTTTCAAGCTGGAACACGCAGGTGGTTTTTCCGGCGGTAAGTAGTTCATAGGTCCTGGCGTCGTCAAGCGGGATTTTCTGGATGTCTATTTCGATGCCGCGCAGTTTTTTCACCATATCCACGGCGTTTTCTATGACGGTGAGAGTGCGCAGCCCCAAAAAGTCCATTTTCAGCAGGCCGAGCTTGACCAGCGTTTCGCCCTCATACTGCGTGGTCACGATTTCGCGCGAGCCCACCGCCAGCGGCGAATATTTGCTGACCGCCTCGCGCGTAATCACTATGCCCGCCGCGTGCACGCCGGTATGGCGCTTGAGGCCTTCCATCTTCTGCGCGAAGTCGAAAAGTTTTTTGACGCGCGGGTCGGCGCTGATGGCTTTTTGCAGTTCCGGCACCGTCTGGATGGCGTTATAAATCGTGGCGTCGGGGCCGTTGGGGATAAGCTTGGAAAGACTGTTGGCCTCAACCGGCGTGAAAGCCATCGCGCGGGCCACGTCTTTCACCGCCAGCTTGGCTTTAATGGTGCCGAAAGTTATGATTTGCGCCACGTTCTGCATTCCGTATTTCCGGCGGACGTATTCGATAACGCGGGCGCGGCCCTCGTCGGCGAAGTCTATGTCGAGGTCGGGCATGGTCACGCGGTCGGGGTTCAAAAACCGCTCGAAGAGGAGACCGTTTGTTATCGGGTCCACGCGGGTGATGTCCAGCGACCAGGCCACGATGGAGCCCGCGCCGCTGCCGCGCCCCGGCCCGACGGGAACGCCGTTGGCGCGAGACCATTCGATGAAGTCGCTGACGATAAGGAAGTAGCTGGGGAATCCCATCTTGATGATGATGTCGAGCTCGTAGCGCAGCCGCTCCATGTATTTTTGCGGGATTTCGCCTTCCAACTTGCGCTTGAGACCCGCCAGGCAAAGTTTTTCCAGATATTGCGCGGCGGTGAGGCCGCCCTCGGACGCGGGCACGTCGAAAGAGGGCAGTATGAACTTGCCGTGCGGAATTTCAAAATCGCAGCGCTCGGCGATTTTAAGGGTGTTGGAGACCGCCTCCGGCGTGTGGGCGAAAAGCTGCGCCATCTCCTCGGCGGATTTGAAATACAGCTCTTTGGTGGTCATGCGCAGCCGGTCAGGGTCGTCAAGCGTGCGGCCCGTGGAGATGCACAGATGCACGTCGTGCACTTCCCAGTCCTCGCGGCGCGGATAGTGGCAGTCGTTGGTTGCCACAACCGGAATGCCGGTGCGCTTTGCCACTTCCAGCAGGCCCTTCATCGCCTGCTGCTCCTCGGGAATGCCGTGGTACATCAGTTCGATATAATAATTGCCCTCGCCCAGCATGTCCCGCAATTGCACGGCGAGGCGGCAGGCTTCGGCGATATTGCCGTTGAGGCATTGCTGCGCAACGTGGGATTGCAGGCAGCCCGACAGCGCTATTATTCCTTTTGAATGCTGCTGCAGCAGTTCCAAATCTATGCGCGGCGAATAATGAAACCCCTCTGTAAAGGAAGAGGTGCTGATGGCCATCAGGTTTTGATAGCCCTCGAAATCGCGCGCCAGCAGCGTCATGTGCCCGTTGAGGCGGCGCTCGTTATCCACGGTGCGCTTGCCTTTGGCGACGTAGGCCTCAAGGCCTATTATGGGGCGGATGCCCGCCTCGCGCGCCGAGAAATAGAAATCCACCGCGCCGTACATGTTGCCGTGGTCGGTCAGCGCCAGGGCGGGCACGCCTTTTTGCGCGAGGGATTTGAGAAATTCGGAAGCGCCGCCCTTGTCGTTGGCGATTTTGAGCATTCCGTCCAACAGCGAATATTCGGAATGGTTGTGCAGATGTATGAATTCAGCGGGTTTCATAAAATTGGTATTATCTAGTGCTGGCGCAACGCGCACCCTATGGTTATTAAACTAATAGAAAAGCGAATTTGCAAAAACCGCCTATACAAGGGCGGCGCGGTGAACTTCAACGCGGACAAGGTTTTGCTCTCGAACGGCAAAACCGCCACGCGCGAATACATGGACCACCCCGGCGCGGTGGCGGTGCTGCCGGTGCTGGCGGACGGCTCGGTGGTGCTGGTGCGCCAGTTCCGCTACCCCATCGGCGCGGTGACGTGGGAGATTCCGGCGGGCAAGATGCACGGACGCAATGACAATCCCCTGCGCCGCGCCCGCGCCGAACTGGCGGAAGAAACCGGCTACCGCGCGGGGCGGATTGAAAAGCTGCTCGATTTCTGGCCCTGCTGCGCGTTTTCAAACGAGAAGCTGCATATCTATCTGGGACGCGATTTGAAGCCGGGCCCGGCCAAACCCGACGACGACGAATTTCTAAACGTGCGCAACGTGCCGTTCTCCAAAGCGCTCAAAATGGCGGAAAACGGCGGCATAAAAGATTCCAAAACAATCATCGCGCTGCTGGCCTATGACAAGAGGTGCGAAAAATGAAAATACTGGTGCTTGGCGGAACACGGTTTTTCGGCAGGGAGTTCGCGCTGCTGCGCGCGAAAAAGGGCGACAGGGTGACGGTTTTCTCCAGCCTGTGCCCGTCGGCGGATTTGCCCGACACGATATCGCAGATACACGGGGACCGCCGTTCACTCCCCGATTTGCAGGATTTGGCGCGCACCCGCTGGGACGTCGTGGTGGACAACATCTGCTTCACCCCCGAAGAGGCGGAAATAGCGGGCAAAGCCTTCGCGGGCAGGGCCGGCCTGTGGATTTTCAGCAGCACCGGCGACGTGCATCTGACATTGCAGGGCGCGGCCTCGCCGTTCGATGAAAGCATGGCGGACCGGCTGCCGGAAGACCCGCGCATACGCGCCGGAAATCTGGAACCCTACGGGCAGGGCAAGCGCGACGCCGAGAAAGTGTTTTTGCGGCTGCACGAGGCGGGGGCTTTTCCGGTAAGCATAGCGCGTTTTCCGGCGGCGATAGGCCCGCGCGACCCGAAACTGCGCGCGCATTCCTACTGGCTGCGGCTGGCCGACGGCGGGCCCGTCATACTGCCCGACGGCGGGCTTTACTACCGCCGCTATATCTGGAGCGGCGACGCCGCGCGCGCGCTTGAAACCCTTGCGACGCACAAACAGAAGGCGGAAGGCGAGATTTACCATTTCGGCGAGACCGCGCCCATCACGCTGCGGGAATGGCTGGAACTGTCCGCCTTCCTCATGCAGCTAAAGCCGGAACTGGTTTCCATCCCGATGGACTGGCTGGCCAAAAACGGGTTTTCGCCGGACTGGTCGCCGTATTACCACCCCGGCAACTATGTGCTGGGCATAATGAAAGCAGAGACGCTGCTGGACTGGAAATCCGCCGACCGCAAAAAATGGATGGCGGAGACAATCGCGTGGTATTTTTCGGAATACTCCGGCCACAAGCCGGAAAATTACGCCCACCGCGCCGCGGAGCTGGAGCTGGTCAAACGCTGGAAAACGGGGAACGGGCACTAAACGTATATGAAAAAGCTTTCAGTGGAAGAACGCGCCAAGAAAATAAAAATCGTGCTGATGGATGTGGACGGGGTGCTGACCGACGGCACAATCCACCTGCTGCCCGCTCCGGGGCGCGGTTTTTATGAATTGAAGGGGTTTTCCGCGCTGGACGGCATCGGGCTGCGGCTGCTGCGCACGTTCGGGATAACGACGGGCCTCATAACTGGCCGCAAGGCGGAAGGCACTGTCGAGCGCGCGCGGGTGCTGTGTGTGCGGTTTGTGTATCAGGGATTCCTCTCCAAAACGGGGCCGTTCGGGGAAATTCTCGCCAAAACCGGACTGCGCGCCGACGAAGCCGCCTATATCGGCGACGATTTGACGGATATTCCGGTGCTCAAAGCGGCGGGACTGGCCGTGGCGCCGGCGAACGCGGTCCCGGAAGTCAAGGAATGCGCGCATGTGGTGACAAAACTGGGCGGCGGTTCCGGCGCGGTGCGCGAAGCCTGCGATTTGATACTGAAGGCGCAGGGGCATTGGCCCGAAGTGATGCGCATGGCGGACAACGCCCGCTGGGACAAGCTGCCCGACGAGGAACTGGACGTTTACGACGCGCCTTAACCTGAAAGTTTTCAGGTTAACCCGCTTGAGGACATTATGCATATCGCTGAAATAGCTTCGGCTTTCGCCGGCGGACTGCTGGCATTTTTCACCCCCTGCGTGTTCCCGCTGCTGCCAGGGTATATCTCGATGATATCGGGCGTCTCGGCGAACGAGGCCAAAACCGGCGGCGAAAAAGCGGCGCACAAGGCGGGCCGGGCGGCGCTGCTTTTCGTGGCGGGATTCGCGGCGGTGTTTTCGGCTCTCGGCGCGTCGGCCTCCGCGCTGGCCGGCTTTCTGACGGACAACACCCGGCTGCTTACCACGGTGGCCGGCGCGGCGCTGATATTTTTCGGGCTGCACGCGATAGGGCTTTTCAACATCGGATTTTTCCAGTACGAGAAACGGTTCGCCCTTTCGCGGTTCAAGCCCAAGCACGCCGGAGCGTTTTTGATGGGCGCGGCGTTCGCGCTCGGCTGGTCGCCCTGCATAGGGCCGATACTGGCGGGGTTTCTGGCCATGGCCGCCGCGCAGGGAACGGCGCTCAAAGGCTTCCTGCTTTTGTTTGTTTTTTCGCTGGGGCTGGGGACGCCGTTCATCGTCGCGGCTTTCGCCGTCGGCAAGCTGTTCACGCTGATGTCGAAATACCGCAGATTCGTGCGCTATACCGAAGTCGTCGCCGGAATGCTGCTGACGCTCATCGGCCTGGCGCTGATTCTCTCCGCCCGCACGACTTTACTCAGCGGCCTGCTGCCGGTGTAGCAGCACTTCCACTAGACCTCTTGCATAACCCGTGTCCCCAATTAGCCTACTGTGTCATAAACACAACAAAGCCACAGGGCTGCATTTCAGCCACGAAACACACGAAATACACGAAAAATGAGGAGCCTTTTCAATTACAACAACAGCACCCAGCCGCAGATGAACGCGGACATTCGCAGATAACGGCAGACAAAAACAGCTTTTGTTTTTAATCTGCGAGTATCTGCGTTCATCTGCGGCTAAAACTCAGTTGTTTGTGTCGTTTGTTCCTCTTTCGTGTATTTCGTGTGTTTCGTGGCTCGTATTCATAAAGAATAGCTGCTTATGACACAGCAAGATTAGTCAATGACAGGGCGGCAGGGGTTATGCAAGAGGTCTACTCAAAAACTCACACGGGCCACGGATACGGGTATTCGCGGTTGCGGGCGAGAGCGTAGAGAACGCACGCCACTATGTGCGCGGGATGCGTAATACGCCCGTAACCGTATTCGAGATGAATCTGAAAGCCGTCCGGCGAAGACGGGTCGTTGAGCACGAAACCCGCCCGGCTGCCTTTGACGAAAATGCTGTAGCGCGCGCGCAGCGCACCGTCCAGCGTGCCGCAGATTCTGCGCAGCCATAAAAGCTTGGGCTGGTCGTCTTTGAGCTCGAAAACCGGTTTTTCATCGGCGTCAAGAAACTGCCAGTTCCTGCTGCCGGAGCGCTTGAGGAGGCCCGCCTCCTTGCCTTTGCCGTCCCTTATAATAACCTCATCGCCGGCGGGGAAAGCCTCCAGCAGCAGTTTTTCCTCGTGATTGGTCATGGTCAGCCGGAAGGTGCCGGTGGAATATTTCAGCGCGGCAAGTATAATCAGCAGCGTGAACGGCAGCTCCGGCACGGAGACTATGAACGTTCCCCCCGGTATCGGCAGCACCGCGGCGAGAACCGCTTTTTCCACCCCGGTAACGGCGGCCAGGCTCCACAGCGCGTGGAAAACGACGATGGCGTAAACCGAGAAGGCCAGCATGGCCTCGTTCCCCCGGTCATAGCGCGCGGACAGCCGCTGCCCCTGCCGGCTGACGACGCTGTATTGCAGTTCCCCCTCCGGCAGTACGAATCTTTTTATGATAAACGGGAAGAAAAAATCAGCCGGAACGTCCCTGGGCAGCGGCTCGAGTTTCGGATACGAAAGTTTTTTCGCGGTATCGGACGCTTTCTTCGCCGCCAGCGCCCATAAGCCGGCCAGAATGCCCCAGACCCAGATTGGCAGCGGATGGCGCGGTATCAGCGGCGGCGGCAGCGGTTTCGGCGGCGCGGGCCGCTCAAGGCGGAGCGCGGCTTTTCTGTGCGCCTCTTTGGCGGCGGCCAGGAGCGCGGCGCTGGAAACGGCGACCTGCTCCGTCGCGCCGGCGGGCAGCGCGGCGGACGACAACGCAACCTCGGTTGCGGAAACGGGCTTTTCAGCAACCGTGCGCGGTTTGCGCACGCGCTTTGCCACGCGCGCCGGCGCGGGGCGCACAGGCGCGGGTTCGCCTTTTTTGCGGATGGAAAACATCATGTCGCCGAACTCGGCCTCGCCCACATCGGTGGCGGAGACGCCGTATGACTTGTCATCGTATGTGAAGTAGCCGATTTTTATGTTCTGGCTGCCCGCGCTGTAAGAGGTATAAAAAAGCGAAGCGGCGGAATGTATGGAAATTTTTTCAATCGAGCCGGGAACCGTGTAGCCGCGCCCGCGCAGCGAGTTTATCTCGTCTTTCAGCTTGGCTTCGAGGTAATGGTCGCCGAGGTCCTGGTTGAGGGCGGTGATGAAGAACAGCTCGCCGCCGCGCTTGACGCGCAGCAGCACATCGGGGTCGTCCTCTTTGGGAGCGGACGCCCAGCCGGGGCGCAACTCCACGGAAAGGGCGCTGTTGGAAGTATCGAGCGTCCCGGCCCGGACCGCGCCGGACACAAACAGCGCCGACACGGCAAAAACGCAAACGCGCGCAATGATATTACGAAACTCGTTCATGGAAGCACCCGCACACCCGGTCTCGCGGAAACTGCAGTATTAACGAAATAAAAGTATATCAAAATAAAAAACCGGCGGTGCATCCACGCGTCGGCCTGTTGCGCGCGCCCGACCACGAAATGGGCCTTGTCTTCCAGTTATACGCAGGTTTGCCGCAAACTCCGTATAACTTACGCTCGGAACAGGATTTGACTGCAAACCCACGAAAACCATGAATTACGCATACTGCCCCGAAATCCAGCGATACTAAGCAGCTTTACCCTTTGGCAAAACTTCAATAGACAAAATCTCATCACCCGCAAGCCAGATATAGTCTCCATACGCATTGCGCTCCGAATTTAAGTCATAAACGCTTATTTTGTCAGTTTTGGTACCGCGCAAAATTATGCTCCGTTCGTAAGGATAATGACTACCAGACATTATTACCCCGACATATCTAATTTTGCTTTTAGTATTCACAATAACCCAACCAACTGCTGACAAATCCAGCGTCCGTTCCCATGGGGTTAAATATGGACTCATCCTTCCCAAACCAATAGCACACAGAGCTGTAAACCGATATTTATCAATTAACACACACACTGCACACATAATAACGGTTAAAAAAAACACCTGCAAAACAACTTGTATAACGAATGAAAATGAAACTATCAAATGCTCAAGCTGGAGTTTATCATAGACAATAGTAAAACGAACCAAATCTCCTGTAGGTGTAAGATATAACCAAGACAATCCAATAGCAAGACTCCAAACCAGACATTGGAGCATCATTTCAAAACTATCAAATTTGCCTCGTTCTCGCGTAAGCGCACGAAAGCATACGACCAGATACCCGGGGATTAAAAACACAGCACTCAAACATGCCTTGAGCACGCTGACAATATCCATATCCACTCCTTAATTTGGAATTAAAGCGTTATAAACATTCTATTCCTTGTGATGGGTATCATGAGCCCGTTGCGAAACTGGCATTTTTCTGAAAGTCCCTACAATTGTGTGATTTTTCTGCGGAAGGCGTGAAATTTCGTCGTTTACATCCGTTTTTTTTGCGTCAGCCGGGCCTTTTCGCCCGAATCC
>JAQTYB010000043.1 GCA_028688475.1 Elusimicrobiales bacterium
CGCCCGAACGCCCGCCTCCGAAAGGCTTTCCGCTTCCGTTGCCTCCGACATGGGTACCGCCGCGCGCGGCGGGAAGAGCGTCCGCTTCAAATCCCAGCGACAGTTCGCCGGGCAACTGCGCGCCCAAAAGGCCAAGCGGAATGCGCGCTTCCAAAACGCCCCTGTTGCGCACATTGCCTATGCTGACCTCGACCCGCCGCTCCGCCGGAAGCAATGAATTATCTTCTTCCGAAAATCCCATGAGCTTTATTGAGCCGGTTGAGACGCGCACGCCATCGCGCCTGCCGCCGCCTCGCTTTTCGTTGAAATCCCCGCGCCAGCCGTCAGGCGCGGTCTCCGCGGATTCGCGCGGCTGTCCGCCGGCGCCAAAAGAAGGCGGCATTTCGGAATTGCCAGGCCGCGGCGCATTCCTACGGCCTTTGCTCGCGGATTCAGGCGAGACAAGCCTGAACCCCGTGTTTTTATTTTTTTGCCCGGCGGGGTCTATCCAGACGGTGAAATTCTGCTCAAACGCGGAGGCGAGCAGCGTTTTAGAGGATTCCGTCTTCGGCGAGACATATATATACAGATTCTTGTCGTCATTGGCAACGGCGAACTCGAATCCGCTGTCTTCGGCATTGCTGTCCGGCATCCAGTCACGCGCCACTCCGTCTATCGCAATCGGACGTGCGGGCCAGCGGCTGTAAACTTGTGGTCCGGCGCAGCCGCTCAAAAGCGCCACCGCTGCCGCTATCGAAAACCCTATTTTCCGGCTTGTATCCATCAGCTTTTATCCTTGTCAACCGATTTATAATCCCAGCATCCCGCCGCAGTAGCTTATCGTTTGCACCATATGGTTACAACGAACCACCAGCGCTAATTATTGCAGCATGGGCAAAAACTGTCGAGCAGGCGTGGACGGAGGAACGCTCAGGATTTGTTAGAATATAAACAGGAAGATGACCACTATCGCATACCTTCTTGTCGCGCTGGCTCTTATACTCCTAAACGGGTTTTTTGTGCTGGCCGAATTCGCGCTTGTAAAAGTCCGCATGACGCGCCTGGACGAACTCATAGCGCAGGGCAACGTGAAAGCGCGCGCCGCAAAAAAAGTGGTGGAGCGGCTTGATTCATACCTGGCCACCACGCAGATAGGCATCACTATGGCCAGCCTCGGCCTCGGCTGGGTGGCGGAGCCTTCCATAGGCCGCATCATAAGCGGCGTTCTGCCGCATTTGGCGCCGTGGCTGTCGGCGGCGCTTTCGACCAGCATAGCATTCACGCTGACATTCTTCATAATAACCGCGGTGCATATAACGCTCGGCGAGCAGGCGCCCAAATTCGCCGCCATTAAAAATCCCGACGCCGCCGCGCTGCTCGTCAGCGGACCGCTGACTGTTTTTTACCGCCTGACCTATTATCCCATGATGGCGCTCAACGCGGCGACGCGCGCCGTCCTCGCTCTGGCTGGGCTCAATCCCAAGGCCCATGAGACGGCGCATTCCGAGGAGGAGTTGAAACTGCTGCTGGCGCAGTCGCAGGAAGAAGGCAGGCTTTCGCTCGGCAGGCTTTTGATGTTCGAGAATCTGTTCGACTTCGAGCATTCTGTAGTGAAGGAGGTGCTCACTCCGCGCGATGCGGCGGTGTGCCTCTACGAGAACGCGCCGTGGGCGGAGAACCGGGAAACCATGCTCAAACGCAGGTTTTCGCGCTACCCGCTGTGCAAGTCCTCGCTTGATGACTGCGTTTCGTATGTGCTGGCCAGGGATTTGCAGGAGCATTTTTTGAGCGGGGCGCCCGGCGCGCCCGACCTCCGGGCGAAAGCGCGGCCTGTGCTGTTCTTCAGCGAGCAGTCTCCTCTTTCCGCCGCGCTGCGCGAAATGCAGGACGAGCGGGTGCACATGGCTATCGTCAAAGGGCCCGGCGGCAGGGCTGGCGGACTGGCAACTATGGAGGACATTGTGGAAGAGATTGTCGGAGAAATCCGCGACGAGCACGAGGCCACGCCGTCTTTGCTGCTCAGCCTCCGCCTGGTGCCGGAGGCGTTCATCATGGACATGCAGCCCATGGACCGGTTTTCCGCGCTGCGCGGCATGGTGGACCGGTTGCAACTGGCCAAACCGCAATTCGACAGCGCGGAAGCCTGGCTCAACGTCGAGAAGCGCGAAAAGCTGCTGACCTGCGCGCTTGGCCACGGCGCGGCGTTTCCGCACGCGCGGCTGGCCTCGCTGTCCCAGCCGCTGGTGTCGTTTGCGCGATGCGAAGCGGGGCTCAATTTCCCGGCGATAGACCGTGAGCCGGTGCGCATAGTGTTTCTCATCCTCACCCCGCTCGCGGACCCGACCCGGCAGTTGAGGATACTCTCGGAACTGGCCAAACTGGTTTCCAATCCCACTTTGAAAAACAAACTCATAAAAGCGGCCTCGCCCGCCGATGTGCTGGAAATAGTGAACGTGTTCGAGCGCCGCGTTCCGCTGCAATAAGACAGGGAAAATATGACTACAGCCGCCAAAATATCCTACGCCGTGATGGCCGCGGTGCTGCTCGCCCTCATCGTGTTCAATCTGGGCCACGTGCTGCTGGCCGCGTTATTCACGTACATGTTCATTGAAACGGCCTACCGCCTGCTGAGGCCGCGCCTGCCGGAAACCGCCGCGCGCTGGACGGCCGCGGTAACGGTAATCATCGCCATAGCGGTCGTTCTGGCGGTGTTCATGCATTTCGTCCGGCAGACGCTGCTCACATTGCCGGCCATCGTCGAGAACGCCCTGCCGCAAATAATGAATCTGGCGCAAAAATACGGACTGGACCTGCCGTTTTCCAATTTCGCCGACCTGCGCGAGCTGGTCAACGGCAAAATAGTCATTCACGCCTTCACTATCACAAAAGCGAGCACTTACCTCACGCGGGAAGTTTTCCATGTGGTCATCGCCATAGTCGCGGCGGTGTTTTTCTTCCTGGGCGGCAAGACGCCGGAATACAAAGTCAACCTGTTCGACGCGATACGCAAGGAGACCAACGCGCGCATACAGCGTTTCATGCGCAGCTTTGAAAAAGTCCTGGGCGCGCAAATCATAATCTCCACGATAAACACCGCGCTGACGGCGCTGTTTCTCTACGCCGTGGCGATGCCGCACATCCCGTTTCTCACCACCATGACATTTATAATCGGCATACTGCCCATCGTCGGCAACATCATCACCAACACGGTCATCGTGATAACCGCGCTGGGCATATCGCTAAACGAGGCTCTCCTGGCGCTGGCGTTCCTCATCTTCATCCACAAAATGGAGTATTTCCTCAACAGCCGGATAATGGGCTCGAACATAAACACGCCCATGTGGCAGATGCTCATGGCCATACTCATAGGAAACATCGTCATGGGGATATCCGGCATAGTGCTGGCGCCGGCGATACTCCATTACATAAAAAGCGAGCTGCAAGCCATACCCTGGACGCTTTCCCCTCACAAACCGGCGCAGTGATTTCACACTAAAAAAACCGGAGAGGCGTTCACGCCTCTCCGGTTTTTTCTTAAAACCCTTGCTACTTCGCTTTCGCGGGCTGCGCAGGCTGCGCGGCGGGCGGCGGCGCCATCCGGTACTTGTTCACGACCGAGCTCATGGACAAGCGCGTCGTGAAGAATGTCAGCGACACGGAGGTGAGGGCCACTGTTATCGCGGCGCCGATGGTGAACTTCTTTATAAAGTCCATGCTCGACGAGGCCGAGAATATCGCGTCCGAACCCGAGCCGCCGAACATCCCCATCGAGGAGTTCTTGCCGCTTTGCAGCAGCACCGCGATGATGAGCAGGAAACAGGCCGTGAAATGCACTATCAGTATCAGCGTATCCACTATAAACTCTCCTTTAATGCTTCTGCGCCGGCAGGCTCGCGCTTTTGGACAGCGCCGCCAGCCCCGGAAGCGTTTTGCCTTCCAGAAACTCCATGCTCGCGCCGCCGCCGGTGGAGCAGTGGGTGAGTTCGGAGGCTTTCACGCCCGCCTTTTTGAGGACGGACAGGCTGTCTCCGCCGCCCACTATCGTAGTCGCACCGGTTTTCGTGGCTTCCGCCAGAGCCTTGGCGATGGAGACGCTGCCGTTGGCGAAAGCGTCCATCTCGAATATCCCGAGCGGACCGTTCCAGAATATTGTCCTGGCTTTCTTAATCCGCTCTATGAACAGCGCCGTCGTGCGGGGACCGATGTCCACGCCGGCCCAGCCGTCGGGAATGGCCATAGCCTGCGTAATCTGCGACGGAGCGTCCGGCTTCACTTCCTGCACTATCACATGGTCCGCCGGCAGCAGGCATTCGACGTGCTTGGAGTAGGATTTGGCGATGATGTCCTTGGCTTCGCCCACCTTGTCGGGCTCCACCAGCGATTTGCCGATGGCGACATTCTGCGCCTGGAGGAAGGTGTAGGCCATTCCGCCGCCGATGATGAGCATGTCAACCACGCCCAGCAGGTTGTTGAGCACCATTATCTTGTCGGAAACCTTCGCGCCGCCTATGATTGCGAGGAAGGGGCGCTGCGGGTTGCGTATCGTGCGGTCGAGATACTCCAGCTCTTTCTGCACGAGGAAACCCGCCGCGCCGGGAAGGAATTCCGCTATCGCCGCGGTGGAGGCGTGGGCGCGGTGCACGGTGCCGAACGCGTCCTGCACGAAGAACTCGCCGTAGGAGGCAAGCTGCCTGGCGAAGGCCTTGTCGTTTTTCTCCTCCTCCGGGTGGAAGCGGAGATTTTCGAGCAGGACCAGCTCGCCTTTTTGAGCGGCGTTGACGACGTTCTCCGCCTCGGGACCTATGCAGTCCTTTGCGAAGTGGACTTTCGCGCCCATGAGTTTTTCAATCACGGGCACCGTCGGCGCAAGGCTGAATTCCGGCGCGACCTTTCCCTTCGGGCGGCCCAGGTGGGACATCAACACCACCCGGCAGCCGTTTTCAAGCAGATACTTCACCGTCGGAACGGTGGCGGCGATGCGCTTGTCGTTTTCCACCTTGCCGTCTTTTATGGGCACGTTGTAGTCAACGCGCACGACGACGTTTTTGCCTTTTATGTCCGCGTCCTGCAAACGCGCAATCTTTAGAATCTCGTTAGCCATGCATCCTCCGGGAATTATCTCTTCGCGCCGACCGGCACTTTCGCCACCGAGGCGACCATATCCTTCAGCGCGGTTCCGCGCTCCTTGAGCGAGTACAGCACCCGCGCCGACGGCTTGTTGAGCTTGAGCAGCCGCGCCAGGTCTATCGGCGTGCCGACCAGCACGATGTCGCAGGGAATGGCGTTTATGGTTTCCTGCAATTCTTTCATCTGCTGCTCGCCGTAGCCCATCGCGGGCAGAATCAGCTTGAGATGGTTGTACTTTTCGTAGACGCCCTTTATGGAGCCCACCGCGTACGGGCGCGGGTCAACTATTTCCTTCGCGCCGGCGTTTTTGGCGGCGATATAGCCCGCGCCGTAGCCCATTTCGCCGTGGGTAAGCGTAGGGCCGTCTTCGACGACCAGCACGCGCTTGCCCTTCAAATCAACCGGCTTGTCGAACGCGACCGGAGACTCCGCCTGAATGATTTTGCATTTCGGGTTGAGGCGGCGCACGGTCTCCTCAACCTGCTTGACATCCTGGGGCCTGGCCGAGTCCACCTTGTTGAGGACGACGGCGTCGGCCATTATGATGTTGGCCATTCCGGGATGATAAAGCTCCTCGTGTCCGGGACGCAGCGGGTCCGCCACTACGATGTGAAGGTCGGGCTTATAGAACGGCAGGTCGTTGTTGCCGCCGTCCCAAAGGATTACGTCCGCCTCTTTTTCGGCTTCTTTCAAAATCACGCCGTAATCCACGCCCGCGTAAACGATGTGGCCTTCCTTTATATGCGGCTCGTATTCCTCCATCTCCTCGATGGTGCAATCATGTTTTTTGAGGTCTTCTATGGAGGCGAAGCGCTGGCAAATCTGCTTTTCAAGGTCGCCGTACGGCATCGGGTGGCGTATCGCCACTACTTTTTTGCCGAGAGCCTTGAGCGTGGAGGCGATATAGCGCGTGGTCTGGCTCTTGCCGCAGCCGGTGCGCACGGCGCAGACGGCTATCACAGGCTTGGAGGACTTTACCATCGTAGGCTCCGCGCCGAGCAGGCGGAAATTAGCGCCGCAGGCCACGACGAGCGAGCCTTTTTTCATCACATCCACGAAGTTGACGTCGCTGTAGGCGAAATCCACGTCCTGGGCTCCGGTTTCCTTTATAAGGTCCCGGAGCTGCTCTTCGGGATATATCGGAATGCCCTTCGGGTAGAGTTTTCCGGCCAGACTGGCCGGATACTTTCTGCCCGCGATGTTGGGAATCTGGAAGGCGGTGAAAGCCATCACTTCGTACGCCGGATTGTCGCGGTAATAGACGTTGAAATTATGAAAATCGCGTCCCGCCGCGCCCATGATGATTACTTTTCTAGCTATTTTGCCAGGCATGTTAATAACCTCTCGTTATGCGCACCTGGGCTTACTCAAACACCTGATCCATCACGGGCCCTGTCCCGCGCCCGCCGCACTTCTTCACGGAATTTGCAGGTAAGTCCTTGCCCGGCGGAAGGTTTCCCTCCCGCCGGGGAGTATCCGAAATTACAGGCCTTTCTTCACCATGAAGTTGATGAGGTCAACTATGCGGCTGGAATAGCCCCATTCGTTGTCGTACCAGGAAAGCACCTTCAGGAAATTGCCGCCGATGACTTTGGTGCTCTTGCCGTCCACCACGGAGCTGAGCGCGCAGTGGTTGAAGTCTATGGAGACAAGCGGCTCGTCGGTGTAGCCCAGTATTCCCTTGAGCGGCCCCTCGGCTGCGGCCTTGAGCGCGGCGTTCACTTCCTCCGCGGTCGCCGGTTTTGCGAGCATGACCGTCAGGTCCACGGCGGAGACGTTGGGGGTCGGCACGCGTAAGGCGAAACCGTCGAGCTTGCCCTTGAGCTCCGGCATCACAAGGCCGATGGCCTTGGCGGCGCCGGTGGAGGTCGGTATCATCGAAAGCGCGGCCGCGCGGGCGCGGCGCAGGTCGGAATGCGCCATGTCGTGTATGCGCTGGTCGTTGGTGTAGGCGTGCACGGTGGTCATGAGGCCTTTTTCGATGCCCCATTTCTCGTGGATGACTTTCGCGAACGGCGCGAGGCAGTTGGTGGTGCAGGAGGCGTTGGAAACCACGTGATGGTTTTTGGGATCGTACTTGCCGTCGTTGACGCCCATCACTATCGTGATGTCCTCGCCTTCGGCGGGGGCTGAGATGATGACTTTTTTCGCGCCGCCTTTGGTGATATGGTTTTCCGCGCCCTTGACTTCCTTGCCCTTCTTGTTGACGCCGTCTTTTTTAATGGTGAAAAGTCCGGTGGACTCCACCACTATCTGGACGCCCAAATCTTTCCAGGGCAGTTCGGCGGGGTCTTTTTTCTTGAGCACCTTTATGGTCTTGCCGTCCACGGAGATGTCCTCTCCGACGGCTTTCACATCGGCGCACAACTGCCCGTGGACGGAATCGTATTTAAGCAGATGCGCGTTCGTTTTCGCGTCGGTGAGGTCGTTCACCGCCACGAGCTCTATCGCGTTATCCTTGCGCTCCAAAATAGCGCGGGCCACAAGCCTGCCGATGCGGCCAAAACCGTTAATCGCAACTTTAACTGCCATGATTGCCTCCGTGAGTAGTGGTGTTCGAATTTACGGCGGACCGGCGACTGTCCGGTCGCGCAACCTTCATCTGAATAATAGCAAAATTGACGGCTTGCTTAAAATGACCCGCCCCGCTGTCTTCGGAAGTATTTCGCTTGACAATAGGGCTTTGGACAGGTTCTCAGAATTCGAAATCCATTATGGACTTTAGCTTGGTCTGCACCGGGTTGGCCATTATCGCCTGAACTTTTGACAGGAAATCCTTCGGCGCGGAATACTTCGAGAGGAACGGGCGCTTGCCGCGAAGCTTTTCCTGCGCCTCGGTTATGGAGTTGGTGGCGAAAATTATGGGAATTTTGGCGGTCATTAAATTCGCCGCAAGCTTCGCCGCGGTCTCGGGACCATTCAAACCCGGCATCATCACATCCAGAATGATGAGGTCCGGCTTGACTCCGGAAACAACTTCGAGGCATTGCTCGCCGCTGGCGGCGGTGGAGACCTCATAACCCGCCGAACTCAGAATCTCCTTGAATAACCCCAATATCGCGACATCGTCATCCACCAGCAATATTTTTTTAGCCGCCCCGGGCGCGTCCGGCATATTTTCCCTCCCAAAAAAAGATGATTTATTATAGCAAAACCTTACCCTTCCCCAGCGTTTCTTGCTAGAATGCATTTTATGACATCCACACCACGAACCATTCCGCTTGCTATGCTCTTCTTATTTCCCGCGGCGGCAGCCGCAACCGGCTATGTGCAGGTCTACGCGCACCGCGGCGCGCGCGCTTTCTCGCCGGAAAACACGCTTGCGGCCTATAAAACCGGACTGCGAATCGGCGCGGACTGGGTGGACATGGATATCGTGCTCACCAAAGACAACGAGGTCCTGGTTTCGCACGACTTGGTAGTCAACCCGGATATCGCGCGCGACCCGCGGGGCAAATTCCTTTTCAAAAGCAGGGAAGCCCTCAAAGCGTCCCCGCCGGAAGAAAAAGCCGCCTACAACGCCGAATATACCGCGAAGAACCTGACGCTTGCGGAACTGCAAAAGTTCGACGTGGGCCGCCTAAATCCTGACAGCGCCTATTCCCGTTTTTTCCCCGACCAACTGCCCGCGGACGGAGCGCGTATGCCGACTCTGCTGGAAGTGGCGCGTTATGTCAACAAAGCCACGAACGGCAAAGCCGGGTTCCAGATTGAAATGAAAACGGACCCGTCCCACCCGGAATACAGCCCGGACCCGAAGGCTTTCGCCGAAGCGCTCTATAAAACCCTTAAAGCGGCGGATATAATAGACCGCGCGGAAATACAGGCCTTCGATTTCCGCTGCCTGTTCGAATTGCAAAAGCTCGACAAGCGCGTGAAAACCGCCTACCTGACCTCGCGCGAAAACGAAAATGGCGCCGCCGACAGTTTTTTTCAGGATGACGCGGCCGCCGCAAGCGTCTGGACCGGCGGCAAACTGGTCAGGGATTACGGCGGCTCAATCCCCAAAATGGTGAAAGCGCTCGGCGGTTACGCCTGGGAACCTGAAGATGCAGAGCTCACAAAAGAAACCCTCGGCGAAGCGCATCAACTCGGTCTGAAAGTAGTTGTTTGGAGCTGGCCGGAACTGCTGGGGACCGCCTTCGACGCGAAACTGGTCGAAAAACTCATAGACTGGGGCGTGGACGGCATAATCACCGACGACCCCGGACGCCTTGCATCCATGCTCGCCGCGCGCGGCAAACACGTGCCGCCGCGTTACGAAAACGCGGACTGACGGGCCTTGCAAGCGCGCGCCCGTTTTGACACAAATACGGAAACAACACAGGAGAAATGTAAAAAATGAATAACTTCGCAATCGCAGCAATCGCAATGCTTTTCTGCGCCGGCATCGCGTCGGCGCAGAACTCGACGGAAACAAAAACCGCGGCAAGCCAGGCTAAATCCGCCGCATCGGAAGCGAAGAACGCCGCAACTCAAGGCAACACCGCGGCGTCAGAATCAAAAACCGCCGATAATCAGGGCAAACCCGCCCAGGCTGAGGCTGCCGTCTCCGGTCTCAAAGTCGAAAAAATGACCGCCGCCGCCGGCGTTACGGACAAAGAGCCTGCGGGCGAGAATACCGCGTTTGCCGCCGGCACCACCGAAGTCTACTGCTGGATGAAAGTTTCCGGCGCAACCGACGAAACCGTAACCCACATCTGGTACTCCGGCGGGACGAAGGTGGCCTCCATCCCGCTGAAGATAGCACACAACCCCATGCGCACCTGGAGCAGCAAGATAATCTGGACCGGCAACTGGAAGGTGGAAGCCGTTGACTCCAAAGGCACCGTGCTTTCAACCGTCGAATTCACCGTAGCCAAGTAGCCCGCCACCCGCTTATGCCCCTGAACATAACGTTCAGGGGCGCGGTCGCAATGAATATTGCATTGAGCCGCGGTGAAAAAGGGAGGAATAGCAAAATGAGCAAATTTGCAATCGCAGCGGTCGCGGTATTTTTCTGCGCCGCCGCAGCAACAACGCAGAACACCGCAAAACCGGCTAAATCCAAACCTGCCACGAAACAAAATAAATCCGCCTCGGCCAACCCCGTCGTCTCCGGCGTTAAAGTTTGGCAAATGGTTGCCGCCTCCGGAGATGCGGCGAAACCCTATATAGGCAGCTTTTCTGATGCGCATCCGAAGCCGACTTACCTGCCGGCCGGCAAAACCAAGTTTCCCGCTTACACCGACGTTTGTTGCTTTTTGAAGTTTTCCGGCCCGCTTTATGCAAAAGTGACCCTTATCTGGTACGCCGACGGAATTAAAGTTGCGGACCATACCCTGCAATCAATATACGAACCCATGATGCTCTCGATTGGCACTGTGCCTGCGGGGTCGTTACGCCCCGGCAAATGGAAAGTGGAGGCCAGGGACTCCAATGGAATCGTGCTTGCAACAACAAAGTTCACCGTAGTCAAGTAACTTCAGCAAAAACAAAAACCGGACCCTGCTTGCCGGGGTCCGGTTTTTGTTTTTGCTGAAGTTCACAACTCGCGGCAGATTTTGCAGCCTGGATTCCTGCGCAGATTTATAATTTTGCCCTCATAAGTCAGAGCGTCGAAAAGCCAAAGCCTGCCTTCCAGCGTTTCCTTCATTCCCGCAACCAGCTTGATTGCCTCAGCGGCGCAGGCCGCGCCAATCATCCCCGCAAGGGAACCCAGCACGCCGCATTGCTCGCACGCGCCCGCCCGTTCGTCGCCGGTTTCGGGATAGAGGCATTCGTAACACGCGCCATGCGCAGGGTCGAACACCGCGAGTTGGCCTTCATAGCGGTAAACCGCGCCGTAAACGTATTTCAGGCCTAGCGCGACGCAACCCGCGTTGACGGCGCGCCGCGCAGGAAAATTATCAGCGCAATCAAGCGCGAGCGTGTGCTCCGCCAGAAGCGTCCGCGTGTTTTCCGCCGAAAGTTCGCTATCCAGCGCGTTGATTTTGACCGAGGGGTTGAGCGCGCGCAATCGTTTCGCCGCCGCCTCCGCCTTCGGGCGCCCGCAATCCGCCGTGTCGAAAATAATCTGCCGGTGAAGATTGCTTTCCTCCACGCGCCCGTTGTCAATCACTGTGATTTCGCCGGCTCCCGCCGCCGCGAGTTAGAGCAGCGCCGGCGCGCCAATCCCCCCCGCGCCGACTACGGCGATTTTCGCCTCCCGCAGCCGCCGCTGGCCCTGCGCCCCGACTCCAGGCAGCGCAACCTGTCTCAAATACCGCACGGTTTCGTAGTTCGCATCCGCCATTTTACCGCCTGCAAATATGGATTTGCTATACTATACAATACTATGAAAGGCTCAGAAATCAGAAACAGTTTCCTCCGGTTTTTCGGGAAGAATAGCCATAAAATCGTGCCGTCAAGCTCGCTTATTCCGCAAGACCCGTCTCTGTTGTTCACTTCGGCGGGTATGGTGCAGTTCAAGCCCTATTTTTTGGGGCTGCGCACCGATATGCGCCGCGCGGCGAGCTGCCAGAAGTGCTTGCGCACCGGCGACATAGACCGCGTCGGCTCGACGGTGCGCCACCTCACTTTTTTTGAGATGCTGGGCAACTTCTCCTTCGGTGATTACTTCAAGGAGGAATCCCTCGCCTGGGGCTGGGAATTCATCACAAAGGAACTGGGCCTGCCCGCCGACAAAATTTATGTGACGATATACAAAGGCGGCATCGCGCCGCGCGACACCGAGGCGTACGAAATATGGCGCAAGCTCCTCCCCGCCAACCTGCGCGACAGCCATATAAAGGAACTCGGCGACAAGGACAATTTCTGGACCATGGGCCCCACCGGCCCGTGCGGCCCCTCGTCGGAGATTTATTTCGATTTCGGTCCTGATGACGCGCAGCAAAGCCGCTACGGCAAGCACGAATGCGCAGGCGTAGGCTGCGATTGCGACCGCTACATGGAGTTCTGGAACCACGTCTTCACGCAATTCGACAGGAAAGAGGACGGCTCACTGGCAATCCTGCCCAATAAAAACATAGACACCGGCCTCGGAATGGAACGCCTAGCCACGATATTGCAGGGCAAAAAATCGCCGTTCGCTACGGATCTTTTTGCTCCTATTATTGATGAGGTGTTGAATCTAAGGCCACCCCTCCCCAACCAACCAACTAATATTGATACTGTGACACGGTTGAAACTGCATCCCACCAAGCACACCCCCGTGCCAAACCATCTCAACATTATTACCGACCACGCGCGCGCGTGCGCGTTCTTGATTTTGGAAGGAATTACCCCCTCTAACGAAGGGCGCGGTTATGTACTGCGGCGTGTAATACGCCGCGCAATGGTGGCGGCCAGTACGCTTTGCAACAAAACTGAACCGTTCATATATAAACTGGCACCTGCCACCGTGGGAATTTTCAAAGACCATTATCCTGAGCTTTCCATCAACCAGGAACATATTACCAAAACCATAGAAGAGGAAGAAAAGCGATTCCTTGTCACACTCGAATCCGGCAATAAATTTTTGGATGCTTTGTTCCTTAAGTGCCACACCACAAAGACACAAAAACTATCGGGCAAAGATGTCTTTCACCTTTACGAAACCTATGGGTTTCCGATTGAGTTGACCAGAGAAATTGCCGCTGCCGACGGAATAGCACTGGATGAACAGGGTATCGAAGAAGCCAAAAACAAGGCGCAAGACCTTGCCAAATCGAAATGGAAAGGCTCCGGCGCGAAAGACACTTTCGCTTTCCAGAAAGCCGAGGAAAAAATTCCCGCGGGAAAATTTGTCGGCTATAACGCGCTTTCAACCGACGCCGTGATAAGCGGACTGCTTGACGCGCACGGCAATATCGTCGAAAAACTTGAATCCGGCGCAAGCGGCTATGTCGCGTTGTCTGCAACCCCGTTTTACGCCGAATCCGGCGGACAGGTGGGCGATACCGGCGTGCTGACCGACCTGCACAGTTGCCCTGTCGCCAGGGTGGAAGACACGCAGCGGCCCGTTTCAAAGCTTGTGCTGCACCGCGTCAAGACTTTCCAGCGGCTTTATAAGGGCATGGAGGTGCGCGCCTCGGTTTCGCGCTCCGCGCGCCATGCCACCGCCTGCAACCATACCGCCGTGCATCTGGTAAACGCCGCGCTGCGCGAGGTGCTGGGCGGCGGAGTGCGTCAGGCCGGTTCGTATGTTTCCTCCGAGCGGTTCCGTTTTGACTACACAACCGCCGTCCCGCCGACACGCGAGGATATCGGGAAGGTGGAGCTTGTGGCCAACGCCGCCGTGCTGAGCGGCATGGGCGTCCGCATGGAAGAGCGCCCGCTTAAAGATGCCGAGGCGCTGGGCGCGCTGACGCTGCTGGGCGAAAAATACGCCGACCCCGCGCGTTTCGTGCTGATAAACGAAAACGGTTTCATTTGCGCCGGGGACCGCTACAGCCTCGAACTTTGCGGCGGCACTCACGTCGAATCCACCGCCGAGCTTGTCACCGTCAGGATACTAAAGGATTCCTCGCTTTCCGCCGGGGTGCGCAGAATAGAAGGGGTGGCGGGCCCCGCCGCGATAAAGTATCTTCGCCAAATCGCCGCGGCCACGGAAACCCTCGCCGAAAAACTGCTTGTCGGCATAGAGGATGTGCCCGCCCGCGTCGAGCAGATGCTGCAGCGCGAAAAATCGCTCCGTCAGGAAATAGGCGATTTGAAACAGAAACTTTTAAGCGGCGGCGGCGCGGCTTCGGCTGAAATTGCCGACGTAAACGGCCTGAAGCTGCTTATTTCGCTCAACGAAAACGCGGACGTGGGAATGCTGCGCGGCCTGTCCGACAAATTGCGCGCCTCAAACCCCGGCGGCGCGGTAATCGCCGCTGCCAGGCGCGAGGACAAAATCTCGTTCGTAATCTCCGTCGCCGAAGGCGCGCAGGCCGACGCCTGCGCCATAGCGCGCGCGCTGGCCGCCAGAATCGGCGGCAAGGGCGGCGGCAGAAAGGACTTCGCGCAAGGCGGCGGCGACGCCGCGCACTGGCCGGACTTCAAGCAGTCAGCCGTAGAAGCCGCAAAATCCGCCGCGCCCGCGAAATAGCGGCGGAACGCAAGTAGTGCTATAATCTAAAAAAGCCGCCTCCCCACGGCGGCGGACGAATTTGCGCCCGTAGTGAAACGGATATCACGGAAGCCTCCGAAGCTTCAAGTACAGGTTCGATTCCTGTCGGGCGCGCCAAATAAAAAACCGCCATCTGGCGGTTTTTTATTGCGCCCGAAGCAGGCCACCTGCGTGGCCTGCGCCAGGAATCGAAAGGCGCAGCGATGTCCCGCCAGCAGGCGGGACCGCGAGCCGGGGCCGCGAGTCCAAGTTTGCGGCGGCAAACTTGGAACTTGTGGCCGATTCCGCCCTGTCGGGCGCGCTAAGGCCGGAGCGTTGTCCCGCCAGCAGCCGAGACCGCGAGCCGGGGCCGCGAGTCCAAGTTTGCGGCGGCAAACCCGAAACTTGTGGCCGATTCCGCTTTGTCGGGCGCGCCAAATAAAAAACCGCCGTTTGGCGGTTTTTTATTTGCGTCATGGCGATTGAGCCAGATATATCCCCGCTGCTTATTTCACCGCTTCACCATGCTTATCGCCCCCGTCGGACACTCAGCAACGCAAATCCCGCAGCCAAAGCAGTTCTTTCTGTCTATCTTCAAAATCCCGTCCTCAATCTTTCTCGCGCCGAAATAGCAGACCGGCACGCAAGCGCCGCAATTCGTGCAGTTTGCCGCATCTGTAACTTCCATAAACTTTCCCGCGACATCGGCTTTCGCCTTTATAACGCCGCAGCAGCAAGGGCAGCAAAAGCAAACGGCGGTAACCTCGCCCTTATCGTTATAATACGGACGCGGGACAAGTTTTTCGGTTTTGGCGAAATACAAAAGTTTTTCGACTTCTTCCCTCGTGGCCGGACTGCGTCCGCTTCCCGGAGCGGCGGATACTGCCGGCGGCGTAAATCCCAGACATACCCGCAGCCCTTTTTTGCAGACGCTTGCGCGCTCCTCCCTGCAACTGCAATTGCCGAGCCAGAATGCGCTTTTCGCGGAAATGATTTCCCGCGCCTCTGCCAGCGTGGACACGATATCGCCTTTGAGCATTTCCCGACCTTCGTTGTTTCCCATCAGCCCTCCACTCCGTTCTTCGGGCAAATCCGCTCCGCCGGACACTCAGAACACAGCGGCCTCGGCGCCTTGCAAGTCTTTCTTCCGTGCAAAACAAGCGCGTGAGCGAACCATATCCAGTCTTTTTTGTCCAGAATCGCCAAGAGGTCGCGCTCTATTTTCACGGGGTCGGTATTTTTTGTCAGCCCCAGCCGGAACGCCACGCGCTTTACATGCGTGTCCACCACCACGCCTTCGGCGATGCCGAAAGCGCTGCCCAGCACGACGTTTGCCGTCTTGCGCGCCACGCCGCGCAAAGTGAGCAGTTTTTCCATGGAATCCGGCACGCGCCCGCCGAAATCGGCGGCGATGGCCTTTGACGCCTCTATTATCGAAAGCGCCTTGTTATGATAAAAGCCGGTGGAACGAATCATTTTCTCCACATCCTCCTGTCTGGCGGCGGCGAACTGTTTCGGACCGGGATATTTTTTGAAAAGGGCGGGCGTTACCAGATTCACGCGCTTGTCGGTGCACTGGGCGGAGAGAATGGTCGCCACCAGCAGTTGAAACGGGTTTTTGTGGATTAACGCGGTGGTCGCGTTTGGATATTCCCTTCGGAGTATTTTTATAAGCGAAGGCAGATTCGTCATCTCATCGCCTCCAGCAGCGAGTCCAGCGCCAGTTTTTTGCGGTCCATGCCGCGCGGCTCATCCTCATGCCCTGCGCAGACGGCGCGCGCCACTACTATCTGATATTTCGCCGAGACAGCCTTCACTTTGCGGTTTTTGGCCTTTTCCGCGCGATAACCGGAGAGGTATGATTCGGGAACCGCCGTCAGTATTTCCGCCGCCGGGACGCAGTCCGGCGGGGCGGAACGCTTCGCGCTGATTTCCGAAGCGAGCCATTTGTTCAGCTTTGCCCGCGCCTTGGGATTTTCCCACAGCCAGTGTTTCGCGAGCGAAGTTTTGCGGAAGTACTTCCAGTTTTTATCGAAATCCCCGCCTCCGCGAATATCGGCGCGCAACAGCGACGCGCGCGTCGAATCGCCGTAAACCGCGCGGACGGCGTAAAGCCGCGAGGCCGCCTCGCCGCGATAGGGCGAAACGAAGGACAGCAGTTTTTGCGGGGAAAAAATATAAGTGATATGCTCATTGCCGCGCGCGAAATAGGTTTTAAGCATATCGTCCGCGTCGGCGCCTTTGAACTCCTGATAATTTTCACGGAAGACGACGAAGCGGCTGGAATAGAGGCATACCGCTCCGCCGGAATCCATGCCCAGCGCGGTCCAGCGCGGCCCCTTGTTGGGAGAAATGACGGTCTTGCGCGGCGCGTCCGGCGGGATTGCGGACAAGTCGCACAGATTCGCGGCAGGCTTGCCGGTATCCGCCGCCGAAGCCGCGCACGCCGCCAGCAGCAGGGGAATCATCAAAAGCCTCATCGGCGTTATTATACAAATTGCGCATACGCTATATTGCGCGCGGGCGGGCGTTTCACTAGAATATAGGGGACCCGATTATGATAGACAGCTATTATTTCATCATCAACCCCAATTCCGGCAGCCGCCGCGACGCGTTCGACATTGCCGAGGCGCTCAAATCCGAGTTTGTCGCAAAAGCGCGGCTGCATGTGGCTTTCACGAGCCATCAGGGGCACGCGCTGGAACTCGCGCGGGGCGCGATAGCGGAAGGGTACAAAGCCATCGTCTTAGCCGGAGGCGACGGTACGGTCAACGAGGTGCTGCCCGCCGTCTGCGGCACAGACGTCATGCTGGGGCTTATTCCCAAAGGCTCCGGCAACGGGCTGGCGCGCGAGTTCGCTATCCCTCTCAACCCGCGCGCGGCGGTGGAAGCTTTCGCCTCATACCGTCCGCGCCGCATAGACGCGGGGCGCGTCAACGGCGAATATTTCATCAACGTTGCCGGCCTCGGCATAGACGCGATGATAGGCCGCGCCTTCAACGTTTTCGGCAGGAAAGGCCCGCGCGGGCGCGCGCCGTATTATTATTTCGGCCTGAAGGAAGGCTTCGCCTACAAACCGTTCGACGCCGAACTTGATTGCGACGGCAGGACATTGCGCGCGCGTCCGCTGTGCCTCGCTTTCGCCAACGGCAGGCAGTTCGGCGGCGGCGCGATTATCGCGCCGCATGCCCGCCCCGACGACGGACTATTGCATGTCGTGCTGATTGAATACCAGCCGTGGTACAGATTGCTGCGGAATCTGCCCGCCCTTTTCGCCGGCACCATAGACAAGGTGCCTTTTGTCACCACCATGACCGGCAGGCGGGCTTCGGTGCGCGTGAAAGGCGAGATTGTCTACCAACTCGACGGCGAGGCCCGCACCGCGCAGGGCGCGCTTTCAGCCGAAATAGTTCCCGGCACGGTGTCTTTTCTGGTTCCTCAATAAACCATTCTTGTCCAGTCCGCGGGATTTACCGGCACGCCGTGGATGAACATGCTCCAGTGGACATGGGGGCCGGTGGATATGCCGGTGCTGCCCACTTTCCCGACGGCATCGCCCTTTTTGACGCTCAGGCCTTCACGGGTTGCAAGCGCGCTCATGTGGTAGCAGGCGGAAAACACGCCCTGTCCGTGATTTATTATAATGGCGTTGCCTTGAAGCGGAAAATAGCCGGCAACCGCCACGACGCCGTCATTGACGGCGGCTACGATGGTGCCGGAACTGGCCGCGATATCCATCCCCAGATGATAGGAAAGCGTTTTATTCCGGCGCACCCTGCGCTGGCCGAACGGCGCGCTGATTCTGCCGGAGACGGGCATGATAAAAAGCCCGCGCCACTGCTGTTCCTGGTCGCGCTTTGAAAGCGCGCGGGAAATGAGTTTTCTGGCGTCAGGCACGGCGGGGTCGCGGTAGAGCTTCGTTTTCCGGCGCGAGATTTTAAGCTTGATGACATCGAAATCCGGTTCGCCGACGCGCACCGGCCCCGAATAAAGAACCTTATCTCCGAACAGGCTTTTATAGCGCACCGTTACCGTGCCGGAGGACCAGGGCTTTGTATCCACTTCCACGGGAATAAGCGCGCGATATTCCCCTCCGGCGGCGAAGAGACGGTATCTGCGCCCGTTGAAATAGCAGCGCGCCTTCGCGGCATGGCGGCTGTCAACGACAACCTTTATCACGCCGCCCGGCAGCGCCGCCTGTCCGCAAACGACGACGGAGGCGGGCTCCAGCAACGCCAGCAGCGGGGACGCCGCCGCAATCGCCAGCGCGACGATGTACGCCGCCAGCCTTACCTCGAATTTGAAATGCCTGCGTGAGTTTGGCATATTTTCCCGTCGGACTTTCTAAAATTCTCGCTTTTTTTGCATGATTTGAAAAGCACGCCGGTTAATTGTGTTGCAAGTTTATAGAAATGTCATGGTTTGCGTTTTTTAGAAATGTCATGTAGTTGTCGTTTTCCTTGCTGTTGTCCTTTCTATCAGATTATCAACAGTCTTGAAGCTGTCTCGGCGCGTTTTT